>RFPZ01000018.1 GCA_009925905.1 Candidatus Aquidulcis frankliniae
AAGGTGAGCGTGATGACGCACGCGTTCTTGTATGGCACGGCAACTTTTGAGGGAATTCGCGCCTACTGGAACGCGGACGAGCAGCAGCTCTATGCGCTAAAGGTTACTGAGCACCTGGAGCGGCTCCGCTCCTCCTGCAAGATCATGCTTATGGACCCGCTCCCAGACGTGCAGGAGCTGCAGGGGATCGTGGTCGAGCTCTTGAAACGCAACGCGTTTAGAGAGGACGTCTACGTTCGGCCGAGCGTCTACAAGAGCTCTCGGGCCATTGGGGTCAAGCTTCACGGCCTGGAGAACGACATCTATGTCATCTCCGTTCCGTTCGGCGATTACATCGACACTGCTACGGGGATCCGCTGCGCAACCGTTGCCACACGCCGAACCTCTGACCTTGCCATCCCAGCACGAGCGAAGGTCGTAGGAAACTACGTGAATAGCGCCTTCTCAAAGAGCGAGGCGGGGCTGAACGGGTTCGATGAGGCAATCGTGCTTACCGAGTCGGGGAAGGTCTCCGAAGGTTCCGCCGAGAACCTCTTCATGGTGCGTGGCGGAAAGCTCGTTACCCCTGGCGTGAACGACGACATCTTGGAGGGGATCACACGGGCCGGCATCATCGAGATTGCCGCAGAGTTGGGTATCCCCGTGGTCGAGCGACAGATCGATCGAAGCGAGCTCTACATCGCTGATGAGATCTTCCTCGTGGGAACTGGTGCCCAGGTCTCGCCCGTGATTGAGGTTGATCATCGATCCGTCGGTACGGGGAAGATTGGCGAGCTAACGAAGCGAATCCAAAGTCGCTACTTTGACGCCGTGCGGGGCAAGGTCCCCGCCTACAAGCACTGGCTTACGCCGATCTACTAAGCCCGATCAGCCCCTAGGGGGAGATGGTCGGAACGTCGGCTCCGGTGATGATCTCCACATCAACTGTGATAGTTGGGTCGTCGATCAACGTTGCCTTGAGGCCAAGAAGCTTCTCAAGCAGAGCCAGCGAAACGGGCATTCGCTGTTCCGCTCCGTTGTACACAATGAATCTTGTCTTGAGCAGGCCGATCTCGCCCGGCGTAATTGCTGTCGGCGCAGATGCATCGAGGCCTGCACGGCTGAGCGCCGTGGCGAGAACGCCAGCCTCACCCTTTCTCCCCGTGCCGTTCAGCACCCAGATCCGTGCCGCTTCTCGGGCGATCGCGTCGGCTTCGCGTTCCTCCTTCGTAGGCTGCGCGCTGAACGCCTGCAGTACCGCGGCACGAATCTTGGCGACGTCGGGGGTAATGATGTAGCCACGACTGTCCGAACCGACCGTCTGGTACGTCGGTGGCGTAAAGACGAGGCTGCGAATGCTTCCAGTATCAATTTGAGCGATTAAATCCAGGAGTAGGGGTAGGTCTTGCTGTGGGAAATCGCTCTTTAGTGAATCCTTTAATGCCGCTGCAAGCGATGGCAAGTTCCTTGTAATCGCCGCCATGTCGCTTTGGGCCCGAATCGCAGAGATCACCTGCTGTTGTCGCGCTGCCCGATCAAAGTCGGAGCTACCGTGTCGCGATCGAGCAAAGATCAGGGCCTCTGCGCCGTCCATGGCGTGCACTCCGGCGAGGAGATGAATTCTCGCGTATTTGCCGCCACCAATTGGGTATGAGTCATCTGCCACCGGGTTCCGTGCGGTGATGCGTACCCCATCAAGGGCGTCAACAATCTCTTGGAAGCCAGAGAAGTTCACCATGAGCGAGTAGTCAATGGTCATGCCGTAGAAGTTGCCGAGCATGTCGCGCAAGGCGGGCATTGGGCCATCTGGGAACACGTCGGGATGTCGGTTCGCCGAAGCGTAGTACGAGTTGATCTTGTTGCCATAGGTTGCCCCGTACAGCCGTTGGGCGTTTGCTGGGACGGGGAAGTCCACCGTGTCTCGGGGGATACTGAACATCGTGACCGTGCCGTTCACGGGGTCGACACTTGCAACGATCAGGGTGTCTGTATTGAAGGAGGTACTGTCTCCACGTTGATCGATTCCTACGAGCAGCACGTTGAGACGCTCCTTACCGTCCCAGCGTGGCGCGGGAGTAGATCCAGGTGCCACGGTGCCGGACGAAAAGATTCCGCCGACAAGCTCCGATGCGGTGGCAACGTATCCGCCAAGGATCAGATGCAGCGAGAGCGCGGCAGCGAGTGAGAGGGAAAGGCCAGCAAACGAGGTTCCAATTGCGCGAGCCCCTCCATCGCGGCGCAGTGCCCAGCGCCATGCGTCGACGGCGGCGACGCCGCGCCACACCGCCAAGAGGATGTTTAGGATTCCAGCCGCACTTAGTCCGAACGGGGTGATGAGGAGTCCGACGAGCCCTGGCAGGCCATCGGCCGCGACGATGCCGCCGACGAGGGCCAGGATGAGGATAGGGGGCGCAAGGAAAAGGAGTGCCGCTCGCCACCGCCGTTCATAGAGGTGCCCGAACCCAGGTACCACGAGCGAAAAGACAGCCGCCGCGAAGGCTGAGCGTCGTGGAGTCTCCGTTGGTTGGGTCATAGCGAGAACCATACCGCCTCACCGAGAAGGGGGATGCCCCCCGTTTGCCATGTCGGGGGTGGCGTGGCACGCTCCTCCCAATGTTCAACCCTGTGGATTCGAAGCCTGACCTGATCAGCCTGGAGCACCAGATGCTGGCGCGTTGGCGCGCCGAGGGAACCTTTGACCGTCTCCGCGCACAGACATCCGGCGGGGAACCCTGGTCCTTCCTCGATGGTCCCATCACTGCGAACAATCCGATGGGCGTTCACCATGCCTGGGGCCGCACCTATAAGGATCTCTTCCAGCGCTTCCGCGCCTCCCTTGGCCACGAACTCCGCTGGCAACAAGGATTCGACTGTCAGGGTCTCTGGGTCGAAGTCAACGTTGAGAAAGAGCTGGGGCTCACCTCAAAGCGCCAGATTGAAGAGCGCGGTCTCGCCGAATTCATTCGACTCTGCAAGCAGCGCGTGCTCACGTATGCCGCCCGACAAACCGAACAGTCCATTCGACTTGGGATGTGGATGGATTGGAACGATCCAGCGGACCTTTTGCGCCTGCGTGATGCACTCGGCGATGCTCCAGAGCAGCAAACTTCGATTAACGGTGCGGCTGGAGAGGTTCGTGGAACGCCAGAGGCACTTATCGGACAGCTCGGCTCGCCCGAGATTGGTGGCTCGTATTTCACATTCTCGGATGAGAACAACGATCTGATCTGGAGTTTCCTCGCCGAATGCCACCGTCGCGGTTGGCTCTATAAGGGGAGCGACAGCATGCCATGGTGCACGCGGTGTGGCACCGGCATCAGCCAGCATGAGATGACCGAAGGGTATGCGGACCGAGACGACCCTTCGGCCTACTTCGGCTTCCCCCTTGTCGATCGACCTGGCGAAGAGCTCCTCGCATGGACGACTACGCCGTGGACGATTCCAGCCAACGTCGCCGCTGCGGTAAACCCAACCCTCGCGTATGAACTGGTGGAATTTGACGGCCGCAAGATGTGGATCGGCGCTACGCGGCGTGTAGCTGCGCTTGGCGGTGGCGCGCCTCGCGCCAAAGTACTCGACACCAAGCAGGGGAGTGAGTTGGTTGGATGGCGTTATCGCGCCACGTTTGACGCTGCGCCAGCGGTAGCGGAGGCGCTCGGCGCCGATGGTGCCGCGCACCGCGTCATTTCGTGGAGTGATGTTGGAGCAGAGGAGGGGACGAGCATCGTCCACATTGCCCCGGCCTGCGGAAGCGAAGACCACGCGCTCTGTGTCACTGAAGGACTGCCGATGATCGCGCCAATCGACGAGAGCGGCACCTACCTGGACGGTTTCAATGACTTGACCGGCAAGGATTGGCTCGCTGTCGCTGATCTCGTCTTTGCAGCCCTTGAGCAGAGCGGAAGCCTCTTGCGCCGCGAGAAGATCACACACCGCTACCCGCACTGCTGGCGCTGCGCTACGCCGCTCGCCTTCCGACTCGTGGATGAGTGGTTCATCAGCATGGGCGCAACCTATGAGAAGCCACGCGAGCAACTGACCGCTGCAGAGAAGAAAGCGAGCCTCCGCTATCAGATCATGGATGTCGTTGATAACATCTCGTGGCTCCCTGAGTTCGGCCACGATCGCGAGTTGGACTGGCTGCGCAACATGAGTGACTGGATGATCTCCAAGAAACGCTATTGGGGTCTTGCGCTTCCCATCTACGAGTGCGAAGGGTGCGGCGCAGTAGAGGTACTCGGGTCACGAGCTGAGCTTGAGCAGCGCGCCGTCGCCGGACTTGAAATGTTGGCGGGGCATAGCCCCCATCGTCCATACGTTGACGAGGTTCGAATTGCGTGCAGCAAGTGTGGTGATGCTGTGCAGAGAGTCCCCGATGTGGGGAACCCGTGGCTCGATGCGGGGATCGTCTCGCTCTCAACAATGCGGTATCGCAGCGACCCGGAATACTGGAAGCGCTGGTTCCCAGCAGATCTGATTACGGAGAGCTTCCCCGGCCAGTTCCGAAACTGGTTCTACTCGCTACTCGCGATGTCGACCGTCATGGTTGGCAGTGAACCAACGAAAACCGTATTCGGGTATGGACTCGTCTTTGCCGAAGACGGCCGCCAGATGCACAAGAGTTGGGGTAACTCCATTGAATTCGATGAGGCAGCTGATCGCATGGGGGCTGACGTCATGCGCTGGCTCTTCGCCGGGTCGCGTCCTGAAGAGAATGTGCACTTTGGCTGGAGCGGCGCGGATGAGGCACGCCGCAAGCTCCTCGTCCTATGGAACGTCTACGCCTTCCACATTGGCTACGCCAACAGCGCGGCCTGGCGACCTGGCGGCACGGCGCGCCCTGTGTCCGAGAGGAGCGCCATGGATCGATGGATCCTGAGCCGAACCGCAGATTTGGTAGCAACGGTGGAGGGGGCACTTCGGGGCTTCGACGCCCAGTCGGCCGTTGCCCGCTTGGAGGAGGGGATTGATGAGCTCTCCACCTGGTACCTCCGCCGGTCACGTGATCGCTTCGATCTTTCCGCTAGTGAGGCGGATCGAAACGATGCGTTTGCCACGTTGCACGAGTCTCTGCTGACCCTGCTGCAGGCCGCTGCACCGATTGCACCGATGCTCACGGACGCAATGTATACGAACCTCGTCGCCGACGGCGCAACGGGGAGCATCCACTTACAGCCGTGGCCAGCGGCGCGGGTGAACGGCTGGCGCGACCTCGCCCTCGAGGATGCGATGCGCCGAGTTATTCGCGCCGCCGAACTCGGACGCTCCGTGCGCAGCGCCGTCGCCATGCGGACTCGACAGCCACTTGCGCTGGCGCGAGTTGTCTTCGCTGGCGATACACCAGATGAGGCGCTCCTCGCGATCCTTGCAGATGAGTTGAACGTGAAGCGGGTGGAACCGGTGACCGATGCCTCAGGACTCTTTGAGCGCAAGGTAAAGGTGCTCTTACCGAAGGTGGGCAAGCGACTTGGCGACAAGCTGCAGGCAGTGCTTGCCGCAGCGCGTTCTGGTTCTGTGGAGTTCCTAGCCGGCGGTGCTGTACGAATTGAGGGGTTGGAGTTTGCGCCAGATGAGATTGAGATTCAGGCAATCCCACGCGAGGGCGGTTTTGTGGCCGAAGCAGATGGTCTTGTTGTGGAACTTGACACTGCGTTGACGCCAGAACTTGTTGCGGAGGGCGATGTCCGAGAGCTCTCTCGCGCCGTGCAAGACTTGCGGAAGCGCGCTGGGCTGCAGATGGGTGATCCGATACGCCTCTACCTCCCAGATTCAGCGCAGTCACTCGCGCCGTATAGGGATTCACTCATGCAGAGCGTAGGTGCTCGATCAGTTGACTTTGGCACCACACCTGGTGACGAGACCGATGAGATTGAACTCTCGTTCGGCGTCACGGCTTTCTCTTTCCGCCGGTCAGCCGGATGAGGCGAGTCACCGTAGGGCTGATTGCACTTGGGGTCATCGCGGCAGATCGCGGATCTAAGATGCTGGTTGACGGCATGGATCTAGCGACCCCATACCAGCTGATCGGCTCGTACTTGCAGATCATTCGAGGCGAGAATCGCGGCGGTCTTTTCGGCATCGTGCAGGGGAGCGCCCCACTTCTTGCCGTACTGAGCATCGGGGTGATCGTTGCGCTGGTGATCTATCACGAGCGTGAGCGGATGCTCCAGGTAACACCACTCACGGTTGGGGTCGCCCTTCTTATCGGTGGAGCGATCGGCAATCTGATAGACCGTCTCGCTTTTGGCTACGTGCTTGATTTCATTGATATCGGATTTGGGAGCCTGCGATTCTGGACCTTCAATGTCGCCGATGCGGGGATAAGCCTCGGAATCATGATCTTGCTCGTGGATACCCTGCGGCGCCCTCGTAGTACGGTGGCCTCATGAGTGAGGCACGCGAGCTCGATCTTCCAATTCCGCCAGAGGCGGCGCGACAACGTGCCGATCGGTTTGTTGCGGACCGTAGTGGCCTCTCACGGTCGTTTGTGCAACGTCTTATCTCAGAGGGTCACCTCACGATGGACGGGCTGATCGTCCGGGCTAGCGCCACGCTGATCCCTGGGCAGACGCTTCACCTGGTGATCCCCCCGGTTAGTGAAACCACGCTGCTCGCTGAAGATATTCCTCTCACCGTGGTCTATGAGGATGAAGACATTGTTGTAGTCAACAAGCCGGCGGGCCTGGTAGTGCATCCCGCGCCAGGACACGCCACTGGAACTCTCGTCAATGCGCTGCTTCACCATGTGGAAGAGTTGCCAGGAATCGCCGGAGTTGCACGGCCCGGGCTCGTGCATCGACTTGACAAAGACACCAGTGGGCTGCTGATCGTCGCGAAGGGCGATGTTGCGCAGCTGAGTTTGATGGCGCAACTGAAGGCACGGCGAATAAAGAAGACGTACCTGGCGCTTGTGCAGGGTTCGGTCGCGGCAGAGTTGGGTCGCATTGAAGCGCCCATCGGTCGAGACCCGAACGAGCGCAAGCGCATGGCGGTGGTGGCCGGTGGCCGCGAAGCGACGACCGGGTACCGAGTCCGAGAACGATTCCCCGGGTGGACGCTGCTTGAGGTGGACCTGATCACCGGTCGTACGCATCAGATTCGTGTGCACCTGACGGAGATTGGGCACCCGATCGCCGGTGACCCTACCTATGGAAATGGGACCAGTCGACGTGGGCCTGATGCAACAACGCGCCTCTTTCTGCACGCGTGGAAGATCGTCTTTGCCCACCCGCGAGATGGGCGCTTGATGCGGCTCGAGGCTGAGCTGCCTGCTGATCTGCAAGCGCCGCTTGATGCGCTACGGTTGCACTCCAGCAGAGGGGAGGGGTGATGGAGCCACAACGACGCGTCGGGGCACCAGGCGCCCAGGTGATCGTGATCTCAGGACCGAGCGGCGTGGGCAAAGACACCATCATCAATGAACTTCGCCGCCGGCCGGTGGGCCAAACCTTCCACTACGTCGTCACCTGCACCACGCGACCGCCCCGCACGGGAGAAATGGATGGCGTGCACTATCACTTTCACAGTCGCGAATCGTTTGACGCCCTGAACGCCGCTGGCGAACTCCTGGAGGCGGCTACGGTGCACGATCGCTCCTATGGCACCCCACGCGACGAAGTTCGCGGGGCACTTTCCCGAGGGCAAGACGCACTTTGCAAGATTGATGTTCAGGGAGCGCGAAGCCTTCGAAAGGTCATCCCTGAAGCGATTCTGATCTTCGTCGCGCCCCCATCACCAGAGGCGCTCGCCGAACGCCTCGCGGGTCGCGGCACCGAGACAGCCGATGAACTGGTAACCCGCGCGCGAAATGCGATTACGGAGATGGAACGGGCACAGGAGTATGACTATCTGGTGCTGAACGAGACTGGCTATCCCGAGGAGGCCGCAGCTCAGGTTGAGAAGATTGTCCTCGCCGAGCGTGCGAAGCACCCGGAGCGCCGGATTTCGGTGTGACCAGGGGCGCTGAGCCTCACGTGACTTCGCCGATGTCGGTCGTTCGGGTGGCCGTCGATGTGCCAGGGGCTCCCGGTGAGCGTCTCTACGACTACCTTGCTGGCAATGTGACGCCTGTCACCGTTGGCGATGGCGTAATCGTGCCGTTTGGTGGACGGCGTGCGATTGGCATTGTGGTCGCACTCAATCCCGCAGATCTGCCGCCAGTCGGGATCACCCTCAAGCCAATTGAGGGGAGACTCGGTACCGCACCGCTTGTGACACCGCTCCTGATGTCGCTGGCAGAGAGCATTGCGAAGCGATGGGCCGCGCCAATTGCCACCACAGTTCGATCGCTCCTCCCTGCGGGCATGTTGGATGCCGTGGTTCTCGAAGCCCGGAGGGTGGGGGAGGCGAGCGAAATCTCGGCACGCATCGGTCTCGGCGAGGAGTGGGTTGCAGTCGAGCGCCTCACCGGAGCGCGCGGTAAGACGCGAGCGGCAACGCTCAGGACCCTGCGACAGCTTGAAGAGGTTGGAGAGGCGGAGCGTCGTTGGTCACTCGTCCGTCGCGGTGCGCAAAGTCTGGACACAACATTCGCCTCGCTAATCCCGAACGGCGCAGACGCCATCCTAAAGACTATGCGGCTCGGTTCTCGACAGGCTGCAGCAGTGGAGCAGCTGGCCGGTGCGGCGCGCAATGGCGACCCCTGGGTCGCCGCGAGCGCACTCCCCGGAGGACTCCCAACTGCACGCCGACTTGCGGATACGGGCGCTGTGCAACTCGAGGTGCGGCGTATGCAACGCCGACATGCCGATCGACGGAGCGCGTCTGCTGCGGTGGCAGAGGCCGAGATCAGCCTGACCGATGTGCAGCGCGAGGTGGCCGATACGGCTTGTGATCGCAGCATGGCGGGGAAGACCATCCTTGTTGACGGTCCACCCGGCTCTGGGAAGAGCCGCGCCGCTGCGGAAGCGGCGGTACGCGTTATCGCAGCTGGTCGATCAGTCCTTTGGCTGGTTCCAGAGGCGGCGCAGGTTGCAATCGCTGCAGACATGCTGGCCACGGCTGGTGGATCGCCTGAACCGATCCATTCGGGCCTCAGCGCAGGTGAGCGACTCGATGCACATGATCGGCTTCTTGAGCGAGGTCCGCACCTAGTTGTCGGCACACGTGTCGCACTCGGCGCGCTGCGCGACGAGGTCGGACTCATCGTTGTAGACGAAGAGCACGAGGGTGCCTATAAATCTGATCGCACCCCAAGACTGCACGCACGAGACGCGGCGCGAGAACTGGCTCGCCTCGCCGGTGCGACAACTCTTCTCCTGAGCGCCACCCCTGCAATTGAGTCCCTAGCTCGGGCCGAGATTGAAGGCTGGAAGCGCTTCACCCTAAGGCGTCGCACCCCGGCTCCTCTCGTTGAGGTAATTGACCTGCGACAAGAGCTTGCCGACGGGTGGCGCGGCATGATGAGCCGCTCTCTCCTTGAGCGGCTGACCGCGCTGGATTGGGCGAGCGGATCCCAAGCACTCCTGATCATCAATCGTCGCGGTCTGGCTTCGGCGCTGCTCTGTCGCGATTGCGGTGCCGCACAGTCGTGCCCGTCGTGTGAGCGGCCGCTTGTGCTGCATAGTGCTGGCTCGTTGTTGCGCTGCCACGGGTGCGGCATTGCGGCGGAACCTCTCACTCGCTGCCCGTCGTGCGGTGGAGCGCGTATTCGGGCACTGGGTGGTGGCACTGAGCGCCTTGAGGCGGAAGTGCGCGCGGCGCTCCCTGAGATAGTCGTTGATCGACTCGACGCAGATGCCGCATCGGCAATCGGCTCTGGTGATCGCATCCTCGACGCGTTCCGTAGTGGTCGCACCCAGATTTTGGTCGGCACCGCCCTTGCCGCAAAGGCGCTGGATCTGCCGGCGCTTGCGTTGGTTGGCATTGTTTCGGCTGACACGGGGCTGCTCCTCCCAGACGAGCGTGCGGCAGAGCGCGCTGTGGCACTCGTCGTTCAGGCGGTGGGGCGACTCGGACGCGGCGCGCATGCCGGCGTCGCGGTCATTCAGAGTTATCGACCCGACGACCCGGCGATCACGGCGGCGGTAGAGATCGCGCGCGGAGGGAGTGTTGAGGCTTGGCGCACCCGAGAGATCGGGCTGCGGAAGGCTGCCGGTGGAGCGCCATTCCTTCGCACGGTTAAGGTCAGTGCCGCGGCGGCAACCGCCGCTGCAGCGCGGCGCAGTATCGAAGGGCTGTCGGCCACCCTCCGTTCCGCGGCGGCAGCCGCCAGCGATGACCAGGCGCGCATTCTTGGTCCGATCCCAGCATGGGTGCCACGGCGAGCGGGGCGTTGGCGCGAGAACCTAATCCTTCGTGCCGTGAACCTTGAGCCGTACCTCCCGCTGATCCGTGGACGCGACCTTATGGTGGATGTAGACCCTGAGACCTTGCTCTAGCCCTTGCTAGAATCTCGCCATGAGTGTTCGTCCGATCCTCCTGCTTGGTGACCCGCGGCTGCGCATCCCTGGTGCGCCCGTGGAGAGTTTCGGGAAGCTGCTGCACTCGCTCCTTGATGATCTGGCCCATACGATGCGCGCCGCGCCAGGAGTTGGACTTGCCGCTCCGCAACTTGGTGAACCGCTGAACGTTGCGGTTGTTGAGGCGAAAGGGAAGACCTATGAACTGGTGAACCCGCGAATTGTGCGCGACACGGGCGATCAAACTGATCTTGAAGGCTGCCTCTCGATCCCAGGCTACGTGGCTGAGATCACGCGCAAGGAGCGCGTTTGGGTTGAGGCGCAAGATCGCACTGGTCGCCAGTACAAGTTCAGCGAACACGGGTTCTTGGCGCGCGCCGTACAGCACGAACTCGACCACCTCGCCGGCACCCTCTACATTGATTACCTCGACTCCATGGATCAACTCATCGCCGTTGATGAAGAAGACGATGAGGAACCGGATGATTCGCCAGAGGCAGTCGTCGCTGCACAGCGCCGCAAGGTGTTGCGAGGGCATAGTCACAAGTAGTCGCCTGATCCTGTTTGGCAGTGGTGGCTTCGCGGTCCCGTCGTTCCGCGCTGTCGCAGCCGACCCACGATTCACCATTCTCGCCGTCATCACGGCCCCACCACGCACTGCGGGACGAAGCGGCGCACTTAGACCGACCCCGGTGGATAGATGGGCTACGGCCGCAGGACTGCGGGTTGAACACGTCGCTAAGGTTCGTGATGCGGCCGAAGTTGCACGAATCCAGTCACTTGGCGCGGAGGGAGCGCTCCTCGCAGACTTTGGGCAGATCATCCCTACAGCGTTGCTCGACCATTACCCGCGCGGCATCGTCAATCTGCACCCATCGCTCCTGCCGCGCCATCGCGGCGCGAGCCCAATTCCCGCAACGATTCTTGCCGGCGATCGGGAGACTGGGGTCTCCACCATCGTGATGGATCAAGGGGTGGATACGGGTCCAATCATTGCCGTGCAGCATCTGCGACCGCGCCCAGACGTCACGGCCGCGGAGCTCGAGGCAGAACTGGCCGAACTCGCTGCTGTAGGTATCGCCGATACGCTCGCAACCTGGCTTCAGGGGAGCGAGGTGGCAGTGCCGCAGAGCAGTGATGGTGCGACGCAAACCACGCGGCTCGGTCGCGCCGACGGCCGAGTAGGTGCGCAAACGTCATACCAAACGGCGCTGCGTATGTGGCGGGCATATCAACCATGGCCCGGTCTCTGGGTGGAAATTCCTGGGGTTGTGGATCGACTGATCTTGTCGAGCGTTGGCGTAGAAGAGGGTGGCCCGGTAGTTGCCCCAGGGGCGCTTGAGCTGCGCGACGAAACGCTGCTGCTCGGCCTCGCCGGGGGAACAGTGCGCCTTGATCGCGTAACCCCGGCAGGAGGCAAGAGCATGACGGGAGGGGAGTTTGCGCGAGGGCGCCAAGCGGAACTCGCCGCCCATGGGAGAATCGCAGAATGAAAGAGTCAGCGGCGCCAGGGGGATCACAGCGCCCCCTCAGCCTCTCTGACCTCAGCGTCAATCAACTTGCGGCACGGGTCAGCGACCTAGGCGCTGAGTCCTATCGCGTGACCCAGATCCTTGATGGGGCATGGCGCTCAGTGGCCACCTCATGGAGTGGCGTGACCACACTCGGCAAGCCGCTCCAAGAACGCCTGGCGAACGAGATCCGTTTCAGCGCATTCGACGAGGTGGAGCGCCAAGAGGCGGAAGATGGTGCCACTACGAAACTGCTGCTCACCCTTTCTGATGGCGCGAAGGTTGAGGCGGTGTTGATGCGCTCTCCCGCCGATCCACGCCGTGGTTCGGGGCCGCGCGCCACGGTCTGCGTCTCAAGTCAAGCGGGATGTGCGGTCGGTTGCCCATTTTGCGCCACGGGGGAACTTGGCTTCACCCGCAATCTCAGCGCGGGAGAGATCCAAGACCAGGTGCGCATCGCTCGCCAGATCCTCCGGACGGAGAGCCGCGAGCTGACCAATGTTGTCTATATGGGAATGGGGGAGCCGCTACAGAACATTGATGCTGTCTTTGCATCAATCGATGGATTGACTGACCCAGCGCGCGGCGGGATTGGGCAGCGTCGCATCACCGTCTCAACTAGCGGCGTCGTGCCTGGGATCGAGCGTCTCGCCAAGCAGCGCCCACAGATCACCCTCGCCGTCTCTCTGCATGCAGCACGCAACCCGCTGCGCGATCTTCTTGTGCCGCTCAACCGCAAGTGGCCGGTCGAGGCGGTGATCGCGGCCGCGGATTCTCATTCTCGTGCGACCGGGCGGCGCACCACTTTCGAGGTGACGATGATCGACGGCATCAACGATCGCGCGGAAGATTCAGCGGCACTTGCCTCGCTGCTCCGGGGGAGCGGCGCGCACGTTAACCTGATCCCCATGAACGCCGTGGCACACACCCCGTGGCAGGAGTCCAGGCCTGAGCGAATCGAGCAGATCGCCACTCAACTACGGG
Source organism: Candidatus Aquidulcis frankliniae (assembly GCA_009925905.1). Classification (GTDB taxonomy): domain Bacteria; phylum Chloroflexota; class Limnocylindria; order Limnocylindrales; family Limnocylindraceae; genus Limnocylindrus; species Limnocylindrus frankliniae. The sequence goes on from RFPZ01000018.1 coordinate 12,875, forward strand.
CTGCTGGGCTCACCGTCACCGTGCGCCGCAACCGCGGTCGCGAGGCAGGGGCGGCGTGCGGGCAACTTGCCGCCGAGAAGGCTGGCGCTCCAACGCCGATAGCCGTTGCCCGTCGACGCGAGTTGCTGGTAGCAGCGAGTGCGGCCGCCCTGCAGGGGCAGCGCACCGCACAGCCGATTGCGCCCTCTGGGCCATTGGGAGGTGATGCGTGAGCAGTGCACGCATCCAAATCGCCGCGAGCATCTTGAATGCTGATCTCGGCGCGCTTCGCGATGCGGTGCAGGCGGCCGAAGCGGCTGGGGTTGATCGCATCCATCTCGACATCATGGATGGTCACTTCGTGCCAAACCTCACCTTTGGCCTCGCGACCGTTGAATCACTCCGCGCGGCGACGAAACTGCCGTTTGATGCGCACCTGATGATCCTCTCGCCAGGGCTCTGGGCGACGCGGTACGTTGATGCAGGGTGCGAATCGGTCGCAATCCACGTCGAGGCACCAGATCAACACCGAGCTATCCTCGACGCCATTCGTGACAGCGGTGGCCGCGCCGGGCTCGCGCTTGACCCAGAAACGCCGATTGAGTCGCTTGCCCCGTTCCGAGACCAGCTGGATTTTGCACTCGTCATGACAGTAAAGTCAGGCTTCGGGGGACAGTCGTATCGTCCTGGGGCCGCTGGACGTATATCTGCGATCCGCGCACTGGTCGGTGACCGAGATGGGCATCAGCTGCCAGTCCATGTCGACGGTGGCATCAATCCAACTACGGCGGGCGATGCGGTAGCGGCTGGGGCAGACCTATTGGTTGTCGGCAGCGCGCTTTTCTCGGCGCATGGCGTGAAGGGGATGGGCGGGGCGGTACAAGCGATTAGGGAGTCGGCGACCCGCTAGGGTCGTGGTCGGCTTAGGCGCCCTTGCTGGCGGTGCGGCGGCAGCGGGTGCAGACCAGCACACGCTTTGTGGTCGTTCCAACGGCAATCACGGTCGGCTGCAGGTTGGCGCGGAAGCGTCGGTGAGCACGGACGCGGTTCATCCCGACCGACTGGGGGTTGAATCCCGCAATCGAGTCCTTGCCGCAGAGGGTGCAGAAGCGAGCCATATCAAATCTCCTTACGTGGTGGGGCTCCCAGTGGGACACGCCCGTCGTTCGTGCCGTATCGTAGCAGGTGCGTCCGAAGCCTTGCCCAGGCTCGGCAAAGGGAGGGAACCCGTATGAATCAAATCGAGCAGCGCAGCGTGGCCATAGGGGTTTCCCTGCGATGAGCCGTAAGAGCTGGGACGGCGTTGAGTTGATGGCCGCCCTTCGATCGGGCCTTGATCGCTTGGAAAGCCGAGTGGACGAGGTCAATGCCCTGAACGTCTTCCCCGTACCCGATGGGGATACGGGGACCAACATGCTGGCAACCCTAAAGGCCGCAATCGCAGAAGGCGACGCCTCACTTGCCACCGGTGTAACCGCGATTGATGAAGTCAGTGCGGCTGTCGCCCGTGGCGCCCTACTTGGCGCACGGGGAAATTCCGGAGTGCTCCTCTCACAAATTCTTCGCGGACTCCCACAAGCCGTTCGCGGTCGCCAACGAGCAAGGGCCACAGAGATCGCGCAGTCTCTCTCCATTGGCGTGCTGCATGCCTATTCGGCGGTTGCCACGCCAACTGAAGGGACGATTCTCACCGTTGCGCGTGAAGTAGCCGCGGCGGCGATGAAGGAGTCGGAGGGGGCATCGGAACTTCGACCTTTCCTTGAGAGCATTGCCGCCACGGCGCGCGTATCGGTAGAGAAGACACCGACGCTACTGGCAGTCCTACGTGAAGCTGGTGTCGTTGACTCTGGTGGCGCGGGGCTGCAGCTCATCCTGGAAGGGATCGCACATGTTCCGTCAGTCGCCCCATCCCGAGGGACGGTTGAGGCGGAACGTCGAGGTGCCGCCCCACCGTCGGCCACGCTCGCCAAAGTAGCCGCGCCAGTCGCGCCGATTGATACCGCTCCAACTGAGTTCGGCTATGAGACGGTCTTTATCCTGAGCTCGCCAGCCTCACCCCTAGATCTTGCCGCTATTCGCGCCCACCTCGAAACGATCGGGGAGAGCGTGTTGGTTGCCGGCGATGAGACCACCTGCAAAGTACACGTCCACAATCTCCGACCCGACGAGGTATTGGCGTATGGAATTAGCCTTGGTGATGTTCGTGCGGTGACGATTGAAAACCTTGACCAGCAGAGCGCAGAGCGCGCGACAGGACACGCCGCATTCAATCAGCTCGCCGACGGCCCCCTTACCGCCTCCCCACGACCTGCCGCGTCCTCGCTGGGACGTGGAACATCAATTGTTGCTGTCGCCGCAGGCGCTGGCCTTGGCGACATCTTGCGTTCGGCTGGCGCGTCGCAGATCGTGCACGGTGGCCAGACCGAGAATCCATCTGCCGCGGAGATCGCGTCGGCAATTGCTCATGCCGGCACCGAGTTCGTCGTGGTTCTGCCGAACAACAGCAACATCGTTCTGGCAGCACGGCAAGCTGCCGATCTTTCCGCAGCACATGTTGTCGTAGTCCCAACCCGGAATGCCGCCGAAGGGATCGCCGCCCTCCTTGCGTGGGATCCGTCACTGACGCTTGAGGAGCTCGTACCGCGCATGGAGGCGGCTCGCGCCGCCGCGCGAACGTTCCGAGTTGTTGAGGCGGTGCGCGACGCCGTTGTCCGTGGCGTGGCAGTCAAAGCTGGGGAGATCATGGCACTTGACCCCGTTGACGGGATCATTGCAACGGGAAGTACTGACGTAGAAGCAATAGTTGCGGCGCTTGCCGGGCAGACAGCAGAGTTGGTCACCCTGTTCATTGGCGCTGATGTAACCGATCACCAAGCCGACGAATTTGTAAACGCGGTGCGGGGCACGATCGCCGGCGCGGAGGTTGATCTTCAACGAGGCGGCCAGCCAATCGAACGGGTGCTCGTGAGCTTGGAGTGACCGTAGATCCGGGCGAACTCCCGCTGAAAGGGCTTCCCCTCCCAGGTGGTTCCAGCCTTCTTCGAGGGCTCGCGAAACTCGGCGTCACCACTGTTGCCGACCTGCTGACCTATCTCCCGCGTCGCTATGAAGATCGCCGCGAGATCACGCCGATCGCCGAACTTACCGGAGGGACCAGCGCGACAATTTCAGCGCGCGTGACTGATCTTCGTGTAGAGAAAACCTGGCGTCGTGGCGTCCAGCGCACGATCGCTACGCTGGTCGACGACTCAGGGGCGGTTGATGCCATCTGGTATGGGCGACGATTCATTGAGCGACGGCTGACGGTGGGAACGACGATTGTTGCCACAGGACGCGTGAAGGCGATGGGATGGACGAAACAGCTCGAAGCCCCAGAGTTCAGCCCGATCGGTGGGGGAGACCAAGTCAGCGCCGGCCGCATCGTGCCGATCTATCGGTTGACCCGAGGTGTAACGGCGTTGAGTCTCCGAAGGGCGGTGCGCACGCTGCTCGACCAGTTCGGAGCCGACTTAGTTGATCCACTTCCCAATTCCGTGCAGTCGCGCAACGCCCTGATGCCGCTTGCGCAGGCAATCGAAGCGCTGCACTGGCCAGAGGAGTTTGATCTTCGTGATGCTGCACTCCGCCGCCTCGCCTTTGATGAACTTCTGGCGGTGCAGATTGCACTCGTGCATCGCAGTCGACGTCGCGCAGGTGACGGCGCTTTCAGCATTAGACCGACAAAGCCGGAGCTGGCTGATATGGAATCGGCAATTCTTAGCGGTATCGGGGGAGCAAAGGGAAAGAACAAAACACCTTGGACTGAGGATCAGCGACGAGCAATCGATGAAATCCTCGCCGACCTCGCAACTGGAACGCCGATGTTGCGTCTCCTTCAAGGCGACGTGGGTACAGGCAAGACTGCGGTTGCCTTCGTTGCCGCTGCCGCAACAGCCGCAGCTGGGCATCAAAGCGCCCTCCTCGCTCCAACGGAACTGTTGGCACGTCAGCACGCGGCGACAGCGAAACGACTTCTGACCCCACTCGGAATTGAGGTGTCACTGGTGTTGGGCGGCACGCCCGTTGTCGAGCGTCGCGACGCGCGTGCGGCGGCAGCAGATGGTCGCGCCGCACTGGTCATCGGTACTCACGCCCTCTTCGCTGAAGGGACTCAATTCGCCTCCCTCGGTCTCGTCATCGTTGACGAGCAGCATCGCTTCGGTGTGGAGGAGCGAGCAAAACTTCTCTCCAAAGCGTCGCGCGAGCCCCACCTGCTGCTGATGACTGCGACGCCGATCCCCCGAACAATCGCGCAGCTCCTCTATGCCGACGTTGCCTCGTCCGAGTTGCGCGCGCTTCCCGCGGGGCGCCAACCAATCCGCACCGCCATTCGCACGACCGCCGACCTTGAACGTGTCTGGAGTTTCGTCGATGAAGAGGCGGCCGCTGGGAGACAAACGTTTGTGGTGGTGCCACGAATCGCTGATGCGGAAGGATCCAACGAACCCGAGCAGGGGACCACGTTTGACGAAGATCTCGATGGCGCGGGTGCCACGGGGGTAGAGGCTCAGGCGGAACTGCTGCGTGAGCGTCTCCCTCATCGACGGATCGGCGTTGTTCACGGGCAACAGCCCGCCGCAGTGCGCACTGCCGCCATGCAGGCGTTTGTCGCAGGAGAGACCGACGTCCTTGTTGGCACGACAGTGATTGAGGTGGGCGTCGATGTGCCGGCCGCCAGTGTCATGGTGATCCTAGAGGCGGAGCGCTTTGGCCTTGCCACTCTGCATCAGTTACGCGGTCGTATCGGCCGTGGTGGAGAGAAGGGCTGGTGCATTCTGGTGAGCGATAGCGATGACCAGGTTGCGGCAGCGCGCCTTCAGGCTATTGAATCAACTCGGGATGGATTCCTACTCGCGGAGCAAGACATTGCGTTGCGCGGCGAGGGGAGCGTGCTCGGTACCTCCCAGAGTGGCCTCCCACCGTTGCGCATCGCAACGCTGGCACGCGCCGATGATCGGGCGCTCGCCCTCGTGGCACGAGCGGAGGCCGAGCTGTTGCTTGACCAACATGGTGAGGCGAAACCAGAGGCAATGCTGCTCGTGCAGTCCTATAGACGTGGCTGGCCAATTGGGCGCTCGACCGGCGCAGCACTCGCCGAGAGTGCGCCCGTATGAAAGGTCAGGGCGGCACGCTTCGAATCATCGCGGGCGAACACCGCGGTCGGCGTATTGCGGTGCCTCCAATCGGTACGCGTCCAATGGCTGATCGTGTGCGTGAATCCCTTTTTGCCGTACTCGAACCGCGCATCCTTAGCGCGCAGTTTGCCGATCTCTGCGCAGGGAGCGGCGCCGTTGGCATTGAGGCGCTGAGCCGCGGTGCGGCGCATGTGCTCTTCGTTGAACGGTCGCGCGATGCGGTCGCGATCATCCAAGAGAATCTGGAAACGCTGAAGCTCACCGACCGAGCGACCGTGCAGGGTACCGATGTGTTGGCGGTGCTCAGTGGACCTGGGGCCTCGTTTGATCTCATCGTTGCGGATCCCCCGTACGACGATGTGGCGCTGGCCGACGGGATATTGGCGAGTTGCGCTGCGCCCGGCGGACCACTTGCCGAACTGGGGCTCCTAGCGCTCACTGGGCGTACACGACCGAGCAACCTTCCCCGAGTGCTCCCCGAAGGACTACGATGTGTGCGGACGCTGATCTACGGCGATAGTTGCGTAGATCTCTTGGAACATACTGGGACAACAGGATCGGAGGTTCGCAATGAGTGATCGAGTGGCGCTCTATCCGGGCAGTTTCGATCCGGTGACGTT
>RFPZ01000019.1 GCA_009925905.1 Candidatus Aquidulcis frankliniae
CCTACCGTTTGGCGAAGCTCTCACCCTCCTCGCCGCCAAGGCAGGCGTCACCATTGACGATCGCAGTCGCGCGGAAGATGCGCGCAAGGTGCGCCTCCGCGATGTCCTTGAGGGTGCGGTCAGCTTCTATCACGCCATCTTGACCTCCCACGAGCTCGGGCGCCCCGCACTCGACTACCTGCACTCGCGCGGATTCACCGACGAGACGATTGAGTCACAGCGACTTGGCTGGTCTCCCGATTCATGGGATGCCTGCTCCAAAGCGCTTGCCGCGAAACGTGGCGCAACCCCCGCCGAACTTGCCGCCGTCGGCCTGACCACCGAACGCGACGGTGGTCGCGGCGCGTATGACCGCTTCCGCGCTCGCGTGATCTTTCCGATCCGCGATGCGAATGGGAAGATCACCGGTCTCGGTGGCCGCCTTCTTCCAGAAGACGACAAGCGCGGCGATCGCGGACCGAAGTACCTGAACAGCGCTGCAACCGAACTCTTTGACAAGTCACGCACGCTCTATCTCATTGACAAGGCCAAGCCAGCGATGCGCAAGAGCGGCACTGCGGTGCTCGTTGAGGGATACACCGATGCGCTGATGGCGCATCAGTCGGGATTCACCAACGTTGTCGCCAGCATGGGAACAGCACTCACACCAGCGCAGGTTGCGCTGCTGTTGCGCTACGGCTCCAAAATTCTCTTGGCATACGACGTTGACGCGGCTGGAGCAAAGGCAGGCGCTTTCGGGGCCACTGAGCTTTTGCGCCTGGTCACGGAGCTTGGTAGCGCCGACGGTGGACCTTCGCTGGTGGATGTGGGGATCGTGCGCCTACCCGACGGGAAGGATCCTGATGAAGTTGTACGTGATCAACCAGAGGCTTGGCGTGCCGCGACGGAGCAGCCAGTGCCAGTCGTGGAATATCTCATTGACACCCATGCGCAGGCGCATGACTTAAAGGACCTTGGCGGTCGCAAGCGCGCTATCGATGGCATCAAACCGATCTTGCGAAGCCTGCGCGACCCCATCGTTCGCGATGGCTACATCTCTGCCGCTGCGCGGCGCATCGGCGTGGACGAGAACTCCATTCGCGAAGCGATGATCCAGCGTGGTGCCGAGACGGCCGGCGCAGAGAGCCGCATCTCTGCCGATCGAGTGCGCGCCGCCGACGCCGACGGTGATATCGATTCCATTCTTGCCGGGATCACCTCCCCGGAGGCTGAGCTACTCCGACTCCTCATCGCGGCGCCCGCTGAACGGCTCCGGGTGCGCGACGTCCTCACGGATCAGCTCTTCACGAGTGGGCTGGCCCGCTCCCTCTGGCGTGGCTTACGCGCAGCGCTTGACGCCGCGCTGGAGGCGGGGACGACGGTTGATGCGCTAGAGCGCCTACCCAGTACGATTGAGGGCGAAGAGCGCCGCTTAGCGCAGGCTCTCTCGGTACGCCTCGGGGCCACCGTTGAGATCACGCGGATCCGCATCGGCATTGATCAGACCATCTTGCGGCTTGAGGCCGATCGCCTGGAAGAGGCGATGGCCTGGTCGCGCGGCGAAATTGCTGAGGCGGAGCGCGAGGGTGATGCAGCGCGGGTTCGGTCCCTCATGGAGGCTGAACGAGATCTCGGACAAAAGCGAAAGGCGCTTGATCGACGCTTCTTGGCGTCGGGAGTGCTCACAGCGGCAAAGGGGGGGAGCAAGTGACAAAGGCAAAGCAGGGAAGCAAGGTGGCCACCGGTACGCCCGTGAAGGTGGCGCCCGTGAAGGCGACGCCCGTGAAGACGACGCCAGTGAAGGCCGCAACCACCAAGGTCGCCCCAAAAGCCGCTGTAAAGCCCGTCACGAAAGTTGCGCCAAAGCCAACCCCAAAGCCAACCACTAAGCCAGCTTCGAAGCCAGTGGTGAAGCCAGCGGCGAAGGTCACCGCGAAGCCGACTGCGAAGCCGGCCTCAAAGCCCGTCGCAAAGCGCGGGTCACTCGCGACCTCGAAGGCCACCCCAAAGCCTGCCCCTAAGCCGATTGCAAAGAAGGCCGCGCCGGTGAAGAGCGTTGCGAAGCCTTCAGCGAAGCCAGTGCCGAAGAGCGCCGCCAAGTCCACTGCAAAGCCAAGCACTAAACCAATTGCCAAGGCGAAGCCAGTGGTGAAGTCAGCCGTGAAGCCTGCCCCAGCGAAGGGGAAGAAGCCCGCCTCGCTCGTGACATCGTCCGCACCAGCAGCGAAGCAAAAGGGCGAGAAGGCGGCGCCAGCTGCAACGGCTGCCCCAGCAAAGCCGCAGGGGAAACTTGCGAAGGGGAAGGCGGCGGCCGGCCCAGCAGCAAAGCTTGATGGTGTTGGAGAGCCAGGCGCTGCAGATCTTGCCGAGATCGAAGTCGATGGCGTTGAGATGCTCAGCCCAGAGGCGGCAGCCGCACTCCTTGTTGCCGAGGTTGCGCCAGAGACGCCGAAGCCCGAAGCGGCTGAACCTGTTGCGGAATCAACAGGTGTGGACGATCCGGTTCGCATGTACCTCAAGGAGATTGGTCGGGTCGGACTTCTCACCGCCGAAGAGGAGGTTGTGCTTGCAAAGATGATTGAGCTCGGCGAGCAGATGGCCGACGAGCCGTGGAAGGCCGTCTACAACCTGCACCAGTGGACGTACCACGAGACCGAACTCAAGACGCGCAAGAAGAAGGAGTGGTACCGCTTGGATCCGGCGCTCGCCGCGAAGGCGCACGCCACGTATGCCGAAGCGATCGGGGCATGGGTCAAAGGTCATCACGTGCACGAGTGCAAGGTCACTGGGTTCGATAAGGCCTCGCGCGAAGTGACGGGTGAGACAGCCAAGAAGAATCTGATGATTGCGAAGAGCCTCGTGAAATCATTCAACGAGCCGAACCGCCGCAACCTTGCAGCGAAGACGGCGGAGATCATCGACTTCGCCTTCGCCACGGTGGGAACGGGCGATATGGAGAGCCGCGACAACGGCGTGCTCCAGAAGTTCTTCCTCTGGGCGCGCGACGAGATCGCCTGGCCAGCCCTAGAAACCTGGATTGTGCAGGGAAAACACATCAGCAAGGATGGAAAGGACTGGATTCGCGAGGCGGGTTGGGATCCGGAGAATCCAGCACTCGGCAAGCTACGTGGCCGTGAAGGCTACGTCGTGCAGCTCGGTTGGCGTGGTCGCGAGGAGCTGACAAAGGCGAACCTGCGCCTCGTCGTTTCGATTGCCAAGAAGTACATTGGCCGCGGCATGAGCTTCTTGGACCTGATCCAAGAGGGGAACATCGGCCTGATTCGCGCCGTGGAGAAGTTCGAGTACATCAAGGGCTTTAAATTCTCGACGTACGCAACATGGTGGATTCGCCAGGCGATCACGCGAGCGATCGCAGATCAAGCTCGGACGATCCGCATCCCAGTGCACATGTACGAGCAGTTGAATCGCCTCACCCGTGTGCAGCGCCAGCTCTTCCAGGAGTTGGGCCGCGAGGCAACGGATGATGAGATTGCGAAGGAGCTGACCAAGGTCACCGAATCTGAAGTGACCGCGGAACGCGTGCGTGAGATGCGTAAGGTGAGCCAGGAGCCAGTCTCTCTAGAGACGCCGATCGGCGAGGAGGAGGACAGCCACCTCGGGGACTTCATCGAGGACAAGGCGGCCAAGAAGCCGGACGAGGCGGCGAACAGCCAGCTCCTCTCCGAGCAAATCGTGGCAACGCTTGAGTCACTCAGCCTCCGTGAGCAGCGGGTACTGCGGCTGCGCTTCGGCCTTGAAGATGGCCGTCAGCGCACCCTGGAAGAGGTGGGAGCGGAGTTCAATGTGACCCGCGAACGCATCCGCCAGATCGAGGCGAAGGCACTCCGTAAGTTGCGTCACCCATCGCGCGCCCGCAAGCTGCGCGACTACCTCGACTAGGGAGTTCGTGCGGCGGGGAGGAGCGGCGGCTCGCCCTGCTAATATTCCGCTCGCGGCAGCGTCCGCGGTCATTCCGGCGTAGCTCAGTGGTAGAGCGGGCGGCTGTTAACCGCCATGTCGTAGGTTCGAATCCTACCGCCGGAGCCAGCACTTCTGAGTGCCGCGGCGGCGTACCCCGGTAATCGCATGGATTCGGAGGGCTGAGCACAATGGTTGCAACCGGACTCAGCGAAAGCCCACAGGCCTACCGCGCCAAGCTGCTCGAACAGAGCGACAGCCAGATCGATACGTGGGTCACCGGCTCGCTGCGCGACATGGCAAAGCGCAAGGGGATCGTTGCCACCATCCACGAGTTCTCCCACGCCGCACGCCTCGATGAAGATGGTCTTGCCGGTGCCTACACCCTTGGTGGTGGACCCGCCGCGACCATGGGCCGCGACGCCGAGGGGCGACTTCTTCTCCCTGCGGTCAGCCTCTGGTGTCTTGTTCCTGGCCTGCGTGCCGCAGATCCGAAAGGCGGTCGGGAGCGACTTATCGCCTTCCTCGTCGCTACCTTCGAAGAGGTCGTCTACATCTAACTGCGGTCGGCTACTCCGACTTCTGTCGCAAGATCGCCGCGAGATTATCGAGCTTATTGCGCGCGATCAGCAGCCACTTCGCCATGTTGGCGCGATCGGTCTCACTCAGCGGGGCCCCAGCCTCTGGCTGATCAATCTCGTGAAGTACTGCGGCAAGCGCGTCGATAGACCCCGCTAGGTTGTCACGGGCGTTCGTTAACGCAGAGTCAGATGCCTTGGCAATCGCGGCCGCCTGTGCCGAGATCGGTGCCGACGCATTCGCTGCAAGTCGGGCGAGCGAGAGTTCCCCGCGTTTCACTTGCCCCGCTAGCTCACCTCGACGCGACGGGTCACTGATCTTCATCAGCTCATAGGCGTGACTGATGGTGTCGGAGCGCTCCGCGACGAGAGCACGGATGTCGGCTGGGGCATGCATCAGGCGCAGGCGATTCTCAACGTAGCCCTTGTCTTTGCCAATTCGTTCGGCAAGCTTGCGAATGCTGTAGCCGAGCTCGCTTGTCATGCGCGCGAAGATCGCGGCCTCATCGAGCGGAGAGAGGTCTTCACGCTGCAGGTTCTCGATGATTGCAACCTCGAGAGCGATCTCATCGCTCATCGCCTCAACGATGGCAGGAATCATCGGCAGGCCGAGTGAGAGCACAGCACGCCAGCGACGTTCGCCCGCGACGATCTCATAGGAGCCTGGAGCGGTTGGCCGCACGATGATCGGCTGCAACACTCCGTGCTCACGGATGCTGGCGGTGAGCTCGTCAATCGCCAGCGGTGGAAGTGCGAGGCGGGGTTGCTGCGCATTTACTGAAACACGATCAACGGCGATTTGTCGTACTGAGCGGTCACCTTGGGCGCCCTCAGGCGGAAGGAGTGAGAGAATGGAGTCGTCAGGCTCCTGCCCGCTCAGCCCCGAATCGCCCGTCGGCTGCTTCCCCTTCGGCATGCTGCCTCCCTGCTTTGTTCCGTGCGCCTCGCGGCCCACCGTTTCGCCGCATCGTACCGCGCAAGGGGTGTGGGAGAATCTTGCGAAGCGAAGCGCCCCTACCGGGGCAGTAGGGAGGTGAGCGTGGGTAAGGAGCAGGGGCGCGACGCGGCGCGCGACACCACCGCCTCAGGCGTACCCCTTGAAACAAGTTACGGTCCAACCTCATCCCGCGACGCTGCCGGCGAGATCGGCGACGCAGGTGCCTTCCCATACACGCGCGGCGTGCAAGCGACGATGTATCGCGGAAGGCTCTGGACGATGCGCCAGTACGCCGGCTTCTCGACGGCGCGAGAATCCAATGAGCGCTACCGCTATCTACTCGAGCAGGGGCAAACCGGCCTCTCCGTCGCCTTTGACCTACCAACGCAGATGGGTTACGACTCCGACGCGTCAGAGGCGGAGGGTGAGGTTGGCCGCGTCGGCGTTGCGATCGACTCTATCGCCGACATGGAGACGCTCTTCCAGGGGATCCCGCTCAACAAGGTCTCAACCTCCATGACGATTAACTCCACCGCGCCGATCCTGCTCGCGCTGTACGTGGCGGTGGCCGAGCGACAGGGTGTGTCGCGCGCTGAACTCTCGGGGACCACCCAGAACGATCTCCTCAAGGAGTACATTGCCCGCGGTACATACATTTTTCCGCCTGAACCATCGCTGCGGCTGATCACCGACGTCTTTGAGTGGTGCGCCAAAGAGTTGCCGAAGTGGAACACGATCAGCATCTCGGGCTATCACATGCGCGAGGCGGGAGCGACCGCTGCGCAGGAGCTCGCCTTCACCTTTGCCGACGCGATCGCATATGTCGATGCGGCGATCGCACGCGGTCTAGACGTCGATGCCATCGCGCCGCGACTCTCCTTCTTCTTTGCGGCGTGGACCGACATCCTTGAAGAGGTCGCAAAATTCCGCGCGGCACGCCGCATCTGGGCGCGCATCATGCGTGATCGCTACGGAGCCAAGAGTGAGAAGTCGCTCCTCTGCCGATTCCATGTGCAGACGGCTGGCTCCACACTTACCGCGCAGTCGATCGACAACAATGTGGTGCGCGCTGCGTATCAGGCCCTTGCAGCGGTCCTCGGTGGGGCACAGAGCCTGCACGTCAACGGCAAGGATGAGGCGCTCGCCCTTCCGACAGAGGCATCGGCGCGACTTGCGCTGCGCACCCAGCAGGTACTCGCCCATGAGGCTGGTGTCGCAGGGACGGTTGATCCGCTCGGGGGCAGCTACGCCGTGGAGGCGCTCACCGATCAGGTAGAACGCGACGCACTCGCCCTCATCGCCGAGGTTGACCGACTCGGCGGCATGGTCGCCGCGGTTGCCGCTGGCTTCCCGCAGCGCGCAATTCAGGATTCGGCCTACGCCTATCAACGTGAGGTGGAGAGCGGCGAGCGCGTGATCGTGGGAGTCAACCGATTCGTCGACGAAGAGGTCGAGACGCCCGCGATTGCCCGCATTGACCCGGCGCGCGAGCGCGAGCAGGTCGCTGAGCTGCGAGCGTTCCGTGCCGCGCGCGACAACGCTGCCGCCACCGCCGCGATCGCCGAGGTGATCACCACGGCGAAGGGGAGCGCCAATATGATGCCGCCGATCCTGGCTGCTGTGAAGGCGGGCTGCACCGTTGGGGAGATCAGCGCCGCGCTCCGAAGTGTGTGGGGTGAGCACCGCGAGGCAATGGTTCTATGAGCTTCCCCGTTCGCGGTCGCATTCACCACGTCGCAACTGTCGTCCGCGACATCAACGCATCAATCGACTTCCATACGCGCGTGCTTGGGTTGGCGCTGGAGCAGGTTGCCGAAGTGCCGTCGCAAGAGGTGCGTATCGCCTTCCTCACCGCCGGTGACTCCAAGATTGAACTCGTCTCGCCAACGAATGAGACGAGCGGTGTCGCGCGATTTCTCGAGTCGAAGGGGGAGGGGTTCCATCACCTCTGCCTTGAGGTTCCCGACATCGCTGCTGAACTCACCGCACTCGCCGCGGCGGGGGTGCAGCTGATCAACACAGAGGCGGTCGCCGGCGTTGAAGGACCAGTCGCCTTCTTGCATCCGAAGAGCTGCAACGGTGTGCTAATTGAGTTGATTGAAGCGCCCGACGGCCCTGCGTGGACGAGGCTCGGATTCGGCGCACCAGGAGAGCTGCGGATCCGCTAGCGCTTAGCGCTTCGTGTAGCCAGCCTCAATTAGTAGGCGCGGAAGTTCGGTCGGCGAGCCGGCTACCTTAAACCCGGCAGCCTCCAGTGCGGCGATCTTGTCGCTCGCTCGCCCGGATGCGCCAGAGACGATCGCTCCTGCGTGGCCCATGCGGCGCCCCTCAGGTGCTGCGCGTCCAGCAATGAATGCCACGCGTGGCAGGTGCTTCAGATGCTCGCCCGCCCATGCGGCAGCCTCCTCTTCGGCGGATCCACCGATCTCGCCGATCAGCACGAGCGCTCGCGTTGCTGGATCAGCAGCGAAGAGCTCGAGTGCGTCACGGAAGGTGGTGCCGATGATTGGGTCACCGCCGATGCCGAGGCAAGTGGACTGTCCGATGCCAGCATCGGTCATTGACTGCACCGCTTCGTAGGTCAGCGTTCCGGAGCGGCTCACCACGCCAACATCCCCAGGGAGGTGAATGGAGGCTGGGATGATGCCGATCTTTGCGCCGAGGCCGTTCAGGCCTGGCGTTGTTGCGCCGGGGCAGTTCGGCCCGATCAGCCGCGCACCGTACTGCTTCACAACGGCAAGTGCGCCGACCATGTCGTGCACGGGGATTCCCTCGGTAATGCAAAAGATTGTCTTTATGCCGGATGCTGCCGCCTCAGCGATGGCATCCGCAGCACCCGCTGCGGGAACAAAGATGCAGCTGGTGTTTGCGCCCGTCTTCTCGACCGCTTCGCGCACGGTGTCAAAGACGGGCACCGTTCCATCGAGCCCGAACTCGCCGCCGCGGCCAGGTGTGACGCCTGCAACGATTTTCGTGCCATAGGCGGCCATCTGGCCAGCGTGGAAACCACCTTCGCGTCCGGTGAGGCCTTGCACCACGAGTCGTGTGTGCTGGTCAACGAGAATGCTCACTTGTCGCCTCCCGCTGCGGCGAGTGCCACAGCCTTCTCCGCCGCCTCGTCGAGGCTTGCCGCCGTTTCAAATCCGCCTTCGCGTAGAAGTACGGCGGCCTCTGCCGCATTCGTGCCAACGATGCGCACGACCATCGGCACGATGCGCTTCGGCGCGAGCACCGCCACCAATGTCAAGGAAGTTCGCCGGTGTACCGCCAGCGCGGGTCACGAGGTCAAGGGTCGTCATGGCAAGGCCAGCACCATTCACCATGCAGCCGATGCTGCCATCGAGTCGGATGTAGGAGATGCCCTGCTCGCGCGCCTCGCGATCAATGGGATCTTCGCTGTCGGCATCGCGCCACGCTGCAAGGTCAGGGTGTCGATCGAGTGCGGAATCATCAAACGTAACCTTGGCATCAAGACAGATCAGTCGCTCACCTCCCGAAAGCTCGGGTGCCGGAACGACGGCAAGCGGATTCACCTCAACGAGGTCGGCGTCGCTCTCACGTGCGATCTTCACGAGGCCCGTTGCAATGGCGCAGAACTGCTTGAGGAGTTCGCCGCGCAAGCCAATGCCGAAGCCAAGTCGACGCGCCTGGAACGGAAGGAGACCACCGTGCGGATGCGCTACCTCACGAACAATCGCACTCGGATCCTTGGCGGCAACCTCTTCAATTTCCATGCCGCCAGCGGCGGAGGCCATGACCAGCACGCCACGGGTTGTGCGGTCAATGAGGGCAGCGAGATAGATTTCGCGGACGATTGTGGACGCGGGCGCGACGAGCACGCGTCGTACAGGAAGATCTTTGATGGTGAGCGCGAGGATGGCGGCCGCGGTTGTTTCGGCCTCTGCGGCGCTGGCCGCGAGCTTGACGCCGCCTGCTTTCCCACGCCCGCCGACCAAGACCTGCGCCTTAATGACGACTTGAGGTACTCCCTTAGCGAAGAGTCGTTCAGCGATGGCTCGGGCTGCTGCGGCGGTGGTCGCGACATCGGCGTCAGGGACTGGGAGTCCGGCTCGCGCCAGGAGTTCTCGTGCCTCCGCCTCGTGGATCTTCACCCATGCCTCCTGCCGTCTACTAATGGATAACTCTGCGCAGCATACGCGTGCAGGGGCTGGGCGTCGCGGCTAGGATGATTCCCAGAGGCGGGGTGGCTCCACCCCGAGAGAGCGGAGCGGAGAGGAGGCGTCATGGCTCGCGGATCGACACTCCCAGCCCCGCGTCGCGGCATCCGCGGGGCGATCGCCTATCGCGGGGGTGAGGGGATGGTCGCCTGGGCCTTCCACCGCATTTCAGGGATCGCCGTCTCTGCGTTCTTGACCCTTCACGTAGTCAGCATCTTCCTCGTTGGGGCGAACCCTGAGTTCTACGATTCGCTCCACCTCTTCTATGCGAGCGCCCCAGGTAAGGTGGCTGAAGTTCTCCTCGGCGCCGCCCTTCTGTACCACGCGCTTAATGGAACGCGCATCGTGGTGATGGATTTGTGGCCCGCGTTGACGGCGTACCACCGACAACTTTGGCGCATCGTCTGGGTCACCTTCTTCACCCTCGGTCTTCCTGGTGCCTACATCATCTTGAGCCGAATCTGGGAGACGGCGAAGTGAGTGGCGCACCTCGCGCACGTCAGCCACGTCCCAAGGGGCAGGGTCGTGAGCTCACCTATTGGCTGCTGACCCGCTACACGGCGCTTGCCCTCTTTGTGCTCGCACTCGCGCACTACACGGTGACGCACTTTGTCTACGATTCGAGCATCCAGACTGCTGAATGGATCAAGCAGGTTCGTTGGAACTCTCTTGCCGCTCGATTCGTCGATTGGTCGATGCTTGTCATCGTGATGATTCACAGTTGCCTTGGAATGCGCACCGTAGTGCAGGACTACGTCAAGGGGCGAGCGCAGGATGTGGTTCTCGGACTTCTCTACATTCTGACGGCGACTCTGGTCACTCTTGGAAGCCACGTTGTACTGACGTTGCCGCTATCGTGAGCGCTGGTCTTCGTGCCGATACGACCCACATCGACGTTGACGCTATCGTCGTCGGCGCTGGTGGCGCTGGACTCTGGGCCGCGCTCGAGCTAGCGCGCGAAGGGATCCCCACCGCGGTACTGACAAAGCTCTATCCAACGCGTTCCCACACCGGTGCGGCACAGGGAGGCGTTTGTGCGGCGCTCGGCAACGTGGAAGAAGACCACTGGGAGTGGCACATGTTTGACACCATCAAGGGTGGCGACTATCTCGCCGACCAAGACGCTGCCGAAGTGCTCGCGCGCGAGGCAATTCCCGCTGTAATCGAATTGGAGCGCATGGGACTTCCGTTCAACCGCACCCCAGACGGAAAGATTGACCAGCGCCGATTCGGCGGACATACCCGCAACTTCGGTGAGGGACCGGTTCGGCGCAGCTGCTACGCCGCAGATCGCACCGGTCACATGATTCTGCAAACGCTCTATCAGCAGTGCATCAAGGCTGGCGTGAAGTTCTACGATGAGTACCACGTCGTTGATCTCGTCTTCGAGGGCGGCGAGGCGGATCAGGGTGGACGCTGCTCGGGAGTCATTGGCTACAAGATCTCTGATGGCACCATGCACGTGCTGCGCGCAAAGGCGGTCCTGTTGGCAACCGGTGGCTACGGCCGCGCCTGGCGCGTTACCTCAAACGCACACTCACTGACGGGTGACGGTATGGCGCTGGCTTGGCGACACGGTGTGCCGTTGCAGGACATGGAGTTTTACCAGTTCCATCCAACTGGCATCGTCGGCATCGGCATTCTCTTGAGTGAAGCTGCGCGCGGCGAGGGTGGCTATCTCTTGAACAACGAAGGGAAGCGATTCATGGAGACGTATGCGCCGAAGCTGATGGAGCTTGCGCCGCGCGACATGATCTCTCGCGCAATTTACCAGGAGGTTCGAGCAGGCCGCGGTATTGGTGGCAAGGACTTCATTCACCTCGACGTTCGCCACCTAGGCCGAAAGGTCATTGAAGAGAAGCTGCCGGACATCACCGACTTCGCTCGGGTCTATCAGGGAGTTGAGCCAATCAGTGAGCCTGTCCCGGTTCAACCGACGGCGCACTACGCCATGGGTGGCGTGCCAACAAACCTCGAGACCGAGGTGCTCGCCGATGCGCGGGGTAACGTTGTGCCAGGCCTCTTTGCGGCGGGCGAGGTCGCTTGCGTCAGTGTGCATGGGGCGAATCGCCTCGGCACCAACTCGCTCGTTGACCTCCTAGTCTTCGGTAAACGCGCGGGGATTCGCATGGCCCAGATCTGCAAGAGCACCCCGCAGCCTGGTTCTGTTCAGGGTGCAGAGCGCGCGGTGCGTGACGAGCTTCTGGCCCTCAGCACTCGTCCGTCCGGAGTGCGACCGGCTGAAATCCGCCGTGAGCTCGCCGCCCTGATGATGGACAACGTTGGCGTCTACCGTGACGAGGCGCTCCTTGGCGCAGCTGTGAAGGGGATCGCCAAGCTGAAAGGTGAGTACGCCAACGTGCGCGTGGAGGACACCGGGAGCGTCTTCAACACCGACCTCCTCGAGGCACGTGAACTCGGCTACCTCCTCGATACCGCTGAGGCCACCGCCGTCTCAGCCTATGCGCGCGAAGAGTCACGCGGTGCCCATAGCCGCGAGGACTTTCCTGAGCGCGACGACGCCAAGTTCCTGGCGCACACTTTGGTCTGGCAGGGGGCTGCAGGGGCGCCTGCGACGAAGATCGACTACAAACCGGTCACCATCACCAAGTTTGAGCCGAAGCCGAGGGTTTACTGAGTGGCCACCGCAACGACCGTTGAGCTGAAGATCCAGCGCTTTGACCCAGAGCGCGATAACGAGCCGCACTGGCAGACGCTCACCGTCCCTGTCGAGCCTATGGATCGTGTACTTGATGTGCTGACCCGAGCGAAGGAGCTCTTTGACGGTTCGATCACATTCCGCCGCTCGTGTGCACACGGCGTCTGCGGCTCTGATGCACTCCTCATCAACGGACGCAACCGTCTCGCGTGCAAACTTCGAGTGGAGCAACTTGGCAAGACCATCACCGTTGCGCCGCTCCCTGGACTTCCGATCGTAAAAGACCTCGTTGTTGATATGGACGGCTTCTTTGAGAAGTACCGCTCCGTGCAGCCGTATCTCGTGGCGTCACCGGTTGAGGGGAGCGGCGAGCGTCTTCAAAGCGCCGAGCAGCGTGATCGTTTTGACGACACGACCAAATGTATTCTCTGCGCCGCCTGCACCACATCCTGCCCAAGTTTCTGGGCCGAGCCCGAATACGTTGGCCCGGCGGCGATCGTGAACGCTCACCGATTCATCTTTGATTCTCGCGATGAGAATGCAGAGGCACGACTTGACATCCTTTCAGACGAAGATGGCGTCTGGCGCTGCCGCACGACCTTCAACTGCGTCGAAGCGTGCCCGCGCGGCATTAACATCACCAAGGCGATCCTTGAGGTCTCCTCCGCCATCAGTACGCGGGAGTAGTCTTGGCCCCTCGCGCATACATCATTCGGACCGACGGAGCGTGTCGGGGTAACCCTGGGCCAGCATCCATTGGCGTTGCACTCTACGACGCCGCTCTGCCTGGATCTGATGATCCTGATGCGCTGCCGATCGCGTCGATCTCAGCCGCGATCGGCACAACCACAAACAACGTTGCGGAGTGGCGTGCGGTCGTAGCGGCGATTGACTTTGCGGCGGAGCTTGGCGCGCGCGAGATTGATCTGCTCCTTGATAGCAAACTCGTGGTGGAGCAGTTGCAAGGCCGATGGCGGGTGCGCGACGCGAAGCTTGCCCCGCTCTGCGACGAAGCATTAAAGGGGCTGACGCGCTTTGCGCACTGGAGCGCGCGCCACGTACCACGCGAGCAGAATGGGAGAGCTGATGCGCTGGCGAACGAGGCGCTTGATCGTGCACTTCGCGGTGGGCCAGCCTGGGTTGCGCGACGCCCGCAAGATGCCGCCCCCGCTGCGTCAATGTCCCCGGTTGGTGTGGAAGAGTCAACTACAGCCGCAACGCGTGTCACCGTACTTGGCTCTGGTGCGAGTCGGGGAGTTCCGCGAGTCGGATGTCGTTGCGGTGTCTGCCTTTCGCGCGACCAGCGCAACCGTCGACTTCGCAGCTCGGTGCTCGTCGAGTGGACGGATGGCCTCAAAGAGCGTGGGGTGATCATTGATCCGGGCATGGACCTTCGCCAGCAGGCTCTACGCCACGGCGTGACGCGATTAGATGGTGCGCTGGTCACGCACATTCATGTTGACCACACTGGTGGCATTGATGAGTTGCGTGCCTATACCGACGCGCAAGATGCCGTTCTGCCGATTGGAGCAGGGGAGGCAACGGCAGATGAGTTGCGCAAGCGCTGGGAGTACGCCGTTGATGGGCGAACAGCGCCAGGCGCTGGAATTCCCGCCCTTTCGCTTGTCGCTTCGGATACCGAAATCACTATTGCTGGCCGTTCATTCCAAGCTATCCCGATCGTGCATGGCAAGCGCCCAGCGCATGGTTGGCGAAGTGGGGGATTCGCCTACCTCACCGATGTCAGCTCGGTTCCGGGTGCATCGCGCGATCTCCTCGGTGACCTCGACCTGCTGATCGTCTCGGCGCTGCGCGACCTGCCGCATCCAACGCACCAGACCGTGGATGAGGCGCTGGAACTGATTCGGGCGGTAGCGCCGCGCCGAGCGCTACTCACACACCTCGATCACGACCTCGATTTTGAGGACCTTGCGGCGAGACTTCCTGAGGGGGTAGCCCCCGCTTTTGACGGGCTCGTCGTAGAGGTGCCGGCGCGCTAGACTGCCGATCCGGTGAGATGGCCGGACGGCCGCGTCGCCCCATTGGGGCGTCGAGGAAAGTCCGGGCTCCGAGGTGCAAGGCAGCGGGTAACGCCCGTCCGCCGTAAGGCGCGGACTAGTGCCACAGAGACGAGTCCGCCGCAGAGCTTCGGCTCAGCGGCGGGGTGAAACGCGGCAAACTCTGCCTGGAGCAAGGTCGAATAGGGAGGCATTTCAGTCGCTTGCGACTGGACCGGCGCACCGCCGGGACCTCCGGGTTGACCGCTAGAGCCCCCGAGCAATCGGGGGTCGAGATGGATGGCCGTCCCTCCGCAAGGGGGACAGAACCCGGCTTACAGGCCATCTCGCCGGACTCCTTCCCGTGCTCGATTCGTGCACGAGCGCATGGAAATCCCCCTCCCCAGCCCCCCTTAAGCACCCCCTTGACAGGGGCGCGTGGTGGGGGCAAGATGCACCTAAGTGGTACTAAGTGGGGGAAGGTGGGGTAACACCTCCCAGTGGGGCCACGGCGGAGGGTGTACTGGTGTTTACCGGCGAATATCGTCATGCCATCGATGGGAAGGGACGCGTTGCCGTCCCCGCGCGCTTCCGTGCGCAGCTCGATGAGGGTGCCTTCGTCTCCCGTTGGCTCGACAACTGCCTCGCGATCTTTCCGCGTGCCGCGTGGGACGACCTCGCCGCACGCGTCGCCGCCCTTCCAACCGGCAACGCCACTGCGCGCGAGTTCGCCCGCTTCCTCTTCGGTAGCGCCTTTGAAGTGGAGCTTGATGCCCAGGGCCGCCTACTTCTTCCCGCAACGTTGCGAACTTGGGGGCAACTCGATGCCGAGGCAATGGTCGTTGGCGCCCGCGATCACGCGGAGATCTGGACGCCGAAGCGCTGGGATTCGTATCGCGGCGGCATGGAGTCCTCTGACGCCCTCGCCGCACAACTAGAGGAGCTCGGCTTCTAATGGCGACGGGTGCGACCCTCCATCGCCCCGTCTTGCTGACTGAACTGCTCGACGCGCTATCGGTTCGAACAAATGGCACCTACGTTGACGCCAATCTCGGCGGTGGCGGTCACGCCGAAGCGGTACTTGAGGCGTCAGGCCCACGCGGGCTCCTTCTGGGCATCGATGCTGATGGTGGCGCAATTGCGATGAGCAACCTTCGACTCGCAAGGTTCGGCGAGCGCCTCTCAACGTTTCACGGGAGTAGCGCGCATCTTGCACGCGCGATTACAGAGGCTGGATTCAGCGAAGTTGACGGAGTCTACTTTGATCTTGGTCTCTCGTCGGACCAACTCGTTGATCGCGAGCGCGGATTCGGGATTCGTGCGGGAGGTTTGCTAGATCTTCGCTTTGATACGCGAACCGGTGAGTCGGCGGCTGATCTGATTGCTCAAGCAAGTGCAACGGAACTCGAGCAGATTTTTCGTGACTACGGCGAAGAGCCACACGCAGCAAGAATTGCACGAGCCATAGTTGCGATTCGGGAAAGTGCGCCAATCACCACCGCAGAAGGGCTTGCCACGCTTGTTGAGGAGAGCGTACCAAAGCGGTATGGCCCACCCTCGCGCATTCATCCGGCAACACGTGTCTTTCAGGCGCTTCGCATTGCAGTAAATGATGAGCTCACTGCCCTAAGTACCGCACTTGCCGCAGCGATTGCTGCACTGCGCGTCGGTGGGCGAATTGTGGTTCTTACGTATCACTCGCTTGAAGATCGAATTGTGAAGCAGGCATTTGCGGCCGCTGCACGCGATTGTATCTGCCCACCACGCGTCCCTGTTTGCACGTGCTCGAACCGCGCGACGCTTCGGCTGATCACTAAGCACCCGACCACGCCGACCGAAGAAGAGATTGCAGCAAACCCACGTAGCCGCAGTGCCAAGCTCCGAGCGGCAGAGCGACTGGAGCGCGCAGCATGACCACGATTGGCCGTCCACTCCGTGGTGCACGGTTGGTCACGCCACCGTATCAGCCTCGAATCTCCGATAGCCGAGCCGCTGCGGCGGCACGTCAGCGAACTGCAATCCGAAACGCTTTTCAACCGTCCACCACGGCAACGGGCACGGGATCCATTCGAGTTGGCACTCGTTTGCCAATCGGTTCGCCTGCCCCTCGCACCGCAGTCATTCCTGGAGCCGCTCCACGTGGGCGCATTGGCGTCAACTCATGGAACGCGGTGGAGCGACACGGTGGCCTCAGCGCTAAGTTTGGATCTCTGCTCATGCCAACCGCGGTCCTCTTTGGCGCATTCTTCATTCTGACCATCCTCTCAATTGAGATTGCAACGTCAAGCGCCAAGGTGACGATCCTGCTTGATGAGCAGACCCGGCTGATGGAAGAGATCCGCGTCGGCGAGACCGACATGAGCCGACTCGGCCGCGAACCTGCGGTGCGCCGTCGAGTGACTGATCTGGGCGTTGTGCAGCTTGCAGACCCACTCGTTGTGGAGGTTCGCTAGGTGGCACCAGATCCACGCACCCTACGCACCGACTCGCGCCTCCGTGCCAACATCGTCACCTTTGTTCTGATCCTCGTTGCCAGCGTGTGTGTTGCACGTCTTGGCTATTGGCAGGTCGTTGCTCGCGATCAGCTACTTGAGGCCGCCGCCGCTCAGTTGCGCACGACGGTTACGAACGAGCCAATTCGGGGAACCATCACCGACCGAACCGGTGCCGTGGTCCTTGCCACCACCGTGCTGCGCCATCGCCTCCTCTCCCAGGGTTCAGTGATCTCGGCGGCAGATCGAGCAGCGACGGCGGACGCGCTGGTCGCGTCCCTCGCGCTTAGCCCGTCGGCTGCGACGAAGGTGCGTGCCGTCCTTGAATCTGGCCGCAAATGGGCGGTACTTCTTCCAGCGCTGGACGATGCCCAGACCGACATCGTTCGGGGTGAGATCGCGTCGGATCGAGTACGTGGAGTCACACTTGAAGAGGTCCGCGTTCGACTCTATCCGCAGCCTGGCGGGGGAGTTGGAACCACACTCGCCAGCCACGTCCTCGGATTCGTCAACGCTGATGGAACTGGTCAATACGGTCTCGAGGAGTACTACAACGAACATCTGGCAGGTGCCGCCAGCGTAAGCACCACGGTCCGCGGCTCCGACGGCCAACTTGAAACGACTCAAGTGACGGCCGGCCGCAAGCCTTCAAACCTCCAGCTCTGCATTGACGCCACGTTGCAAACTTTGGTGGAACAGGAGGTGACGACAGCCGGGATTGCGGACGACGCCGAATCTGTAAGCGCCATCGTGATGGATCCCTATACGGGCGCAATCATCTCCTCGGCATCGTGGCCCTCGTACGATGCGAACAACTTTGGCGTAACAGCAGCTCGCGATCCAAGTCGCTTTATCAACCCTGCGACGACCAGCGTCTATGAGCCAGGATCGGTAATGAAGGCGATTACCTCTGTTGCCGCACTTGAGTCAGGTCTCTATTCGCCCACGAGCCGCATTCAAGATGAAACGGTGCTCAATCTTGACAACGGTGCGACAAAGGTGCGCAACTCAGACTTGAAGTCAAAAGGGTCAATGACGCTCACGGCCGCACTCGCGTGGAGCCGCAACGTCATCTTCAGTAAGGTTGGCCTCTCACTCGGAAGTGACGCACGTGAAGCCGCCGCACGGCTGTATGCCACCTGGCTTCGATTTGGATTCGGCGGCAAGACAGGCATTGATGTGGTTGGCGAGAGCCAAGGGCTCGTAAACGACCCAGCCGATCGACGATGGCGCGAAATTGACGTTGCTAATGCCTCATTCGGTCAAGGTGTGGGCACAACGCTAATTCAACTTGCCGTGGCGTATTCAGCGCTGGTTAATGGCGGTGTGCTCGTGCGGCCACGACTCGTTGAATCGATCGATGGCGTCCCGATCCCAATCACAGTTCGCGGTACGGCAACGACTCCTGCAGTCTCCGCTCAGATGGTTCAGATGACCAGCCAGGTGACATCGAGCGTTCCTGTGTACGCCAGGCTGACCCGAATGGACGGGTACTCCTACGGCGGCAAGACGGGAACCGCTCAGATCTGGCTTAAAGATGCTGACGGTGGGAAGGGCGCCTGGGATTTTGAGCACTACAACTTCACCTTTGTTGGCTGGGTCGGCAAGACTGCGCCTGAATACGTCATTGCGATCTCTATTCGTCGCGGAACACCGGTGACGCAGC
>RFPZ01000020.1 GCA_009925905.1 Candidatus Aquidulcis frankliniae
GCCGGTACTTTCCGAAGTTTGCGAAGGGGCAGTGAACACGACCCGTCGAGTCGCGCCGTCGGTGGTTTGCGTCGCTGCGCCTGTCGTGCAACTTGCATCAAGGATGTCGTTGCCATAGGTTGGTGAGCTCCAGGCAATCGTGGGGCGCTGAATGCTCGTCGTGACCGTGATCTCGCCCTCACTCGTCGACGCGACGCCGTCTTGCGAGTACGAGAGCACGTAGTTAATTACCGTAGATCCAGCACTCGATGGCGGAGTGAAGCTCAGCCGTGTGCTTGCATTAGTGACGGAGACGCTGCCTGAACCCGACGTTATTGATGCTGACGTTATCGTGGCGCCCGAAGGCGCATATGCAAATGATGCAAGGCTATTGTCAAATGGATTGATCGTGAGGTTTGTGCCTGCAATCGCAGAGCGTGCCAGGGGGCATGCTGCGAGGGGTACAAATGAAATATCGTCTAATAGATTTCCGACCGTTGACGAGAGAGATGCGCTCACCGACTCAAACGCAAATCGTGTCACCGTCTGCCCGGCTGGCACCGTATACGAGCCGCGGTAAGTCGCCCAACCAGATCCCGAAGACCCACGACCATCGGAGATGGTACTTACGGATGAAGTGGATCCATTAACCACCTTGGTAAGAGAGGTCTGCTCCGTCTGTGATGAAGTGCTACCAATGTTGACTTTCATGACATCGTTTCCGGATCTACTGCGGCCCTGATGCTGAATGGACCAGTACAGGGTGGTGCCGGGAATGGTGTCAATGTTCTGATACAGCGTAGAGACCACGTTGGCATTGAGCTCCGCGAGATAACTTCCGGCCGCCGGCTCTGCGCTGGAATAGTCAAAGTATGTCGTTGAGAAGAGAGAGTCGATCGTGCTGGAGACTGAGTACACAACGGCGTACGTGATTGACTGGCCAACGGTAAAAGCGTTTGAGTTTGTATCGATCGTGAAGGTATAGGGATCTGCCAGTACCCCTAATCCAGTTCTACCCGCTGAGACGTTGTAGCGCGTTCCAGAAATTCGAACATCTTGGTCCGTGAACGGAGCATTGTCGGAATCTGTAATTGAAATCGTCGCGGCGGTTGCGCTCGAAGCGGTGATTGTTCCCGCATAGGAACCAGCCTCGCGCACCCTTTGCACCTCAATTCTAGAATCAGATGCGGTAGTCAACCAGCTATTCATCCCGGGAGAGCTGAGGTTTTGGCCAACAAATGCAACCTGCAGTGGCTCACTCCCAAACAGGTTGTCATTGGCCTGATCTGAGGTGTATTCGTTCCAGGTTGGAGTACCAGAGATGTCTTCAAAAGAGCCGTTAGCAAGTGCACCCACGCCCGTACACGACGCAAGGGGCGTACCTCGAACGATTGAGATGGTGCCCGGAATGCCGATAAACATAAGAGCGGCTGTCACAAGAATCGTCATCGCTCTTCTTGTCATAATCGTTCCTTTTTTCGCTGCACGACTCATTAAGCCACCTTGCGAGATCGCCACTGCACATACGCCGCAATGATTAGGAGAAGGAGCATGACCGCTCCCATCACGCTCATGGGTACCGGGTGTAGGAGTGGCTTCGGAATGACTCGCCCGACTTGTGTCGGTGCGAGGTACCACGCGTCAAGCTGCAGCCTCCCCGCAAAGATTCGCACGAGCTCCACAAGGTAGAACTGCGCACCGACCAAGAGTGCGATCGTGTGACGGTTTGTGCGCCATGCCCAGATAAGGAAGAGGAGGCAACTCCCCCACAGCACCTCCATTGCGACGACAACCTGGAAGCCGGAGAGGGCAGGCACGGTGCCGTTAGCCGAGAGGTTCAGTGGGACCACGCTCGCTAGGAGCATCAGCAGCGACATCACCAGGAGCCCACGAACACGCCCACCAACAAGGCGGCTGATTCGCTCTTCGTTCCATGAGAGCAGCGTTGCAGCAAGAACGGTCGTAACGATGAGTACGACGGTGCCCGTGATGCTCACGTCGCTGATTGCCTGGCAGCCACGATCGAGGCGCGAGAGTGCCGCAAGACAGACTGTTGGGCCCGCCAGCCACGCGGCAGCCGGTGCAATGGCGAGGGTCAGCGGCAACAGTCGCCACACCTGGTCGCGCTGGGCGATGGAGATGCCGATCGCGGCAGCGGCTGGCACCACAATCGGGGCCGCATACCAGGGGAAGAGGATGCGCGAGAGCGGAGCCCACACGCCGATGGCGAGGAGGGCAATTAGGAAGAGGAGTGAGACGAGTTCCGAGCTCGCGCTCGGCTTCGCCAGAAGCTTGGTTGTGACGCCTGTCCAGATTGCTGCGAACAGGCCTGGCGCCGCACTCATGGTGAACCCGAGGCCGAGCCCCGCAACGAGGCCCCAAAACGGAAGTGCCAACGGGTGGTCAAGGGTAAAACCCTCGGCAATACGCACCGCCTCTTGCAACCACAGCAGGACGGAGTTGAGTGGATTCAACGTGATGCCACCGACGGTCGCGCCGAGCAGCGCTGGAAGGATCAGCGCGGCAAGGGTTGCAACACCCGCGGTACCAAATGCCACCACCACTGCAGTCAGCCGTTCTTTGCGCGAAACCTGTACGGGCGCGACAGATGCATCACCTCGACGTGCGACCAGGATCATGGCTGCACTCGCAACGATGTTCAGCACGCTGCCAAAACCCGCGCCGGCGATGACGCCAACACTACTCACTACAACACCGAGTGCGCCAACAAGCTGCAGCATGAGGCGCGTCACGCTGCGCGCGCCGCTCACCGAGGTTGCCGCAGCACCAATCACCAGAATTGGGAGTCCAATGATGAGTCCGGAGAGCTTCATGCCCGTGGCGGCACCCAGGGCCAGGCCGGCAAGGGCCAAGCCGAACATCCGCCGCTTTCCACCGTTGCGAAGTGCGTACAGCACCGCAACGAGCTCCCAGGCAACGAACGCTGCAAGCCAGCCGTCAAGCATCGCAACGCGCGTCTGCTCCCAGGCGACCGTGGAGAGGAGAACGAGTGCACCAGCGGCGAGACCTGCACCAATACTGATGGCAGCTCCAATAGCTGCCGCCGCGGCGGCGAGGGCCACGATAGCCGCAGCCGGCATGAGTCGCAGTCGGTCGGCGGCAGCGCCGGTATCAACGCGCAACGTTTCGCCCACTGCGGTTTGACCAATCACCGTGGAACCACGGCCACCGCTCATGCTGACGGCGAACTCGCTGACAGGGGTAATCCCTTCCGTGAGGTAGCGACCCGTCACGGAACGCAGGCGCGTTCGCTCAACGAGCACAAGTCTCGATCGCGAATCGGCATCGACCACAGCAACAGTGGCGAGGGTGCCGCCCCCCGCGGGATAGAGCCCAACGATCTCATTAAAGCGTGTCTCGCCCGCGATCGTGAGCGACGGGCTGGGGAAGACAGAGAGTGTCATCGACGAGAGCCGGGTCTTCGTCGCAAGGAGCGCCTGCCACCCCTCTCGGCCACGGCTCGCCACCGTCCAACGCAGTCGGGTAGCGCTCAGTGGAATAGTGGCGAGAACAGGCTCTGTTGCGCCAAGGTCGAGCAGCGCGACCTCGTCTCCTTGCACGCCGAGGGCGAGGCGCGTGTGTCCATAGGTCACATCGCCAATCTCGCGGAGTTGCGTGAGGAAGTCGTCGGCGGATGCAGGCTCAACGTCACCGTTGAGCAACATTCGACCGGTTCGAAGCTGCGCTCGGGCCGCGTCGCAGGAGTTCTCCGCGCACACGTCAAAGAGTCGAATGATTGATTGCGCCTCTGCCTCCGAAAGGTTGGACGACGTACCATCGACGTAGCCCACGGCGCCAACGCCAAGAAGTCGCTCGCCGCTAAAGCGCGTCGGTGCAATCTGTTTGTCGGCGGTGAAGTCCCCAATGCGCGACCAGTACCCAGTGGCTGACCGAGCGAGCAGCGATCCGTCCGCCTCGCTCCCCGCGGGGGCGATCGCTGTCCAACCTCCTGCTGGGTCGACCACCGGGTCGCTTACGAGCAGTCTCGTCTCGCCGCCCACCTGCGCTAGTTGCACGACGACGAGGTCACCGTCTTCCAGCAGCAGTGCGGCGCGGTCCACAAGGTCCACACAGACCCGCGGCTCACTCGGCAACGTGACAGCTGCACTACTCGCACGCACCGTCCAGCCATCGGCGCCAGCCGCGGTACTTAAGACTTCGGGAGGGGCATCGCCAAGCGGCACAGAAATCGTACAAAGGGTGGCGCCATCTTCGGTACTGAGTGTTGGCTCTGGGAAGATCGGCGCGGCGAGTAGACCGAGCGCGAGTAGCTGGGCCCCAAATGGCGGATGTGAACTTGTCGTGAGGTCTATCTCGGCGTGGTGCTGATCAACCACCGAGCCGGCAAGCTCAATGGCGTTCACCGCATAAAGCGGCTCGTCAACAACGCCAAAGCCACGATAGCCCCCAGTGAGCAGGATGCCCAGCGTGGCAATGACCGCAATGGCCGCAACAGGGAGAGCTCGGCGCCAGCCTGAATTCACCATGAGTTCACTCGCCCTTTAGCGAGTGACCTTCGCGGCGCCTGCACTTTCAGAGAAGGCCACGGGATTCTTCGCCATAGAAATCGCAGTCGGAATGACCGCGGAGAAGACCGCTGCGGTCTGCTGCTTCACCACAGGAATCTCCGAGGTTGGAATGTGGTGCCCAGAACGCCAAACCGAATGCCCCAGAGTCAGCCAGCCGATCATGGCGGTGGCCAATGCAACCTTTGGATATGCCGCAATTTTCTCCTGAGTCATCATCTCTTCTGCTTGGGGAATGCCTTGAATGCGGCCAACAATGGTGGAGAGCACTGCCATATTCTTTACGGCTGCTCCCTCGAGTCTCGACTGGTGCTCCATGGTGAATTCGCTATTGCTTGGCCCGGTGAGCCCCGGGAAGTTCAAGACGCTCGCGATTCCGGAGTGCTTAATGGTCCAAGCAACCTGGGAGTCAATCCAGGCAGCGAGCTGGCCCTCTGCCGTTGCCTCGTCTAGGGCAACCTCTTGTCCTTCTACATATTGCTCGTAGGCCAACACCGACGCATCGAGGATGAGCGACATGCGCGATCCGAAGTGATAGTTAACCAGGCTGGGCGGCAGCTTAAGTCGCGCGCAGAGAGTGACCGGTGAAAATCGCGTTGCGCCGTATTCGGCGAGGTCGTCGATCGCACCGAGCAGCAGTTGCTGAATCGTGTCCATCGGCAGATGGTAGAGGCTGGAGGAACGTCGTGCCCCAGGTCGAACGGCTGGCGTCGTCGCCTTCACGGTCATAGCGCGAAAAGGAACAACCCCAGAATGAGCGCCGCAGCCATCGCTGCCGCGAGGAGGGGCCGGTCTACAAGGTCTGCACCGATCGGGAGGGTGCCTGCGAGACGGCCTATCACCTGCGTCGGCGCGAGTTCAATCAGCGAGCCATTTGATGCGATGGTGACGGAATCGCTGCCGACTTTGGCAATCTGCGCAACAACTGCGGCCTGCTGAGAGTCCATGCTCACGCGCGCCAGGACCTCATCGCCCACCTGGTACTCGCCTTGCGGAAGGGCAATTAGCAGTGATGACGCGCCGAGGTTCAGTTCTGCCGCAAGGCTTGGCACTGGCTTGGCTAGCGCAATCGCGCCCGTTAGAATCGCGGTCACAGCAGCGGCAACTGGGATCGCCGCAAGCCCAGCAACGGCGCGACGGGCAATTCGAGCGCGTCGACCACTCCGTGAAGTGGGCTTCTCTGCCTTTGCCGCTTCGGCGTACTGCTCTTCGTAGTTGATCCAGGCCGGTTCTGATTCTGTTTCGCCGGGGGCTTCCTTGCGCTTGTCGCGCTTCTTTGGTCGCCCACTCTTTTCCGCCTTGTTGCTGGGTCGCGCAATGACCTCTTCGCGCGTGGCCGCCACAATCATGCGCGCGACCCGGGAGTCAGGCTCGCCAACCCCGCGCCAGGTTGCAACTTCAAGGGCCATCCCTTCGGCAAGGTCGGCGACGTAGAGCTTCTGCCCGTCGGGCAGGTCAACGACGAACGGTTCGCCTTGACGGCTCTTCGACTTCTTTCCCATGAGTCTCCTCAGGCGGGCGTCTAGTCTTTGATTTCGAGCGCAATACCTGCAACATCTCCAGCAGACACGCCGCTTTCGATCAGGTCTGTGGCTGAGCTTGCACCGGTTCCAATCGTGAACTCTGTGGTGGCCGTGATGCTGGTGAGATTGATCGTTGCAGCGTCGAGCGGCGTCGTGCTGCCACCGGAAACCTGATACGGGATCACGATCAACTTCTTGCCGTTGCAGGCGGTGGCGTCAATCGTCGCTACAACCTCTTTGACAACGAACGAACCATTTACGAAGTCACTACCAATGCTGTAGTCGACCGTTGGGTCGCATGCGGTGACGCTCGCCTGGCCTTGACCAAACGTGAGGGGGCTCCCTGAATTCACCGAGATCGATGCGGCGAACACGTTGCCCAACAACAGGATGGCGATCACCGCGAGAATCACCGCGCGGATCACCCGCGTTCGACGTCGCTGCTGGTCCTCGTTCGTTTCCGACCTATTCATGAGGCACCTCACTTCGTGCAGGGAATCTCCCTGCAATTGAATTGAATTTAATCAGTGTTTCAACCCCTGTCAAGGCGGATCCCTCAGCGGAACAGGAGGAAGACGACCAGCCCCCCGAGCACGAGGAGGAGTGTGCGGGGCTCGAGGAGGAGCCCGAGACCAGGAATCGAGAAGAGCACCTTCCCCATGATCTCCACCGAGGTACTCCGGAACGAATCGTCGCTCTCGTTGGCATCGCCCTTCGTTACCCACCCAGACGTCGCATCACCACCCACAATTCGGTGAGCGAACGGGCCAATGGCCTCACCGTTCAACTTGGTCCCCTTAAAGATGACGATGTCGCCCATCGCCGGCGGAGAGAACTCATCCGAGAGCGCAACCACAACGTCGCCAACGTTCAGCCTCGGAACCATGGAGCCCGATGCGACCACGTGCAGCGTCATGAAACCGGTCACAGTTCCAATCGCAAGGAGTAGCGCGAGAACGAAGAGGCTGTCTCCGATGCGATCCACAACTGTCCCCCAGCGAGAGTGCCGTACCCCCTCACGCGTGAGGCGGTCGCTGGTCGCGGTGATTGGTCGAAGCTCAATTCCGCCATCGCCAAACTGGCGAACGCGCACACGACGCGCAACTCCATCTGTTCCGCGCGTAGCAACTTCAACGGTTGATGCGTCAGCAACGGTTCCTTCAAGCCAAACATTGGAATCTAATTGTGACTTGAGTGGAATCTTGCGCGTACTAGTCGCTTCCTTCTTTGCCATCAGTCACGAATCTCAATTGCGGTTGATGTGACCGCACCCGAAAGCACCGTGCCGCCGGGTGCGAGAGTGAACGCGCTATTGGTTGGCCATGCGCTACTAGTTGGGAGCGCAGTAGTAATGCCAAGGGTTGAAATGGTTCCGGAATATCCGACCAACACCAAAGTCTTGGCCGCACACGCAACATCAATGGAGCTCAGGGTGATGCTAGAAATGGTGAATCGCGTCGAAGCGGTTTGATAACTGTGTCCGATATCGATGGTGATAGTGCTGTCACAGGCGGTGACGTTCACGGCGCCCGTACCCAGCCCCGCTGACGTGAAGGAGATCTGGGCCGCGAGCACGGTGGTCACGCATACGCCAAGCACGAGCCCAACGATGAACCCGCGCACCTCGAGCCACTTTGGAACGCGGCGAGCACCACCAAGGGACTTTGAGAGAGGCGGCATTTAGTCGCGAACCTCAAAGATGATTTGATCTACAAGCGAGGAGAGGACAGGACTTGAGAGCGCAACTGTCAGTGGTGTCGCGCCGGTGACATTGCTGGACGCGATGGAGACCGCGCTAACGCGACCAATGGAGGTTCCACTTGAAAGAATGACGCCATCAATAGTTTTTCCAGTGCAGCTGGTGTCAATTACCTGAGAGGTTGTGGCTGCAAGACCAGAGCCGACCACAACACTCACGACCTTGAAGGCGGTGTCGGTTGGAACCCACGCGGTGACAGGCTTCACCGAAAACCCATTCGGGTCACACGCGGCAACAACGGCGGTGCCGGTACCAAGCGTGGAGTTGCTGTTGAAGCTGATGTTCGCGGCGAACACATTCGCAATGGCCGCAGACATGATTGCTACGAGCGCGATCACTCGAATGCCCGGGAGGCGAACACGTCGCTGATCTCCCGCGAGAACGCCACGACCAAGGACGGTGCCCTGGCGCGGCATAGTGGGCGCTGCCCTACTTAGTCAGCAATCTCGAATACGTAGGAGTAAGCGTCACTCGCATTTACCCCACTGCCAGTTAACGTAAACGTTACTCCTGTCTGCGCGCCAATGGTGCCCGTGGCAATCTCCCCGACCGAAGTACTACCAGAGTTAAGAATTATGCCCTTCACGGTCTTGCCGTTGCAGGCAGTATTGATGACATCGCCGTCCGCCGTACCAGAGCCTAGGTTCAATTCAGTGACCATAAAATTCGTGCCATCAAAGGTAGTGACGGGCTTCACGTAGAAGCCGTCTGCGTCGCAGGCGGCGATCGACGCAGTACCAACTCCGAGGGAGCTGCTGCTCGTAAAGGTGATGGCGGCAGCGAAGACGTTGGCTGCGATCACGCCCACGATGAGGAGTGCGGCGAAGATGCGCACATTGCGTTTGCGGCTCTCTGGGGAGCCTTTTAGGACCCCGCTCCCAAGCACCGTTCCCTGTCGACCCATTAGTTGATCCTCCTCGCTTGCCAATAAAACACCCGTGAACCCGTCACGAATTGAATTCAATTAGAGTTTCCCCCACGAGCCACGGTGCGTCAAGCCCTGTGGGAAGGGTTCGGAGGTGCCAAATGGGCAGATCGACGCGTAGAGCCCCCCTGCCAAGCGGCCCGCTCCACCCCTCCACTCTCGAGGGTCTTGGATCTCGCCTCGCTGGGTCGGGCGCGGCTGCGCCTCAATCACCACGGCGCGGCAGACGTGCGGCGGCCGCCTTGGCTGTCCTTCTACTGGCTCTGCTCTTTGTGTTGCCATTCGGGCGAGAATCTGGCATTGGAGAGGCGTCCCCCTCCCCATCTACGAGTGCGGGGGCGAGCACGGAACCCACCCCTTCGCCGAGCGAATCCGCTGCACCATCTGTATCGCCGTCGCCAACGCCGACGGTAACGCCAACGGTAACCCCGCGACCCTCCCAATCCGTCGTCACCCCTTCACCCACGCCCTCCTTGACGCCGAACCCATCCGGCGGCCCAATCGTGATTGGAACCTGTGCCAGTGACGTCAGCATCGAGCTCGCGTCGGAATGGGTTGATGGCCGCTTCCTTGTGCGCACCATCTCCGTCACCGTTCCCACCACAAAATGCGACGGCTCATCAGCGCAGGTTCTCCTCTTAGGTGCGGAGCAGGGCCTCTTGCTGCGACGCGATGGAATCATTGCAACGCAGGAGCTGGTGTTCAACGTGTTGGCGGAAGAAATCCCGTCGCAAACCGTGCAGGGCACGGCCATTGAAATCACCGCGCCGACCACCATCCCTGGATCAGACGCAACGACCGGTGCGCTCTCGCTTGAAATTGCAGGGCACCTTGGATCGCTGGCCGAAGAGGTTGAGGTGATCGCACTCGGTGATGGGCTCACTCCTCGAGGCCAGCTGCGCTTGGAAATTGGTCCACGGGAATACGCCTCGGTTGTTGGTGACGACGGGCTCGGGGCGATTCGTCACCTTGTTGAAGAGCGCGCCGCTGGAACGTTCGTGATTACCGCCTTTGCGGAAATGTCGACCGGCACGATCCAACGCCGCGCGTTTATTGGACTTGATGCCGGCGGCCGCGTCGTCATTCTGATTCGCGACTACGACGCATGGCTTGAAGCGAATGGTGCGAACGCGGTACCTGAGTTGCCCCTTGGCGGCCGAGGGGCAACCATTCTTACGGCTGAAGATGGTCGCGTCGTGTATTTGGATGAGCGTGTGTCGGTCAATGCGTGGGCGGCGCAGCTCGGCAACGCGGCGACCACCCTCACGCGTCCGAGCACGCTCTTAGGCGGTGTGCTCACTGGAATCCTGGTGGCGCTGCTGGGGCTGATCGCGGGCCTCGGCATTGACCTCATCAAGCGCAAGATTCGACAGTATTTTGAGGGTGCCCTGGAACGCTTCAAGCTCCCAGACCTTGGATCCCACTTCCCAAAGATCTTTGGGTTCCGCCTTGATGTTCTGCCATTCCTGCTCGTTGGGCAGGTGATTGCGGCGCTCAACGCGCCGCTCGAGAAGATTCCACCCGCGGTGCAACTGATGCAGGGAGCGGCCCTTGGGGCACTCGGTATCCTGCTCGTTAGCGAGATTACTCGCCTCCCGCGCACGCAGTACATGCGGCAGAAGTTGGGCGACGGAGGGGTCTTCCATGGCCGTTGGATGAGCATCCTACTTGCGCTTGCGGCGCTCGCACTTTCGCACCTATTCAATATCGTGCCGGGTATTCTCGTTGGCCTCTTCGCGTCGCGGCGCTTCCGGCTGGAGCTGGGTGACGCAGAGGATGCCGAGGTGACATGGCGAACCTCGCTGCTGCAGGCTTGTGCCGCTGTTGCCGCCTGGTTTGCTGTTGACATCATTACTACGCAGGTGCCCGACCCAGAGTCCGCAATTCGTGGGATCAGCGACGGCATTCTTTCAACCATCGTCGTAATTGGCAGCCATGGGCTGCTCGCCTCGATGGTGAATCCAACCGATGGCGGAGCGGTGGCGTTGCGACGCAAGAGCCTGGCGCGCTGGCTGGCACTTATTGCCATCTCAAGCATTCTGGTAATTGGAGTGATCTCAACGGGCGGCAGTGCCGAGGAACTCTTTGGGCCAGGCGTCTCACTTCCGCAGCTCGTGTCGCTCACCGTGATCGCCGTGCTCTTTGCGATCGTCGCAACAATCGTGATGAAGAGTCGTAGGGAACCACATGCAGCAGCCTGATCAGATCTTGGTCGTAATCCCCACCTACCAGGAGCGCGAAGGCATTGCAGCGTGCGTCGAGCAGGTGTTGCGTCAGGGCGCCCGTCTTGGCGTGTTGGTGGTTGATGACAGCTCTCCGGACGGCACGGGCGAGATGGTGCTCAGCCTTGCCAAAGCCAATCCGCGCTTGCAACTTCTCTCACGACGACATAAGGGAGGTCTTGGGCCAGCCTATCTCGACGGGTTTGGTGTCGCCCTTGCGAACAAGCCTGCAGTCATCGTGCAGATGGATGCCGATCTTTCGCATGATCCCCGAGAGCTGACCGCGCTGATCACGCCCATCCTCTTGGGGACGGCAGACCTGGTCATTGGCTCCCGCAGGGTGGCTGGCGGCAGCACCCAAGGGTGGAGCCGCTTCCGCAATCTCCTCTCGCAGTTCGGCAGCATCTACGCCCAGGTGATCTTGCGCACTCCGGTGAAAGATTCGACCAGCGGCTATCGCGCCTGGAGCCCAGCACTTCTGCAGCACCTGTCGCAACGTTCCACGATCGCGAGTGGTTACGGCTTTCAGGTGGAGATGGCCTACCGAGCGGTGCAGGTCGGCGGCGTTGTGACCGAGGTCCCGATCACATTCCGCGAGCGACTGGTTGGTCGCAGCAAGATGACCCTTGGGATCGCCGTTGAGGCTGCCTGGGTCGTGCTTCGCCTGGCCTTCACCAAGAATCCGCTCAAGCGCTTTCGGGCCTAGAGCCGCGCCGCGCGCTCCAGGGGAATCCCCCACGCCGCGCTAATGCGCTCGGCAGTCAACACTTCGCTTGGCGTGCCATCCGCGGCAATCGTGCCGTTGGAGACAAGGATTACGCGGGAAAATCCATCGCGCACGATGTCAAGCTCGTGGAAGATCGCGACGATGGTGCGCTTAGTTTTCATGATGGTTTCGTCCCCAGCGAGGCTGGTGAGCAGGTCGGCGATCTCCATGCGGTGACGCAGATCAAGGTGCGCCGTTGGTTCGTCAAGCGCGAGGATCGGCGTCTCTTGCGCCAGGCCCAGCGCGATGGCGGCCAACTGCCGTTCGCCGGCACTGAGGGTTCGTACATCACGATGTTGGAGGTGCGTTGCACCCACGCGTTCGATGGCGGCGTTGGCGCGCTCGCGATCGTGGTCGCTTGGGCCGGCGGGGCCGCGGCCGTGCGGGATGCGACCGAGGGCGACTAGTTCATCAACGCGCGTGGCGAATGGGAGCGTGATGTCGGAGCCCACGACGGCAATTGATCGCGCGATCGTTTCGCGCGAGAGATTCTGGATCGGTTCGGTGCACAAGATGACCTCGCCGCTTGTCGCTGGAACAGCGCCGCTCAGTGCGCGCATGAGCGTGGTCTTGCCGGCGCCGTTTGGCCCCACGATGGCGACACGCTCCCCTGGTCCGATGCTGAGCGAAACGTCTTGCAGGATCGTGGTGCCACCAAGGTCAACACGCAGGTCGTGCGCGCCAAGCAGTTCGTAGGGTGGCGTTGCGGTGGTGGTACTCATAGGGCATACCCCGCACGGGCGCGATGCAGCAGCCAGAGCAGGAACGGTGCGCCGATGAGGGCGGTGATCACGCCAACGGGAACCCCAATCGTGCGCGCGACGGTGTCAGCGAGTAGCAGCAGCAGTGCGCCGCCGACCGCCGAGAGTGGCAGCACGGCGCGTGGGTCGGAACCAACCGCGAGGCGGGCGAGGTGTGGCACCACGAGACCAACGAATCCGACAAGCCCAGCGAGGGCGACGGCCGAGGCGGTGGCAAGGGTGGCAAGTGCAACGGCGATCCGGCGCTCGCGACGCACATCGATGCCAAGGTGGGTCGCCGCCTCATCGCCGAGCAAGAAGGCGGCGAGTGCGCGCCCGCGTCGCGCAAGAAGGACCGTTGCAAGAGCGATCGGCACGGCGGCCGCGGCGAGGCGTGGCCAAGTGACACCGTCCAGACCGCCGAGCAAAAAGCCGAAGATCGCGCGCAGGTTCGCGCCACTCGCAAGCATCACCAGCGAGAGCGCAGCGGCAAGGAGTGAAGCCACTGCGTAGCCAACCAGCAACACGCTGGCGATGCGCTCTTCGCCGCTACCGATTCCAGCAATGCGCCAGACGAGCGCCACCGAGGCGAGTGCGCCAACGAATGCGGCGAGCTGCACGCCGCCGAGCTCCCAAGCGATGCCGGTTAGTGGCAGAAGGAAGGCGATCGCGGCACCGAGCGCCGCGCCGCTACTGGTGCCGAGCACATACGGATCGGCGAGCGGATTGCGCAGCAGCGACTGGAACGCGGCACCCGACGTTGCCAGCGCCGCACCGACCGCGATCGCCGCAAGGATTCTCGGAAGACGGATCTCCATCACGATCGAGGTGGAGCCGGCGCTGATGTGGCTGCCGACCGGCAGACCGAAGAGGCTCTTTCCCATAATTGCGAGCACGTCGAGCGGCGCGATGTTTGCGACCCCAAAGCCGATCGCCCCGATGGCGACCACGATGAGGGCGACAAGTGTCACGCTGATGCTTCGCTGAGTGCGCATGGTTACGGGAGGGTCACCGTTGGGTGAAGCTGCGCCACGATGGCGCGGAACGCTTCGGCGATCCGCGGGCCAGGCGTTGAAACAAGATCGCCGTCAATCGGCCGAATCGCACCACCGACCACCGCGGGGATGGTTCCCCACCCTGGCCGCGCTGCGGCTGCTTCGGCGGTAACGCCGTACGCGGCATCGCCCAGCAGAATCACATCGGGGGCGGCCGTTACGAGCGCCTCAAGCGAGATCTCGTACACACCGTTTGTGCCGCTCGTGACCAGATCGCCACGTGCGGCGGCGATCAACTCGGCGGCGTAGTCATCGGGGGCCAGGCCATAGATGGCGCCTGTCGCGTCGATCTCATAGAAGACGCGAACCGTTGGCTCGCTCGCGACCAGCGCCGTGATCGCGGCGATATCCGCTTTCGCAGCTGCGATTGCGTCGGCGGCGGCGACACTCGCACCCGCAGCGTCACCAATGAGCTGCAGCGTGGTGTAGACACCGCTCACGCTCTTTGGGTCAAGGGTGACCAGGGTGATGTTTGCGGCTTTAAGTTGCGTGACCGCATCGTCGGGGGTGAAGCCCGACCCGCCCACGAAAACAAGGTCAGGGTTGAGGGCAATGATCGCCTCGACGTTTGTGCCGTTGTAATCGGCGACCTGTGGCCGTGTGGCGAACGCAGCGGGGAGGCAGCTGCACGCGGCAACGCCCACAACGTTCTGGCCGAGTCCCCACTGGTCAAGCGATTCAACGCTAGCCGGTGTGAGCGCCACGATGCGCGCTGGCTTTGCGGCGATGGTGACCGAGGCACCCGCATCATCGGTGATGGTGCGCGGGAATTGTGCCTCCACGATCGGCGTGGGGCTCGCAGGTGGGAGAGAGTTTGTAGCGCTGGCACACGCGCCGACAAGAAGTGCTGCAAGGAGCAGCGTGGTCAAACGGAAAAGCTGGTGCGCGCGAACGAAAGCAGTCATAGTCCGGCGACCGGACTTATGGGAGCCACTCCCAATAACCGTTGCGGGACAGTGCTGGAATCTCACCAGCTTCGCGTCCACGCGGCGTTGCTGCGGGGACTCTATCACCTGGCTATCGGCGCTGCAGACGTGGGCGATACGTGCGCCGTGGGAGAGTGCACCTCCGCCCTCGCCCCCGCTTGCACCCTGGAGGGAGCATGGTTGGAGCAGTTCTCCTTGCCGCAGCAATCACCCTCGCACCACCCGCCGAGAGCGCCACAGTGTTCGCTAATCGCACCGCATTCGCCGAACCGTGTACCGGCACGATCAATACATTTCCAGATCGACTAGCGCGTGAGGCGCGTACTGCGTTTGCAGCGCTCGGCTGGGAGGTTGGGGGCGCAGTTGGGCCAGGCTTCACACGCCGCGCGATGGTTGACGGGGCCGATGCCGCCGTCTTCTATGTGCATAGCCACGGCGATCTGTATTGGGATTCCAAGAGCGATGCGCGCGTTGGGGGGTTTCGTGCGGATGCGGGACTCTGTCTCGGAGCGCCGATCGTGCTGCCCTCAGAGATCGCCGCGATGCGGCGTGGAGTCCCGCCCGCATCGCTCGTCTATATCTCAAGTTGTCACAACGGTGAACGGGCCTCGCGACTCTCATCGGCGTTCGGAATCGCCCAACGCAAAGTGCAAGGCGCTGGCGAGCCCGACAGTTTTTACGTGAGCTATGTGGGAACTGCGTGGCAGGGTGCTGCACTGCGCTTTGAGCGCGCCTTCTGGCGTGGCATTCTTGACGGTGCACCGGCTGGCGCTGCATTTGATCGCGCACTCCTGGTGGCGTTTGACCCAGAGCACCTCGCTCCCGAGTGGTGGGGCGGATATGGGCATATGCCGCATGGGCCTTCGGCGGAACTCCCTGATCTTGGAGGGCGACGCTATGTATAAGGTTCGATGGTCACTCGCCCTTCTCGTTGGTCTCGTTGCTGCTTGTGGCGCACCGAGTACGGCGATCGCGCCGAGTGGCGCGCCACTGGCAGATGGTGCTGGACTGAACGTTCGGTCCATCGCGACGATTGCCGCGCAGCTGCTAACGCCAATCGAGTTGCGCGGACTTATTACAAAGCCCTTCACGTTGGTGCGCAGTGAGAGCGGCGAGTCGCGCGCTCGCCAGGTGTTGGTTGGCTCCAACGGCGTGGAGGCGCTGCGTGTGGAGAGCGCACTCGACGGCTCACTTCGCCTCGTTGTAAAGAGTGGCGTGGCGTTAGAGAGCGCGGCGCTGAGCGAGAGCGCGGCAATTGCGCGAGCGTTGCGTCAGTTGATGCGGCTGGGTCTCGAGATACCGGGTGGCGGCCCGGCAGTGCGGGGTGCCGCCGGGCGCACCCTCGTAGTTTGGACGCGCGAAGTGCGCGGGGTTCCTGTACCGGGCGACGGCACGCGTGTGGTGCTGAACGGTGCCGGTGATCTCGTTGGGCTTGCGATTGAGGAGTCACCCCTTGCCACGCCGCCCGCGCGTCTTGCACGAGGTGATGCAGCGCTGCGTGCCGCTACAGCGCTCATGCCGAACGGCGCGATCGTTGATGGAACGTCCGAGCTGGCTTGGGTGCTCCCGACCGGTGCGGCTGGTGAGTTATTAGATCAGCGCACGTCGCGCCGACTCGCCTGGTGCGTGAGCGGTGTTCTCCGCGACGGCGCAGCGTTTGAGCTGCAGCTCGATGCGGGGAACCTCGCGTTGCTCGGTTGGGATGGGGCGCCGTAGCGGCGGGGCTAGCCGCGCGCGAGTCGCTCGCCAATCACCAGGAGTTCGTCGCGGAGTTCGGCGGATGTCGCCTCGGCATAGACGCGCACAAGTGGCTCGGTGCCGCTAAAGCGAACCAGCAGCCAGCTGCCGTCGGCCGTGAAGAACTTCACGCCATCGTTGGTGGTGAGTGGCACGGCGCGAACTGCATGGCTACCGATGCTGCTCGGCGGGTTTCCGACAAGCTCAGTGGCCAGGCGCTCCTTGACCTTTGGGTATGCAGCGCGATCGATGTGCACGTCGACGCGTAGGTAGTACGAGGCACCAGCGATTGAAGCGACGTGCTCCATGACTGAGCTCATCGTTGGGCGCCCCAAGGCACGCTCGCGAATCAGCAGGTCGAGGAGGAGTAGGTCCGCGAAGATGCCGTCGCGCTCGGGGAGGTGCATCTTAAAT
Source organism: Candidatus Aquidulcis frankliniae (assembly GCA_009925905.1). GTDB lineage: Bacteria > Chloroflexota > Limnocylindria > Limnocylindrales > Limnocylindraceae > Limnocylindrus > Limnocylindrus frankliniae. The sequence goes on from RFPZ01000020.1 coordinate 16,594, forward strand.
CCGTAGCCGCCCGACTCTTCGCCACCCATCGACGCGCCCGTCTCGATCATCTTTGGTCCAACGTACTTAAAGCCGACCGGCGTCTCGTGCACGGTGACGTTGTAGCGCTCGCCGAGCCGCTCACCCATGGAGCTCTCGTTGACTGTCTTCACAATCGGGCTGAGATCCTTCTTATGTTCAAGCATGTAGTATCAACGACCATGTTCCCGCCCGAAAGGAGTCGCCCGATCCAGCCGGCACCCGCGCCGTACACAGGGTCGACCAAGATGCGCATCTTCTGTGCGGCCATCGCCTGTAGGTCGAGATTGCGCTCTACAAACTTCTTGTAGCCCGGATATGGGTCGTAGCGCTCGACGAGCCCCGCAGCCTCGGCGTCAGCGAATGGTCGGCCAACGAGTTCAGGTCCACGGGTGCTCGCGACATGCGTCTCAATGCGCTTCAGTAAGTCTGGCCCGGCGGCGGCGCCCGTTGCCGACTTCACCTTGAAGCCGTTATCCATCCATGGGTTGTGGCTGGCGGTAATCACGACGCCCATTGCCGCGCCACGCATCACCACCTCGTAGGAGGCCATCTGCGTTGGCACATCGGTGCGCGAGTAAGCAACGGGGATGCCGTGGGCGAGCAGAATCTCGGCGGCCGCAATCGCAAACTCTTCGGAGCCGAAGCG
>RFPZ01000003.1 GCA_009925905.1 Candidatus Aquidulcis frankliniae
TCGCTGCCGATGGGCATCTGCTCTTCGGAGTGCTGCACCCAAACCACTGGCGTACCAGCGGCCCGGGCGGCGGTAAGGAGCGTTTGGATGTTGGCGATGACTGCCTCGCGCTGAAACGCAGCGCCGACGACGCCGACTTGTACGTCGATGATCAGGAGTGCCGTGTTGTGGCGCTGGCTGAGCGTGCTCAACCTTGCAAGCCGTCGTTATACGTCCAGACGTCGAGCGCATCGAGGTCGAGTGAGGTGTTGCCATTTGCGGCGAGTGCACCAGCGATCTGAGCGCGATGCTCGGTGGCGTGGTGCACGGCTTGATTGACGAGGACCCAGCGGGGAACGGAGATCTCTTCGCCGCCGTACGAGATCCAGGTGAGGATCTCGTCGCCCGGGCGTTGTGCGCCTGCAAGGAGTTTGGCATCGGCAACCTTGACGACAGCGGCAAGGACTGCGAGATCGGCGACGGTGCTTGGGAGCTCGCGCTTCTCGGCGCGCGGCTCACCGTGCAGACGCTGAGCGTAGTTTTCGGCGGCCGTCACGAGGTGGTGGGCGATAGCGCCAACGCTCCATTCGGAGCCTGGCGAGGTGAAGGCAAGCGCATCGGCAGGTAGCGCTGCAAGCAATGTGAACATCTGGGTATTCGCCCACGCCATGTGCATGAGTTGGCGGTTGAGCGTTTCGTTTTCTGTCATAAGAAGGGAATCGTACCTGATGCTACGCTCCCGCAATGCCTACTGAAAAGCTTTCAACTTGCGACGCAATCTTGCAGGCGACCATCGCCGAAATAACGAGCGCTGGCGCTGAAACCTTCACCCCCCTTACGGTTTGCAAGCAACTCGGAATTAAGCCGAACCTGGTGAACTACCATTTCAAATCACGTGAGGGGCTGATTCGAGAGGCGGCCGTCACCTCATACGAAGAGTATGGACGAGGCTTCGTGAAAGTGTGGGAGCAGCTCGGCCATGCGCCGCGCGAACATTTTGCCGCCGCACTGAAATACCAGGTCGACTGGACCGTCTCACACAGCTCCATCATGCACCTCATCACTAACGGCAAAGCGGAAGATTTTACGAGTGAGCAACGCGATCGCATCGCCAAGTCGCTGCTACAGAACGTGTCGCTGCTCACCACAGCCGTTGGTGGTGTGGTTGACGGCGCGCCCTGGGACCACGTGGCCACTACAGCCGACGTCGCGCGACGACCAGAGCTTGGCTATGCAGCGGGTGCCGTCTCCTGGATGGTGAGTGGTCACGCGGCATGGAAGGCGGGACCACTCGTGCAGGTCACCCAAGGCATTCCGGAGAGCGGCTCAATCAATAACGTAGATCAACAATTGCTCGCGATGGCGTTTGCCATCGTTCGCTACTTTGGTGACAAGAGCTAGTCGGCGCACCGCTTAGCGACTTGTTCGTTCTCTCCGACGCAGCGCAAGAAGCACCGCCGACACTGCGACGGCGCCGATCGAGGCGAGTAGCACCCCAAGTTTTGCAGCACTCAGCGCTGCGTCAGACGTGAACGCGAGTTCGCTAATGAGCAGCGACACGGTGAAGCCGATTCCAGCGAGTGCACCGATGAGGGCAATGTCCATCCACTGCACGCCAGGTGAGAGCTTCGCCCCCAGCACCGTGGCCAGCCGTGCGGCAAGGATGATCCCCACCGGCTTACCGACAACGAGCCCAACGAACACGCCCAGTAGGATCGGCGAACTGATCACTGATTCAAATTCGATTGAACGAAGGTCAACCGCCGCGGCGAAGAGGGCAAAGAGCGGCACAGCGATCACGGCACTGATTGGATGAAAGCGCGAGACTGCGATCCATTCAAGGCTGAGGCCGGCCGAATAGAAGAGGGCAATCACCAGGATCGCACCGAGATCGTCAACAATCGCTAGCGTCAGCAGGAACGTGCGCACGCCGGCGGGGAGTCCGCGGCCGAGCACCGCCAGTACCGCGAGGGCGAAGGCAATATCGGTGGCCATGGGGATCCCCCAGCCGTTTGCGGCACCAGCTGCACCGCCTTGGCTAATCGCGACATAGAGGAGCGCAGGGACAGCCATGCCGCCGAGTGCGGCGGCAACGGGGAGCACCGCCTGGCGCGGCTTAGAGAGCGTGCCAACGACAAGCTCGTGCTTCAGCTCGCCTCCGATGACAAAGAAGAAGATGGCGAGGAGGGCGTCTGCAGTCCACTCCTGAATCGTGAGGTTGAGGTGGAGCGAATCAAGGCCGATGTGGGTCGTCGCAAGCGCATGGAACGCGCTCGAGAGTGGCCCATTGGCGAGGAGCAGCCCAATGATCGCAGCAACGATCAGCAGCGCGCCGCCTGTAGTCTCGCCCTGGAGAAATGCACGTAGTCGCTGCTGGTTGGTCATCGGCGTATCGTATCGCGCGCGAGTCAGTTTGAGCGACGACTTATACTTCCCGCACCAGAGCCGTTGAGCTCTCTATTGGAGGTGCTATGGCAACCAAGCGCAAGGCCGCAGCGAAGCGAGCCGCAACCGTTGAGCTCTCCCTCATCTATCCGAAGACATCCTCGCGGTTGCTGAACGGCCTCTTCTTGAAGTGGCTGCTCGTGATCCCGCACCTCATTGTGTTGAGCCTTTTCGCCGTGCTGGTCAGCTTCCTTATGTTCTTCGCCTGGGTGGGCATCTGGATCAACGGTCGCTATCCACGACGCCTCTGGGAGGTGAACGCCTCATACCTGCGTTACACCACAAGCGTTAATGCGTATCTAGTACAGCTCACCGATGAGTACCCGGCCTACCCAGAGAATCCACTCACTACATCGCGAAAGCGTCGGTAATAGCATGCCGAATACCAATCCTTGTCTCTGGTTTGATGGCACCGCCGAGGAAGCGGCAAATCTGTACGTGTCCGTGTTCCCTAATAGCTCTATTGATGAGGTCGTGCGGACACCAGGCGACTATCACGCGGGAACGACGGGGAGCGTGCTTGCCGTCCGCTTCACGCTTAACGGGGCACCGTTCCTGGCTTTGAACGGGGGCCCGATGTATCAGTTCACGCCTGCCGTGTCGTTCCAGATTGATTGCGCAGACCAGGCGGAGGTGGATCACTTTTGGGAGGCGTTGACCAAGGGCGGCGAGCCGGGTCAATGCGGATGGTTGAAGGATCGATTCGGACTCTCGTGGCAGGTAAATCCGCGAGAGATGAACCAGTACCTCGGTGGGGCTGATGGCGCGGGTGCCGCCCGTGCCCAGCAGGCCATGATGAAGATGGGGAAGCTGATCGTCGAGGATCTCCGACGGGCCTACGAAGGGGAGTAGCGCGCGGGGGCTCGCCGCATTGAAAAATTTTCAGTAGTATGTGGCGATGCTTGCGCAGTGGGATTGGACCGGTCTATTCGGGGGGCTGATTAGCTTCCTCGTCGTGCTGTACGTGCAGCGCACGCAGCGCATTCGCAGCACCCGCGGCACCACCGTGAGCATGATCGCCTTTGCTGGCCTGGTCGCCTATGTGTGGGCGCCGATCGGCTTCCCCAACTCCGATTGGTCGCGTGCGCCGATGGGCACCGATGTGATTCGGCTGATCCCAGTGATCAATTTTGACCCGGCACTCCTGCAAACCCAATGGTTGCTCGTGCAGGTGAGCATGGGTGCGGCTACCTTCTTTCTCGCAACCCTTGCCCTCTACGGCGATGCGCGGCGGGCGGCCTTCGCCGTCATTGGCATCATGGCCGTGGGGCTGGAGATCAGCCAGGCGCTCTCGAACTACTTCTCAAGCCCAGTACCGCCCTACCGCGTAGACGTGCACGATGTTCTGGCGCGGGCCGCTGGCGCGCTTGCTACCTACGTTCTACTCAAGATCATCGGCGCGATATGGCGCCTCTTGGTTCAACCCTCGTTCGCGAAGAGCGGCCTCATCGGCTTTATTGATGGGGTCACGCGCCGTATCTAGTGGTTGCAAGCTGTTGCAGTAACGACCTCCGCGCGGAGGCGATACGATAGCGACATGACCGCAGCTGCACTCATTGCCCAAGCCGCTGGCGAGCCGAGCATCTGTCGATGCCCGTCGCTCTCCTTCGGGCCGTCCTGCGCGCGCTGAGGCGATCGCAACCGGGGACCAAACGGCAGAGGGGGCGGCGGTTGTAGTCCACCGCCCACCATGTAGCTGGAGGTACCCAACATGACCGTTCACAACCCAGGAATCTTTTCTGACAACGCCATCACGATCGGTCGCACCCCGTTGGTGCGCCTGAATCGTGTTACCGACGGCGCCGCCGCAACGGTGCTCGCCAAGATCGAAGGGCGCAACCCTGCCTACTCTGTGAAGTGCCGCCTCGGCACCGCCATGGTGCTCGACGCAGAGAAGCGCGGCGTGTTGAAGCCTGGGATGGAGATCGTGGAGCCGACGAGTGGCAACACCGGCATCGCACTTGCGATGGTCGGGGCCGCACGAGGCTACAAGGTGACCCTCACCATGCCCGACACCGTGAGTATTGAGCGACGCAAGTTGATCGTTGCCTACGGCGCAACGCTGGTGCTCACCGAAGGTGCGAAGGGCATGCCCGGCGCGATCGCGAAGGCCGAAGAGATTGCCGCCTCGGACCCTGCACGCTACGTGCTGTTGCAGCAGTTCAAGAATCCAGCCGGCCCAGCGATTCACGAGTCAACCACCGGGCCAGAAATTTGGGACGACACCGACGGCAAGATCGACATCTTTGTTGCAGGGAGTGGCACTGGCGGCACCATCACCGGCGTCGCGCGCTATTTGAAGAAGGGTCGTGGCAAGGCGGTGCAGATTGTTGCCGTTGAGCCAGCTACGAGCCCGGTGATTGCGCAACGCATGGCGGGCCAGCCGAATCAGCCAGCACCACACAAGATTCAAGGGATCGGGCCTGGCTTCGTGCCAGACATCCTCGACATCTCGCTGATTGACCAAGTTGAGTCGGTGACGAACGAAGAGGCGATCGCCATGGCGCGTCGAATCGCTCGTGAAGAGGGGATCCTCGTGGGTATCTCGTGCGGCGCTGCGGCACACGTTGCGCTGAAGTTGGCGCATCTGCCAGAGAACGCTGGGAAGACGATTGTGGTGGTGCTGCCAGATTCGGGCGAGCGCTACCTGAGCACCGCGCTCTACGAGGGTCTCTTCGATGCGAACGGCATCGCCCTGTGAGCCTTGACGCAACCGAACTGAGTCGCACACTGACCGCCGCTGACGCTGCCCTGGCGGGTGGTGCGGTGGCGGCTGGCGACCGTCCAACGCGCGGTGAGATCACCCGCGTGCTGGCTGAGCTTCGTTCGGCGCTCTTTCCGCGTGAACTCGGCGTTGCCGCAGATGGTGAGGCGGCGGTTGCCGCACACCTTGCCTCGGCGCTCGCTGGACTGCGCGAGCAGATCCGACGTTGCATCGTGCTGTTTGCTGCCGAGCGACCAGGTGAGGGACTCGCTCCAGATCAGGTCGATCGCGTGACGAACGCGTTTGCTGCGGAGCTCCCCACTATTCGCACGCTGATTGAGGGGGATATCGCGGCGGCCTTTGCGGGAGATCCAGCGGCACGTAGCCGATCAGAGATCCTGCACGGGTACCCAGGCGTACGCGCAATGATCGATCACCGCATGGCCCACCTGCTCTATACGTTGGGGGTTCCACTCCTGCCGCGCATCGCGTCGGAAGCCGCTCACTCGGCGACGGGGATCGACATTCACCCGGGTGCAACGATCGGCGAGCGCTTCTTCATCGACCACGGCACCGGCGTGGTGATTGGCGAGACGGCGATCATCGGCAGTGGCGTGCGCCTCTACCAAGGCGTGACGCTTGGTTCCAAGAGCTTCCCGAAGGGTGACGATGGCAACCTCGTCAAGGGGCAGCCGCGCCACCCAATCATTGAAGATGATGTGGTGATCTATTCGGGCGCTACGGTGCTTGGCCGAATCACGGTTGGGCGTGGTTCAACGATCGGCGGCAATGTATGGCTGACCAAGAGCGTTCCTGCCGGGAGCCAACTGTCGCAGGCGCGCGTGCGCACCGACGAGCTTGCAGCCGAGGGTTCGGGGATCTAGCGCCCGGCGGGATAGAATCCCGCCATGCCCACACGCCTTGCATTAGTAAACGCACTCGCCCGCGTCGCCGTGCGCTCATGAGCGGTGGCATGGGTTCGGGGCGTGGGGGCCACATGTTCGGCGGCGATGACAGCGGCCCAACAAAGCCAGCCGGGGCGGCCCTGCCACTCCTACGACGCGCGGCAAAATTCTTTGGCCCATATCGCGGACGACTCGGCGTCATTGGGCTCGCCATCCTTGGGTCTAGCATCTTGGGGCTTGCGAACCCGTATCTTCTCAAGCTCCTCATCGACGAGGCGATTCCGCGGCGCGACCTTGGCCTCCTGGCGCTCTACGCCGGGCTGATGGTGGTGGTGCCGATCATCAACGGCGGCATTGGGCTCGCCCAGGCGTGGCTCACCGCCTCGGTTGGCCAGTTCGTGATGCGCGACCTGCGCAACGCACTCTTCACCCACGTTCAGTCGATGCCGATCCGCTTCTTCTCGGAGACGCGCACTGGCGAGATTCAGAGTCGCCTCACCAACGATGTCTCTGGCGTGCAGTCGGTCGTCAGTGATGCCGCTGCAAACCTTGCCTCAAGCATTGCGATCGTTGTCTCAACGCTGGTGGCGATGACACTCATTGATTGGCGCCTCACTGCGGTGAGCATCGCCGTTGCGCCACTCTTCCTCTTCTTAACATCGAAGGCCTCCGCCGCGCGCCGCAAGGCGAGTGGCGAAGTGCAAACGGCGCTTGCCGACCTCACCTCCATTGCTGAAGAGCACCTGTCAGTCGGTGGCGCACTGCTCGCGAAATCATTCGGCCGTTCCGAGGCTGGTGCCGAGCGCTTCACGCAACGTTCTGGTGAACTTGCCACACTGCAGCTTCGCCAAGCGCTCACTGGCCGATGGGTTGGCGTAGTGGTCCAGGTGGTCTTCAGCGGCATTCCAGCGCTGGTCTACTTCGCAGCGGGTTCGCTTGCTGTTGCGGGCGCGCCTGATGCGCCAACCATCGGTGACATCGTTGCGTTCACCACGCTGCAAAGCCGACTCTTCTTCCCGCTTGCGTCACTGCTTGGCCTCCAGGTAGAGATCGGCGGCAGCCTCGCGCTCTTCGAGCGCATCTTCGCCTACCTCGACCTTGTTCCAGAGATTGTCGATGCGCCGAACGCGATCACGCTGACCCGCTCCGGCGTGCGCGGCCAGGTCTCGCTGCGCGACGTGAGCTTCCGCTATCCGCAGCCGCCCGAGGGGCAGGGCCGACAGCGGCGCGACACTTTCGGTTTGAGCAACATCTCGTTCACGGCGGAGCCGGGGAGCCTCACCGCTCTCGTTGGGCCATCGGGCTCTGGGAAGAGCACCATCTTGAGTTTGATCCCGCGCTTCTGGGATGCAGGCGCTGGCGCAGTACAACTCGATGGCGTCGATGTGCGCGGAATCAAACTTCGCTCCCTTGGCGAGATGATCGGCGTTGTGACCCAAGAGACGCACCTGCTGCACGCGACCATTCGCGAAAATTTGCTCTATGCGCGACCTGGGGCGACCGATGCACAGATCCTCGTGGCCCTTGCGGGGGCATCGCTGGCCGAGCGCATCAAGGAGCTGCCGCAAGGACTCGATACTGTTGTAGGGGAGCGTGGCTACAAGCTTTCTGGCGGCGAACGTCAACGGTTGGCAATCGCCCGTGTGCTCTTGAAGGACCCACCCATCCTCTTACTCGACGAGGCGACCTCGGCACTCGACTCGGTTTCGGAACGCCATGTGCAACAGGCGCTTGAGCGCGCCATGGCCGGGCGCACCACCATCGCCGTTGCCCACCGACTGAGCACCGTGGCCTCGGCAGATCAGATCATCGTGTTGAATCACGGTGAAATCGTGGAGCGCGGGCGACACGAGGAGTTGCGCACACGGGGCGGCCTCTACGCCGAACTTGCCGCGGTGCAGTTCGGACTGCACGCGTAGCCCCTCAGTTCAGGGAGACGCAATCACCAGGCGCTGAAAACTCGACGGCACCTGCGCGCCATCAACGCTCCTGAACTGCGCGCTGTGTTCTTGCACTGACCAGCCGTTCGGGGAATGTGCGAGCAGTGCTTTCAATACGGCGTGCGCCTCCATGCGCGCGAGCGGTGCCCCAACGCAGGCATGCGGGCCGATCCCGAATGCAATGTGGGGTGACATCGCAGGGCGATCGAGGCGCAACTCAGCAGGGCAGGTGAAGATTGTTGCATCGTGATTCGCGGAGGCGAAATCGAGTCCAACATGCGGTGACTGTTCTGGGTCACCGCCGCTCTCTCCACGATCGATGCGCTCCATAAGCCCAAGCGGCGTCGTTAGGCGTAGCGTCTCTTCAATAAATGCGGTTCGCACCGCAGGATCGCCACGCAGTGCCGCAACGTGCGTAGGATGCGCCGCAACCATCCAGGCAATTCCAGCGATCAGGTTCATCACCGTGTCGCGACCACCCGCCAGTAGGAGACTGCCGACGCCGATCTGCTGGTCGCGCGTCAGGAGCACCCCGGCGATTGGGGTGCTTGCAAGCAGATTGAAGAGGCGTCCACCAGTTCCCGCCGCACCCTCATCGACCGCTCGCTCGAGGAAGGCAAGGAGGGCAGCCCCGTCGCGTCGCCCGTCGTGATCGCCCCAGACCGAAGGGCCCCACGACACCCACTCCTCAATGTCGCTCGGCCGATCGAGGAGTCGGGCGATCGTGCGAACGACGAGGGGGAGCCCAACGCCCCGAACTATCTCAAGCTCACCCAATTTGAGCGGTGCAACCAGTTCACGCGCATCTGCTTCGATCCCTTGCTGAAATGGGGCAAGTGAACCCTTTGAGAAGAACGGCACAAGAAAGGCCCGCAACGCGGAGTGCAGCGGCGGGTCCGACTCGAGTGGGAGTTGCCGATAGGCGCGCACATCTTCATCGCCCTGATGGAGCGACGAGTACCGTTCGAAATCTCGCCCGGCCGCGCGGACCGACTCGTAGCCGGTAACGCGTGGCAGCCGCTCAACTCGTGAGGGGCCGCTCATAACTAGCGGAGAGCAACCAAGATCGTGCCGGCAAGACCGAGGTTCACGATGTCGTTACCCGCCTCGAGCAGCAGCACGCCGAATCCATGACCGGCAAAGATGCGATGGCTGAGGCCGCTGCCACCAACAATGCCGACGCCGATCAGGAGCCCAACGAGTGCGCCATCAAGCGGTGCGGTGATGTTGAGGGCGCTCAGAATGAGCGCGAGGACGGTGACCTGCAGGGCCTGGCCGATGAGAACAGAGCCGAAGGCAACCCCCATGTTGATGCCACCACCGGGTACATCCTTGGGTCCTTTCCCCATCAGACGCCACCAGGTTGGGAAGAACGTTGCTGGTCCAAACCAGAGGAATCCGCTGACAAAGCTCACGACGGTTCCAGCAATGATTCCAATCACATTCACTTCAGGCATTTCACGCTCCCTCTTGTGCGAGCCGCATGGTCCGCTAGGCCCATTCTATCGCCTCACTTTGTGGTCACGCGGCTAGAATCTCCTCATGCCATTTGTCGGCACCTCGCGTCGCACTGCTCGCTTCAGCGTCGCACTGCTCGCCGCCGCCATCCTATTTTCAGGTCAATCAGTGGCCCCGGTTGCGGCGACGGACTCAGTGGATTGGCGTTCGTGCGCCGCGCGCCCCGTGCCCCTTCCCCCAGGGCGCGAGGTCGATCCGGCACTCACCAAAGCCCTCACCGCAAAAGTCGTCGCCTGGCAGAAGGCGCGCCGCACTCGCCACGCTGGTGTCTCTGTCGCGATTCGATGGGACGATGGTCGTAGCTTTACGGCGGTTTCCGGGGTAGGCGACACCAAGAGCAAGCGCGTCGCCACCGTATCCATGCCATTTGCGATCGCTAGCACCAGTAAGGCATTCACCGCCGCAGTTGCGCTACTCCTTGACCACTGCGGGGTTCTGCCGTTGAGCACACGCGCCTCTGCGCTCGTTCCAGAAGCTGACGTGCGAGCTGAGGTGACCGTTGCGCAGTTGCTACTCCATCGATCTGGCATGAGCGATTGGCTGACCGATAAGGACTCCAGGATGGGATGGCTAAGTAGGAATCCGAACGCGAAGGTGACACCGCTCACGGCCGTGCAGGACCTGCTCCCGCCGACGGCCGTTGGCAGTTTCTCGTATTCCAATTCGGGTTTCACCCTCGTGACGATTGCCGCCGAACGCGCCACTGGCGTTCCCTGGAAAACGCTTGTTCAGTCGCTGCTCCTTGATCCAATGGGTCTGACCGAAACAGGGTGGGGACCAAAGGTAGGTGCAGCGCGGCCGCACATTGGTGGCAAGCCGTACGGCGTTGCGGGCTGGGGTCCCAGTAAGGCGGTCGGCATTGCGCTTCGCGGGGCAGGCGACATGTTCTCCACGCCGCGCGATCTTGCAAGATTTGGCGAACTTTTTTGGGGGAATCGACTTACCGAGGGGGAGCCAACCCTCGCCATGAACGGCATTGCCTATCAGACCTGGTCGTCGTGGCTCTACAACTACGGCACCCAGGTTGACCGAACGTGGATTGGTGGGCTGCGCAGTTATGGCCACAACGGTGGATTTTCTGGAGTCACAAGTTCTCTGCATCGAATCCCCGCGCTAGGCATCACTATCGCGGCCGTCGCAAACGGTTCACCCACAACCAATTCGTTTGCTGATGATCTTGTGCAGGAGCTCTACAAGATGATTGATCAACCCGCTGTTGATGGGAGTGGTGTGCCGCGCCTCACAGCCGCCGACAGCGGCGATCCTGAGCCACCCGACGCACCCGTTGCTCTCCCTGCGGATTACTGTGGCGACCCCACACCAAGCAGCAGCAGCGATGCGCTGGCTCCCCGCTGGATCGCCCTCGGTTCGTCCGCCGGTTGGGTCGGGAGCACGACATCAATGGTCGAACTTCCTGATGGCCGCCTTGTTGTGGGGGGCACTGGATTAACAAAGGCGGCCGGTACCACCGTAGCTGGGCTGGCGGTGCGCGACCCGCGAACTGGGGCATGGAAAGCGCTTGCGAGCCTCAAGACGTCGTCCGGACGCGTTGCTTCGGTGTATGGGCTCGCCGTCGACGCCTCACGGAACCTTCTCTATGTGGCAGGTAACTTCACCAGCGTGACGCAAAGCAACCGTCGCGTTGCAGCGGTCGGGATCGCGCAACTCAATCTCAAGACGGGACTCTGGTCTAAGGTTGGCACTGGTCTTACGGGTAAAGGCATTTCCGTCAGAACGATCTCACTGGATCCAGGGACCGGCAACCTGCTGGTGGGAGGCCACTTCACACGCGCAGGCGGCGTCGCCTCGGCAAACATCGCAACGTGGAGTCCGACACGAAAGCGCTGGGTGGCACTCGGCGCCGGATTGAAGTCTGACGTTGTCACCGCCGCGGTCGCCGCCGACGGCACTGTTTACGCCGGTGGACGATTTGCTGACGGCCTGGTCTCAACATGGAATCCCACGACAAAAGCGTGGGGCGTGATCGGCGACGCGCGACTCTTCTCTGATCTTCCAACGAGCATGGTCGTTGATGCGCTCGGCCATCCGCTGATCGGACGAGGTGTTGGCTGGTACGGTGAAGCGGTTCAGGTCATCGAACCTGCGGCACCGGGTGGCTGGGTTCCGTTGGGCGGCGGGGTGAGCTACCCGCGGCGCACTTCGTGGGTGACGGCAATGACGAAACTTGCCGACGGCACGGTCGCCGTTGGCGGCTACTTCGCCAAGGCTGGCGCACTGGACTCTCCGAACCTTGCGGTCTGGGACCCCATCACCCAGCGATACAGCACCATTGGGACAGGCCTTGCAGTTGAGCCCGATGCGCTTGCATCGAGCGCATTCGGGACCATCTACGCCGCGACGCGAGTGCGAAGCGCCGCGCCTGGTGGTAGCGGTGGGCGATGCATCGGGGTCTGGGCAAAACAGGCACCAGCCGCCCCTGTTGGAGCAACGCTCACGGCGGGTCGCGGCTCGATTCGCGTCAGCTGGATTCTTCCTGCCGACTCCACCGAAGCAACGGGATGGATCGCGACGGCAACGGCAAAAGGCCGCACAACCCGAAGCTGCACACTTGCTGGTTCGGCACTCACACAGGTGTCAGGCGCTGCCGCCATGTGCACGATCACTGGACTCATTAAGGGGGTCAGTTACAAGGTGACGCTCGTTGCCTGGTCTGCACCTTCCGGGCCATCGCCGCGAGTTGACGTCGGCACCATTAAGACGCTTCGATGATGCGGCGTCTAGCGCGATCGATGTGGAGCATCGTTGCACTCACACTCGTGATCAGCGGCTGCTCGATTGCGGTAACACCGACTGCGTCACCAAGCCCAACACCTGTGGCGAGAACCGAACCATTCAAGGTTGTTGGTTACATCACGCCCGCCGCGAACATTGACGCGATCGATTTCTCACTTTTGACGCACGTTAACTACTCGTTCCTGATACCAAGAGCGAATGGCACGACACGCCCATTCGGTGCCCCGAATCACTTGCGCAAGGTCGTTGCGCAAGCCAATAAACATGGCGTTAAGGTGCTCATCGCCGTTGGGGGGTGGGGCTGGGATAAAGAGTTTGAGACGCTTGCAGCGGACCCAGCCATTCGCGAAAAACTGGCGAAACGCGTGGCAGAGTTCTGTGCGACCTATCGGCTCGATGGGATTGATATTGATTGGGAATATCCAAATGCCGGGGCGTCGGCGGCCAACTTCTCCGCCCTCGCCGTTGCCTTCCGCTCGGCGCTTCCAGCTGGGGCACTCGTCACCGCGGCAGTGCTAGCTGATGCAACAGATGCAGACGGAATTTCGACCTCTGCCGTAGGGCAACTCGACTTCATCAATCTGATGGCGTATGACGGTCCGCGGAACGATCACTCGTCATTTGCGATGGCCGAGCGATCAATCGCTACCTGGCTCGCCCGAGGCATTCACCCCAATAAGCTCGTGCTCGGCGTGCCCTTCTATGGGCGGCCAGGGAACGCCACGTATCGCACGCTTCTTGCAAGCGACCCAGCAACGGCGAACGGCGATCGCATCCTCTTTCGAGGCGTGGAACAGAACTACAACGGCCCTGCAACGATTCGGCGCAAGACAGAGTTAGCCCTACAGCTCGCTGGCGGGATCATGATCTGGGAGCTCTCGCAGGATGCGCGCGGCAACGACTCACTCCTGCGCGTGATTGGCGAAACTGTCGCCGCCCCCTAGGGGTATCCTCCCCTCATGCAATCGCTGCGAATTGAGAGCCTCTCCAATCCGGTCGTGAAGGGACTGCGCGCTCTTCGCACGCCCAAGGGTCGCGACGAGCAGCGCCTCTTTCTCGCTGAGGGTGAGCGCACGATCGCAACGGCCACCGCGGCAGGTTGGATTCCCGAGATGCTGCTGACGGCTGGCCCACTTCGCGCGCCGATCGATGGTGGAGCGAGCCACGCGCGCGAGTCGCTCTCCGTAACGACCGAAGTGTTGGCGAAGATCACGGGGCGTGATAACCCACAGGAACAGCTCGCCGTTTACGCAGACCCTGCGCCAGAAGCCCAGGCAGTGGCAACCATCGACCCGACTCGAGCTGCGCGCTGGTTGATGCTTGAAGCGCCGCGCGACCCGGGTAACCTTGGGAGCGCGATTCGCAGTGCTGATGCCTGTGCCGCAGGCGGCGTCATCCTTGTGGGGAACACGTGCGATCCGTACTCCATTGAGACGGTGCGCGCAACGATGGGCTCCATCTTCACCGTTCCGATCTATCGCGCAACGCACGATGAGGCGGTCGCGCTGTTGAATCGCTGGCCAGGCAGCACCGTTGCAACGGCACTCGACGGAGCCTCCGACTACACCGAGATCACCTACACCGCGCCAAGCGTGATCGTGATCGGCACCGAAGCTGATGGGCTAAGTGCCAACCTACGTGGTGCTTGTGCCAGCGCGGCGCTGATCCCAATGCTGGGCACCGCTGAGAGCCTTAACCTCGCGGTCGCGTCCGCGATCATGCTCTACGCAGCAGAGCGAGCGCAGCGCTAGCGCGAAAGTAGTTTCGCGATCTCGACTCCGAGCGGAGTAGCGAGACTGCGCGAGAATGTCTCCGTCATGTGGTCCTCATCGCGGTAGATCAACACGTTCTTGGCAATCGGCGAGCAGGGCCACGCGGCACAGATCTCGCCTGTCAGGTCAATCAACGTTGCTCCAGAAGCCTGGGCAGCCACACGTTCTGCGACGCCGATCTCACCGTTATCTGCAGTTTCTTGAGTGAAGAGGCAGGTGCGAATGTCGCTCGCGTGCTTGGAGAGGCAGGCGGGGACGTCGCGGCCAGGATCTGGCGTATCGACGAGAATCGCCGTTGTCCCTGGGAGACGGGCAACCATGTCGCCAAAAGCCGCTCCGGCGATCGTTGGTGTGACCCCTTCGGCGATTGGGCGGAAGGTGCGGCGATTCACGATGATGGTGAGCGTCGGCTTGATCTCGGAGAGACGTGCCACTGTTGCCTCGTTGAACGCGGTGCACTCACGGTACGCACGCTTTAACGCCAAGTTGCGCTGCGGGAGCGTTGTGAACGAGCATGAGACCTTTACGAACGTGAGCAGTCTCCACCCACGCTCGAGTGCGATCACCTCAATGGCGGGGAACCAATGCGACGCATGGGAGTCACCGACTAGCGCGATCGTGATCGCAGATCCCGGAACTCCGTATTCGCAGTCTGGCGGCGTCGTGACTCGTTCGAATGCGAGGCAGCCGTCGCCGCGCAGTCGCTCTTCGTCATCGCGCGCCGACGCCAGTGAGGGAGCAAGATCTTGAGGGAGTGCGATCGGTCCATTGCTTGCCGTCGGTGAGCCCGAGGGGCTCGCCGTTGGCTGAACAGCAACGACCGACGAGGGGAGCGCCGCGGCGAACCCCTGGGTGAAGAGGGCGACGGTGAGAATGCCCACCACTCCGGCGCGGATCGCGCTCCACGAGGTGGCGCGACGAAACCGATCGCCGTACCGGAAGGGCTGCTCAACAAATCGCCAGCTCAACCAGGAGATGCCGATCGCGGCGGCAACGGCAATCACTATTTCAACGCCTGTGAGTGCTCGCTCGAGGAACATGAGGGGGAGCACCAGAAGGGGCCAGTGCCAGAGGTAGAGCGAATAGCTGATCTTTCCGAGGAAGCGGAGCGGTGCCGCTGTGAGGAGACGCACTGGTCCACTTGGCGCGGCACCACCGTAGAGGAGCGCGACGGCACCCGCGGTGGGGAGAAGCGCCGCCAGTCCTGGATAGGCTGTCTCCGAAGTGAGCGCTACCCCCGCCACAGCAACCGCGGCGAGCCCGGCCCACGCGAACGCGCCAGCGCGTCGCGAGGTGCCCATCACGCTGATGAGGGCGAGCAGGCCGCCCACTCCGAGCTGCCAGACGCGCGTCGGCAGCAGATAGAAGGCGCGCGAAGGGGAGGCATCGGTAAGCCACAGGCTGAGCGCAAACGAGGCGACCACACCAAGGAGGAGCGCCGCGATCAGGCGCCGCGAGCTGCCACCGCGCCAGGTAAGGAACACGATGAGCGCCGGCCAGACGAGGTAGAACTGCTCTTCGACACTGAGGGACCAGAAGTGCAAGAAGGGCGACGGACTCGAAGTTGCGGCGAAGTAATCGACCGAACCGATGAAACGCATGTTGGCAATCGAGAGCGCCGACGCTGCGCCATCGGCTGCCAACGCACTGCGATCAAGAGGCGCAGCGACGAGGAGTCCAATGAGGGAGATGACTGCGACAGCGACAAGCGCCGCTGGGAGGAGCCGCCGAATTCTCCACGCGTAGAACCGGGTGATGTTGAGACCACCTGGCTGCTGCGACTCACGCCACAGCTTGCCGGTAATCAAGAACCCGCTGATAACAAAGAAGACATCGACCCCTACGAATCCACCTGGCGTCCATGGGAGACCGGCGTGGAAGAGCAGCACGAGAAGAATCGCAATACCCCGTAGACCCTCAATGTCTGGGCGGAATTCGGTGGTGCTCAACGGAGCCTTCATCAGGCTATTCGCAGATCTGCGGCTTTGCTACTGGCACTGGCCGCGTCGAGGTTGTCGTATCAATGTACTTACCAATCACGACCATCTTGGTTCCGTCGTGACGGTCGGTCTCAGAGGTTTGCAGGATCACCCGGCCGTTCGGAACATCAGCAATGTCAGCCCATGTGGAGATGTGTTGTCGCACCTCGATAACGCGGTAGCGCACTCGTAGGAGCGTCGCGCCCGTGGCCTTCGGCAGAACATCAACCTCAATGATCTGTCCGAGCATCTGCTTCGGCGTCTTGTCGAGGAGACCGCCAAACTCCCAATAGCGACCGTGCGCATAAATAAAGAGGACCCCAGTCTTACCATCCGCCTTCCCCTTCGTTGGCATCCATTCAGCAACACGACACCATGGGAACCGTGGCGAGCCATCGCCATCAAGAGGTGGACGAACGACTGGAAGATTGATCCAGACCCCGCTCACTAAGACGCGGACAGGATCACCAGCGACAGACGGCACGAGCAGGCTTGGGTCGACTGGTGGGAGGGGTGGCGGGGTTGTGCGCGATCGCTCTGAAGGGTCTGACGGTTCAACCTCTGGTGCTGGAGAGTCGCTGGAACCGGTTGATGGGTCTTCAGTGACAACGACAACCTCACCTGGGGCCCATGGTCCGATCTGCTGATCGATTCCCCACGTGACGAGCGCACCCGCAGCGAGGATGAAGGAGGTTGCAAGCAGGATCGTTGAGCCAATATGTCGAAACGGCATGCGGTCACGACGAGTGCTGGGTTTGATTGGCGGCAACATAGGGAGAGTGTAGTGCGGGATGGCACACTACCCCCATGCCACGAGAGACTCGAGCCACTGACCTGGGCATCCGAATCGGCCGGTTTACTTCTGGCCCAACGGATGGCATCACCGATGTTGCGGGCGTGCGCGTTGCTGCCACCACAATCATCAAAGGCGACGGCGCACTCGAACGTGGCGTTGGGCCGATTCGCACCGGTGTCACCGCCATCCTTCCTCGCCCTCTTGCCGAGATGGGGCACCCGCTCTTTGCTGGTACCCACAGACTCAATGGAAACGGCGAGCTGACAGGGTTGGAGTGGATCCGCGAATCAGGACTACTGACCTCGCCGATCTGCCTCACCAACACGCATTCCGTTGGTGTCGTTCACGACGCCATGATTGCGTGGTCCCTCGATCACGTGCCTGACGCTCCACCATGGAGCCTCCCTGTTGCGGGGGAGACCTGGGACGGTGTGCTGAACGATGTCAACGGTTTCCATGTCACTGCGGCACACGCGCAGCAGGCGCTCGATGCTGCAGCGGCGCTGCCGAACGGTGCGCCGGTTCCGCGCGGCAATCAAGGTGGCGGGACAGGCATGATCTGCCACGGCTTTAAGGGCGGCAATGGCACAGCAAGTCGCCAACTCCCCGCAGAACTTGGCGGCTACACGATTGGTGTGTTCGTGCAGGCGAATCACGGTCGTCGCCATCGGCTTACGGTGCAGGGGAAACTACTCGGCGCTCCTGGTGGCCCACTCTCTACGGAGCACTACCCACTTCCGTGGGAGAACAAGGTCGGCGCTGCATCAAAGCCTGACGATCCTCGCGGCGGAGCCGGTTCGATCATTGTGATCGTCGCTACCGATGCCCCGCTGCTTCCGATGCAGCTTGATCGACTTGCGCAGCGAGCGGTGATCGGGATCGGCCGCGTCGGTGGTGTCGGCGAGCACTCATCTGGCGACCTGGTGTTGAGCTTCAGCACTGCAAACGGACATCTCCCCGCAGAGGATCTTGAACCGAAAGAACCGTTTGAAACCTCGGTCACGATGGTGGTCAATGCACACCTCTCCGCGCTCTTCGAGGCGACCGCTGATGCCACCGAGTCGGCGATCCTTGATGCCCTCTTCGCCGCAGAATCGATGACCGGGGTGGATGGCGCAACAGCCGTTGCCCTTCCTCTCGACATCGTGCGCGCAGCGCTGGACTAAGATCACCACATGAATCTGCCGAATCCCCTCCGCAGCGATGAGTGGCCACAGTCGATTCGCCTAATGGCGTGGGCGACACTTGCAAGCGTCGCACTTGTCGCAATCATGGCGGGGCTCGGCGTTGTAACCACCCTTATCTCGGCTCAGGGTCCACTTCTCTACGCCCTCGCGGGTGGGTGGTTGCTCGCGGCGCTGGCTGATGCGCCGATTGATTGGCTTGTTGCACGTGGCTGGAGGCGCACGCGCGCAGCGCTGCTCGTATGGATTGCCGGTGCAGTCCCCGTTATCGTCATTGCGATTGAACTCGCGATCGCCTTCGCGCAGTCACTCGGCGGAATCATCGCTGGGCCAGAGCCGACGTCGGCAGAGGTCGGCGCAATGGTGGAACGGCTCAGCGCCCTGCTAAGTTCTATAGGCTTAACGGTTGATCTTGTTCCGCTCGCAACCACGGTGATCCTAGCGATTCGCGAAGTGGCAACCTCTCTGCAATCGAATATCGCAGCGATTGCGGCTGGTGCGATTGGCGCGCTTGGCCCGCTCATCTTGGCGATCGGTATCGGCATCATTCTCTCGGCAAACCCCGCCCACCTTGACTCTGTTGATCAGCTTGCAACGCGCAGCCGAGTGCGCAGCGCACAGCGTTCGCGCAAGATTCTTGAAGAGATCATCGCGCGGTTCATTGGTCGCCACGTCGCCCTCGGATTTGTCTACGGCGTGATCGTCTATGTCGGCGCAACGATTGCTGGAGCCGATGGACTCCTCGCCGCAGTGCTCGGCGGCATCGTGATGGCGATCCCGTCAATTGGCCAGGGTGCTGCGGTCTTGCCGCCGCTTGCACTCGCCATCTTTGCTGCGGGACCATACGTACTCCCTGGCTCGGTGGTGATTATCGTGGGCTGGTTGCTCTGTGCCACCCAGCTCGCCCCACGGCTGATGAACGGCGTGCTGCACCTCTCGGGCACCACCGTCTTCATTGCGGGTAGCATCGGCGGTCTTGTGGGTGGCGTCCTCGGAGCGATCTTCGCCCTGCCGGTAGTGGCTGCTGTTGCCGCCATTCGTCGTGACGAATCACCAATCCGTACGACCAATACCAAGCGCACTACTAAGATCAAGCGCCGCTAATCCACCCCTGCCACGCTGCGGGCAGGAGGTGAACCATGGATGAGTTGCTCTTTGCTCGAGCGCAGATGGGCCTCAGCCTGATCTTTCACATCGTATTCAGCGTGCTTGGGATGGCGCTTCCAGTGCTGATCGTGGGCGTCGAATGGAAATCACTCCGCGACCCGAAGGGTCCATGGCTTGCACTGGCACGCACCTGGTCTAAGGCAATGGCAGTTCTCTTCGTCATTGGTGCCGTATCTGGCACAGCGCTAAGTATGGAATTCGGCCTTTTATGGCCCACATTCATGCGACAAGCGGGGGGCGTGATTGGTCTCCCATTTGCACTTGAGGGGTACGCCTTTTTTGTCGAGGCAATATTCCTCGGCATCTATGTGTACGGATGGGACCGCCTCACGCCTCGCGCACATTGGCTAGTAGGAATTCCAATCGCGATCAGCGGTATGGTCAGTGGTGCATTCATTACGATTGTTAACGCATGGATGAATGCACCGGTGGGCTTCGAAACTATCGCAGGTCCAAACGGTCCAACTATTGATCAATCCAGCGCTGATCCGATTAGCGCGATGCTATCTCCAATGGTAATTACCCAGGTCCCTCACGTGATGCTCTCTGCACTTGTTGCGGTGGGTGGCGGTGTTGCCGCAGTCTACGCCTGGGCGTGGCTCAAGAATCGCACTTCAGCGTATAACCGCGCTGGGATGCTCGCCGGCACGGTGATGTTCAGCATCGCGATTCCGTTGCAGTTCATTTCTGGTCATCTCTCAACCGTAAAAATCTACGACGAGCAACCATCAAAGTTTGCCGCAGCGGAAGGCATCCTTGAAACTGGTCCAAACCAGCCGTTGCATCTCCCGTTCGGCTTGGAGATTCCGGGGTTGACAAGTTTCCTGATCAACTTCGATACGAGTACCGTCGTTACTGGACTCAACGACATCCCGTCAACTGATCTTCCAGAAAAGCCAGAGCTGGTACATCTCGCTTTTCAGCTGATGGTGGGGAGTGGACTACTCATGACGGCCGCAGCCGCTCTATTCTGGGCGAGCGTGCTGCGCAGGCGTCGAGCAGGAAAGCGACTTGAGCTACCTACAAATCGACTAATCCTATGGCTACTCGTACTTTCTGGCCCCGCCGGTTTCCTTGCTGTTGAGACTGGTTGGATGGTGACGGAGTATGGGCGTCAACCGTGGGTGATTCGAGGATTCCTGACAACCGCCGATGCAGTCACCAAGCAGCCAGGAATCGCCGGCACCTTCATCGCCTTTATGGTGCTTTATGCAGCGCTCGGAATCGTGCTCATTTGGGTGCTGCTACGGCTGCGCACTGAACACCCAGATACGCGAATGGGGGCGTAGCCGTGAGCGTCCCACTCGTCTACTCATCGATCGGCGACCTCGCCGACCCGAATATCACCTCACTCCTTGCTGCTGGCCTGATCATTGTTGCGCTGATCGCGTATGCGGTGCTCGGAGGCGCTGACTACGGCGGCGGCGTGTGGGATCTATTTGCGCGCGGGCCACGTGCGAAGGAGCAGCGCACCCTCATTGCGCAAGCAATGGGCCCGGTCTGGGAGGCCAATCACATCTGGCTGATCTTTGCAGTCGTCGTGCTCTTCACCTGTTTTCCGGCAGCGTTTGCTGTTGTTGGTGAGGCGCTCCCCGTGCCAATCTCAATCGCTCTTATCGGGATCTCGCTACGTGGCGCAGCTTTTGCCTTTCGTGCCAGCTACTGGGCTCCATCAGCATTCCGTGATCGGATGGGAACGATCTTTGGTATGGCCAGTTTAATTACTCCCTTTGGAATGGGCGCGGCACTTGCGGCGCTTGCATCAGGAGACATAACGCTGAACAGTGCAGGCGTAGTTGACTCATCAGTGTGGGCTGGTTGGCTTACTCCATTTGCGCTCGGTGTGGGTGCACTCGCACTGAGCCTTGTTGCCTATCTGGCTGCCACATTTCTTTGCCTTGAGGCCGAAGGAAAGCTGCGTGAGGACTTCAGACAACGCGCACTTGGTGCCGCAGTTGCGGTCGGAATCACCGCAACGATCACCCTGCCGCTTGCGTCCGACGCGGTGCCATCACTCTGGGTATCCCTCACGCAGGGCGTTGCGCGGCCATTCCTTGTCATCGCGCCAACCTTCGGGGTCGCCTCGCTCGTAGCGCTGTACGTACGCCAGCATCGTCTTGCTGCCGTAGCTGCGGTCGGTCAGACCGCGGCGATCTTAGTCGGTTGGGGTGCCGCCTCGTATCCCTACCTAATTTTCCCGACGGTTACGCTTTCTGGAGCAGCGGCCGCGCCACAGGTGCAGCTCGCGATTCTGGTAGGTGCAGGTGCTGGCCTGTTAGTTTTGGTGCCGTCACTCTGGCTTCTCTTTAGTCTCTTTAAGGGGAAGATGCCGGGCATGGTCGTTTCGCCAAAGGGGGCCCGACCGCGAAGATAGAGAGCGGGTGTAGCCTCTAGTGATGGCAACTGCACGAACCCGATCTCGTCTCACTCCAACTTGGCGTGGGCCGTTCCGCCACCGAAACTACCGTCTCTTCTGGTTCGGGCAGCTCGTTTCACTGGCAGGCACCTGGATGCAGTCCATTGCGCAGGCCTGGTACATCACCGAACTCACCCACGAACCGGCATGGCTCGGCATTGTTGCCGCTGCGCAGTTCACCCCAGTGATGATCCTCGGCCTCTTCGGCGGCGTCCTTGCCGACGCGCTCCCCAAGCACCGTGCGCTGATGGGGACCCAGGTCAGCCTCATGGTCCTCGCCATGCTGCAGGCCGCGCTTGTCGCTACGGGCCTAATGACGTTGCCCCTCCTCATTCTCATGGCCGTGATCCTCGGCGTCGTCAATGCCATCGACATGCCCGTTCGGCAATCGTTTTTTAGCGAGATGGTTCCCGAAGATGAGGTAGGTCGTGCCGTTGCCATGAATTCGGCGATGTTCAATGGCGCGCGCGTGATCGGCCCTGCGATTGGTGGCGTGTTGATCGGCGTCATCGGAGTGGCCGGCTGCTTTGCAGTGAATGGCGCAAGTTTCCTCGCCGTGCTGTTGGCCCTCCTCTTTATGCGTGCTGATGAGCTTCGCCCCGCGCCGCGCACACCTCGCCCACGAACGGTCGCTGACGTGCTGATCAGCCTCGCCGAGGGAGTTCGGTTTGTGATGCGCACGCCTCTCATCGCCCTCTGTGTGTTTGTGATCGGCGTGGTCTCTGGTGTGGCGATGAATTTCAACGTGATCGCTCCAATACTCGCGCGAAACGTGTTGGAGATTGGCGCGCCAGGCCTCGGGCTGCTGATGGCCGCTATTGGGTTCGGGTCACTGAGTGGTGCACTCGCAGTTGCCATGTTGCGCCAACCACGTACCGCCGTGACCATTGGAGGCGCAGCAGCGCTTGGTGTTCTCTCCATCGTGGCCGGCGCTGTCAGTGGGAGCGGAGCACCGTGGGCTGCACTCGTTACCGGCTTCGCCCTATTTGGCGCTGGTTTCGGTGCGATCGCCATGGCGGCAACCGCGAACGCATCGATTCAGACATCTACCCCGCCAGCACTCCGCGGTCGGGTGATGAGCGTGTATACGACGGTCTTTGCTGGCTCAACCCCGATTGGCGGACTTGGGACGGGTGCGGTGGTTTCGTTGATCGGAGCACCAGGCGCGTTGATCGTTGCAGGCGGGTTGGCGCTGATCGCCACGGCGTACGCGGCAACGCGGTGGCGGGCAATCCTCTAGCTAGGGGAGGCGCACGCGGCGCCAGGAACTCTCGTTCCCAGCCGCATCAATCAGGCGCACCTCAACGGTGACGCCGCGCATCAACAAGACAACCTTCCCACCCGTAGATTTCATGAACGGGCCGATTTCAATCTCATCACCGGCGGTGAACCGGAGCGGCTTCTCGTAGCCAACGCGAACCTCAACGGCAACGGTGCCGGTTCCCGTATCGCTACCCGCAACCGTAAGTAGAAATGGAGGCGGGTTTCCACGCGATGCCCGTCCTTCGCGCACGCGCACGCTGCTGATTCGTGGATCGGTGCGATCTCGCCCAGCGACCACCGCGAACGGCGTTCGCTCTGAGCCACCAACGAATCGCATCCATACCATTGCGCTTGATGTGCCGAGCTGTGGAAGTCGCGACCAGCCACGTACCTCGCGGATTGTGTAGGTGCGTGCTGTGCGGAAGGTTTGTCGGTCGGCTACCTCGATAGCACGGGCACCCGGCGGCGCATAATCCTGCAGGACCTGCAGCGCGAGGTCGGCATCAAACGGTGAACTAGCAGTGGCGGCGGCGAGAAGATCGCCGAGGGTAAGCTCTGGCGGGGTTGGCGCGGTCGGCTCCTCACTTGGAGAAGCGTCTGCCTCGCCACCATCGCCACCTTCACTATCGCTGGCAGCAGGGTCGGGCTCCTCCCCCGGATCCTGACCAGGGTCGGGCTCTGGTTCTTCTTCAGCAGGGGCGGAGGCATCAGGGTCGCTGCCCTCATCTGGGTCGGAGCTCTCGTCGGCGATTGGATCCCCATCAATCGGCTCTTCGTCGGCCGCAGCGACGAAGCCAGCGCCCAGCCCAAACGTCCGCGGCGCGGCGACAGAGCCAACGATCAGGGCGACCAGAGCCGCCGCCACAAGCCAAGGAGTTCGCTGAGTGCCCTTCATATTCCTAGTGTGGCAGGTGCGCGTGCCAGCAGCGTGGCACGTGCGAGATACCTATTCAGCGACGAGGAACGCCTCAAACTGCCATGGGTCGGACGGCACCGGCTTGGCGGGGTCAGGGAAGAGCTCGAGTCGGTCTTGCAGCGGCGTCCAGTCCACGGGGCCGGACCAGCGTGTGCCGATGTAGCGACGAATGTCGGCTAGAAGTTCATCGTGTGGCAACTCATCTGGAACTCGAAGCCCTTCGTTCGGATGCCGCAGGAGCCACGCCACAGCCGCAATCACCGACCCTGCTACCTGTAGCGTGGTCGCCGAGTGCCCGGCTAGGTTGGCGCGCGCCTCGTCAATGCCAAGTAGCGAACCGCTCCACCACGCCTTGAGTGGGTGACCGAGCAACAGAACCCCCAAGCGATCCTCGCCGCGAATGATCTCGTTGTTCAGCAGGCGGAACCGTTCTGGATGCTTCCAATTGTTTCCGCGCAGCTCATGCACAGAGGCAATGGCAGAGTCTGACGGGCAGTAGGCGTAATAGACCGTAGGTCGATACTGCGCGCTTCCATCGGCTCGCCTAACAGTCAGCCAGTCACTCATGGTGAACGCCTCGCCGTGGCGAATCAACATTCCGATCGTTGGCAGCCCCTCCTCGGCGGCGCGCGCAGGTTCGGCGCCGGGAACCCAGGTGCGCACGAGCGTCTCCATGCCCGCGCGTTGAATCAGGATCTGATTGCGAGGGCCGTCGCCAGTATGTGAAAGCCCACGTTGCGGGAGTTCTTCCTCGTGTGTACCCCAGCCAAGTTCTGCGGGAGCAACACCCTCTTCGTAGAATCCTTCTCCCGACCAGGTGTTCACAAACTCGCCAACCTCTTTCGGCTGATCAGTGTGCTGCGTGTCGCGCTCTGCAATCTGAATCACTTTGACGCCAGACGCCTCTGCGATTCGCCCATGATCTCGATCCGCCAGCGCGTCGGTTAGGGCTTCGCGTGCGGAACCCGATACAAGTCCGCGATTTAGGAGCGCTGCACCAAGCTCTTCAAGTGCGAACTTCACCTCGTGGCTGACCCAGCCGGGGTTGGCGCCGTGCTCAACAATGGCGCTTGGACCGCTGTTGTCACCCCAGCTGCGAATCATCTCGCGCATAGCCATGTGGCGGGCATACAGCGTTCGTGAGGTTGGCTCTTGCTCCGAGATGTTTGTATACGGCTCCCACACCTCAACGCTCGTGTTTAGGTAGCGCACGCCGGCAGCACGACACCAACCGATGATCGTGTTGGCATCAATGTTCCAAGCGAGGTCAAGGAGTATGTCGCCGCTGGAGAGTCGCTCGGCCAAGAACGACGAGAGGTTCTCGCGCGTCACGGCAGCCTGCTCATACGTAACCCCTGCTGCAATGGAATCGGCGATGCGATGGCGTGTGTCCGCCATCTCCACGACGCGAATAGATCGTGGATCAAACCCAAGGTCGCGGATCATGAGCGGAACAACCGCCTGGCCAATGGAGCCACACCCGAGTACGAGCGTTCGTGCCGGGCGCGGCACTTCTGCCGCGACCATCGGGGCAGCAGCGGTCACTTCAGGGATGCAATGAGATCAGCGACGAATCGCGGACCATCAACCTTCATCGGCACTCGGACGAGTGGCGGAGTTGAATCCTTGCCGCCGTTGCGCTCCCGAGTCTCGCGAGCGTCGGCCGCTGGAGCCATCCAGGCACGTCGGTCGATGATCGTTGCGCCGCGCGTTGGACCGGTGGTATTCACCTCCACGGCGCGATCGAGCCACTCGGTCATATAGGTGGGGTCGGCCACGATGCCCGCGGCGAGCGGATCATGCAGCGGGCATTCGCGCGTGCCGAACGTTCGCTGATAGACATCGAGGTAGTGGCTCAACACGCTCAGCGCAAACTTCGAGCGCACCGATCCGATCGCCTCAATCTCGGCAAGCTCTTTGGTGCGGAGTCGTGTGACCTGCGTGACGTCCAGGCCGACCATGGTGACTGGCCATTCGGCGCCAAAGACGAGATTGGCCGCCTCAGGGTCGTGCCAGATGTTGGCCTCGGCAGTGGCAGAGGCGTTCCCTTCGTGCGCGATCGCACCACCCATCACTACAACCGAGCGCACGCGTCCGGCAAGTTCTGGATCAAGGCAGAGGGCGAGTCCGAGGTTGGTCAATGGACCGACAGCGAGTAGGTCAATCTCCCCGGGCATCTCGCGGGTAAGGCGCAACATCTGTGAAACCGCATCTTCGGCAACGGGTCCGCGCTTCGGCGCGGGCTGGTTCGTATTGCCGAGACCATCTTCACCGTGTACCCACTCTGCAGTGGCGAGTGGCTGGGCCATTGGTCGTCGCGCGCCGATCGCGACCGGAACATCATCGAGGCCGCAGAGCTCCAGTAGTCGGCGGGCGTTGGTGGCCGCGAGATCTGACGGGATGTTGCCGTGGATGCTGCCAACAGCGATCAGTTCAACATCGCTGCGCCCGGCGAGGTGAAGCATGGCGATCGCATCATCGATCCCCACGTCGGCGTCGAGCAAGATTTTTCGGCGTTCCATAAGGGGGAGAGTGTACGGGTTTCGCCCCCCGCCTGCGCACCTGATGCGTGCCTAAAGTGCGCCAGGCCCCTGCTACGATCGCCCAGAGTTATTCAAGGAAGGCGAGGGGATCCATGCCACACCTGGCGCTCGTGGTGCACTCCTACGTAGACGAAGATCCGCGCGTCCGTCGTGCCGCCCGCGCCGCGGTCGCCGCTGGTTGGCACGTCAGCATCATCTCGCTACAGCGCGATGGCGATCCGGCTCGAGGTGAGCTTGACGGTGCCCAACTCTACCGCCAGCCTGTGCAGCGTCATCAAGGGGCGGGGATCAGCACCTATGTTGTGGAGTATGGGCGCTTCGCCGTGCGGGCTGCCCGTGAGCTGCTCCGCATTGACCGAGAGCGCCCGATTGATGTTGTCCATGCCAACAGCGTTCCAGACTGGCTCGTCTTCGCGGCAGTTCCACTGCGCCGGCGCCATCGCATCGGTCTGATCCTTGATCTGCACGAAGCGTCACCAGAGCTCTTCCGCCTCGGCCGCGTGCCATTTGAGGCGGTGCCAGCGCTGGTTCGCGGCGCCGACATTGCTCTCGCGCCAACGCGGCTTGACGAGTTCACCGATCTCTCAATCTCCAACAAAGTGTTCGAAGGGATGGCGAGCGGTCGCCTCGTCCTGGGAACACGTCTGAAGACGCTGGACGATCTCGTGCCTGAAGAATCTGTTGCTCGCTACACATCGGGGAGCGCCGAAGAGGCTGCCGCCGTCATCCGTCGACTAGCGTCAGATCCAGCAGAGCGCGCAAGCCGCATTGATTCTGGCCTTGCGGCGATTCGCGGCGGACTGAGCTGGGAGGCGGCTGGTGCCGCCTACGTCCAGCGACTTACCGCGCTGCTGCCGCCGCCCGTCGACCCTCGGTAACCCAGGAGCTCTTCGGCACCGGTTGCTTCGGCGGCCGCTCACCAAATCGTCGCTTCCACTCACGTCGCCCGGAGAGGTAGCGCGTGACCTCAAGATCAGCCGCCCTGATCGCCGCGCCGCGCAGCCAGGTGCGGTGCAGTTCAAAACACCGTTTCGCCCACGCATCGCCGTGGGAGTCACCACTGATGAGGTGCGCAAGTTCATGGAGTGCGGTCCCCTTGTCGTAGGAGCAGAGGAACATCTCACCGGTCTCGGTGATCACCCAACCGAACGGGTGCGAGGGTTCGCGCCGCGCTCCGGTGTGGTCGTGGATGCGCACCCACTCGAGCCTGCGTTTAGCACGCACTGTCGCACGCGCGAGCAACTCGAGCGTTGGGCGCCAGTGCGGCCAGGCGGCAGCGGTAAAGCCACGCATCGGGCGAACTTCAAAGGGAAGGTCAAGCGCCCATTTCGGCGCCTCGGTCCAACGGCCAGCGATCTTGACGCGATACATACGGCTCATGGCTTCACCCTATCGCGGTCTAAGTATTGCCGGCGTATCGCGGTGGGCTAGCGGAGGGCGCTTGCACCCACTGAGCGCACACGCTTCAAGAATGCTCGGGTACGGGCATCACGCGGTGCGCCAAAGATCTTCTCTGGCGAGCCCTGTTCAATAATGCGTCCGCCCTCGAGGTAGCAGATGCGGTCGGCAACATCGGCGGCGAAGGCCATCTCGTGGGTTGCGATCAACATTGTCGCGCCACCCTTTGCCAGTGCGCGCAGCGCCTCGAGCACGTCGGCAACTAGGACCGGGTCAAGCGCGCTGGTGATCTCATCAAGCAACAAGACTTTCGGTTCTGTTGCCAGTGCGCGCGCAATCGCGACGCGCTGCTGCTGCCCGCCCGAGAGGCTGTCGGGATAGGCGTTCGCCTTGGCGGCAAGGCCAAGCTGCTTCAAGAGCGCACGTGCGCGCTTCTCCGCAGCAGTGGGGGTCAAACCGAGGGCCACACGTGGTGCAAGTGCCACATTCTCGAGCGCAGTGAGGTGCGGGAAGAGGCTGAACCCCTGGAAGACGATGCCGAGCTGGCGGCGCGTCTCATCCGCATCGCGGTCATCGGCACTCACAGCGCGACCGTCGAGCGCGATGCTGCCGGCGTCAATCGGCTCGAGAAGGTCGGCGCAGCGGAGCAGGGTTGACTTGCCTGAACCCGAGGCCCCAATCAGGCAGACCACCTCGTGCTCCGCGAGCGTAAGGTCGATCTTGTCGAGCACCAGTGCCCGCCCATAACGCTTCGAAACGCCGCGCAGCTCAAGCACTGGCGCGGCTGCAATCCGCTTCGCTTTCACGCGGGCCATCAGCGTGCTCCTCCTTGCTGAGCGGCGCGATCCTTGGCGGCGAGGCGATCAACAAGTCGCGTCATTGGAATCGTGATCACCAGGAAGATCAGCGCCGTTGTCATCAGTGGTGTGAAGTTGAAGTTGGCCGACTTCAGAATCTGTGCCTGCTTAAAGGCCTCGACGACACCGAGAATCGAAACGAGTGCAGTGTCCTTCTGCAGTCCGATAAAGTCATTCAACAACGGCGGCACAACGCGACGAAGCGCCTGCGGCAGCACCACAAATCGCAGCGCCTGGAAGCGCGTCAGGCCAAGGGCTCGTGCGGCGCGCTCTTGCGACGGGTGAATGGATTCAATGCCGGCCCGGTAGACCTCACTCACGTAGGCGCTGTAGATCAGTACAAGGGTGACGAGCGCCCAGAAGAACGGCTCCTTCGGCACGCCAGGAAGTCGAAGTGCGGGAACGCCGAAACCGAGCACGTAGATGAGCAAGATGCTGGGCACTCCACGGAAGAAGTCGGTGTAGATGGTGGCAAAGATGCGTAGTGGCGCAAATGCAGGGTTCGTGATGGATCGGGCAAGAGCAATTAGGAGCCCGATCGGCAGAATGAGGATCTCTGCCAGCACGAAAAGTTGGATGTTGATAAAGAACGCACCCACAACATCAGGGAGCGAAGTAGAGAAGTATGTCCCATCAAAGAAGGCCTTCTGAACGAGTGGCCAGCTCGGCGATGATCCGATCGCGATCGCGAGCAGCGTCGCGACAAAAAGGGTGCTGACGACGGCGACGAGGGTTCCCTTGCGGGCCGACCTCGCCGCCGTCATCGTGCGATTCGCTTACTTCAGGACTGGCGCGCTCGCCTTGTCCGCAATCCACTCGGTGAGCAGTGCCGCCAGCGTGCCATCGGCCTTAAGGGCATCGACAACGGCTGAAACACATGCCGTGAGTGCTGAGTCCTTCTCGAGCACGATTCCGAACTGCTCTTGGACGCCGCCCTCCGATGGGAGCTGTCCAACGATGATGCCGCCCGTGAGCTGCGCATCACGCATGTAGAACGCAGTTGGAACGTCGGTCACGATGCCGTCAATGATGCCGCCATTCAGCGCAGCAACGGCCTCGTCGTTCGTATTAAACACGGCGGCTTCGGTGTCTGGCTTGATGACGTTATTGATTGCATCGAGGCTCGTCGTGCCGATCTGTGCACCAAGCTTCGCCGTCTTCAGTTCGGCAATGCTCGTTGCGCCAGCAATTGGCGAACCCTCGATCGTCACCACACCCTGGGCAACGTCGTAGTACCCGCTGCTGAAATCAATCGCCTCGGCGCGCTCCGCCTTGATCGAGACCTGATTCAGGAAGAGGTCAAAGTCCTTTGCGCCAGGCGCGAAAGATGCATCAAAGGTGGTGTGAATCCACACCACATCGGCAGTGGCGAAGCCGAGCTTCTCGGCAACGGCGTATGCCACCGCTCCCTCATAGCCCTGACCCTTTGCTGGATCATTGTTGTAATCACCGGTCCACACCGTGGCGCCCTCATTGCCACCCTGGAACCACGGGCTGTAGGCCGGGTTGTCGGTGGAGAGAGTGAGCTTCCCTGCCGTCTTCAGTGCCAACTTGTCTTTTGCGCATGAAGCGTCAAGAGATGCCGATGGTGAAGCTGCGGAGCCGCCACAGGCGGCGAGGAACATCGCCATCGCCATGACCACGACCGCCATACGTGTGGTCTGGCCGATTGCGATGCGTGAGCGCGTTGTGCTCATATCCATACCTCCTGTACAGCCGCTATTGGCGACGATCTGACACAGCGTCAGTGCGACGGTGGGGCGGTGATCAGCGCGCGGCGCGCCGTCGACGTTGTGTCCCCACGTGCGGAAGGATAGCAGGGGGGTGCTGGCTCGAAACCGCGCTACGCGCGGGTAATCACGACAGGAGTTCGGCGGACTGCACCGTATCGCTCAGCGGCACTGCCGCGATTGATCGCTAGGGCAAGCCGCCCAGCCGAATCGATGTAGCAGAGCGGCTCTTGCTCGGGCACATCGCCGAAGCGGTTCGCCCAGACGGTGGTCAGCTGCTTGTCGCCAACGCTGATCTTCAGCGGCTCCCCGGCCGTCAGGGCGCCGATCGACGATTCGATGGCCTGGCGGTCGCCCGTCAGCACCAAGGTTCCGAATCCATCCACGATGCGAACGGAGGTATGCAGCACCCCGTCGCCGATCTCAATCGGCAACTTAGTCGCGGGAACGAGGTCGCCGGGGGAGATCGGCGAGCCAAGGTCGCCGAAGGGGACCCCCGCCGCAAGGTGCGCAGCTACCGGCGCAAAGAGGTCGCGTCCGTGGAAGGTGTGCGAGCGGCTTGAGCCCCACCAGCGCTCGTCGTCAAGGATCACCGCCGCCACCGCGCCACCAAGCGCAGCCGCAGCGGGCAGAAGGAGTCCGTTGTCTGGGCCAATCAACACATCCCCACGTCCACAGCGAACGGCGATCGGCCGTCGCTGCGTGCCTACGCCAGGATCAACCACCGCGACATGCGCCCCGATCGGTAGGTGCACGAGTGATTCAACGAGCGCTTCAGCCCCGGCCTCGACGTCATACGGAGGGATCGCATGGGTGAGGTCAAGGGTCCGCGCCTCTGGGGCGATCCCCAGCACCACGCCCGAAAGAACTCCTGCAGAGGGGTCACGCAGCCCAAAGTCGGTCATAAAGGTGACCAGCCGTGGTTGCGCGTGCATGGGACCAAGTGGATCAAAACTCATGGAGCGCAGCGTAGCGGAGGCGATTCAATGAGGTGCTGGGGTCAACCCCAGCGCGAGAGCTCCGCTTCAATGTTGAGTGGCTGCACCACGGCGTGTTCGGCGTAGTCGCCCCACGCGTCCGCTGGAACCTGCCACATGATTTCGAACTCGTTGCCGTCGGGATCCGCGCCGTAAAGGCTCTTACTTACTCCGTGATCACTGGCCCCGGTGAGTGCACCGAGCTCACCGAGCGCCTGCGCCGCTGCGGCGAGGTCGCGCATCGTTGGAACCTCCCAAGCGAGGTGATAGAGGCCGGTTCCGCCACGTGCTGGTCGGGGTGCCTCGGGCCCAACCTCAAAGAGGCCAAGGTCATGGTGATTCGTGGTCGTTGCTGAACGCATGAAGATCGCCTTCCCGCCGAACTCTTCGCTCACCTCAACGAAGCCGAACGCCCGCGTGTAGAACGCGGACGCCTCCTTCACGTTGCGAACAAAGAGAACGGCGTGGTTAAGGCGCGAGATGCTGAAAGAGCTCACGCAGTGAACTCCCTGGCAATCGTGCGCTGCACCGCGAAGTAGGTCGTAAAGTGCAGCACCGCATAGATCAGGGCGATTCCCTCTTTGAACGAAATCAGTAGTTCGTTCGTTGGATCAATTGGCGATACCGGAATCACTCCTAGAGCCAATCCAAGAGGCGAACCGAGTGACATTAGCAAGACGACTAGCGCGGCGCGATCCCACATGTATCGGCGCCATGTGCCGACAAAGATCCGCGCCACGATGCCAGCCGCAGCAACGCCACCCGGCGCGCATTAGAAACCAAGCTCCTCTGCGACGATCACCACGTCAATGCGACCTGGGAACTCGTTGTGAATCGTGAGCGTCTTGTTGATCGCGCTGTTTACACCGTAAGCGGCCTGCGCGCGAACATCCTCAAGTGGCAAGGTATAAGTCGCGATGCGCTCTGTAGCCTCGGCGAGGTCGCTGACGATCTTCTGTGCGCCAACAACAAACACCACGTGGCCCGCGCCATAGGCATATGCCGGGAGCTGCGATCCGGTCGCAGAGGCCATCATGAGTTCACCGGTTTCGGTGACAGCGTGCACGCTGCCAACGGCAAATGCTGGAGCCGAACCGATTGCGCGCATCTCGGCGCCCTGCGTGTTGCGATCAAGTGCATACATCTTGTCGCGCAGGCTCTTGTATGGAGCGGCATTCAGCGCTTCGGTGAGACCCGTCGCATCGAGCGTTGCCGAGGTGAAGGTGAAGACCTCCGAACCTGCTGGAATTAAGGCGAGCACCGCATCTTTGGCGGCTGCCCCATTGGCGACAACCTTTGCGGCGAATCCGTGCTTGTTGAGCGCCGCTACGGCGCGATCGATCTTGGCGGCGTCGGCCACCTGTTTGAATCGTGCTGCTGACATCGTGGACCTCCTGTGTGCCAACTCCTGTGCGAGCGCTCAGGTAGTTGCAGACGCAACCATACCCCTTGACCAAAATGATTGCAAGTGCAACTATTGCAATCAATGGCAACAACAAAAGAGCCCGTGAGCGCCGAGATTGAAGCACTCTCCGCAGTGCTTGGTACC
>RFPZ01000021.1 GCA_009925905.1 Candidatus Aquidulcis frankliniae
GGGATCTACCAACTTTCCGCAGCGGGAGGCGCGGCTGATGGCGCTCTCAGCAGCGTCCCGCACGGTGAGCGGACCTCTCGCGACTTCGGGCCTCGAACTCGCGAGCATCCTTGGTGGCCAACTGATCGTCGATGGCTCGAAGTCGGTCCGAGGTTGCGCGGTGGATTCGCGACTTGTTGCGCCCGGCCAACTCTTCCTCGCCCTTCCAGGAGAGAAGACTCACGGCATTCGTCACGCTATCGAGGCGTTGCACTCTGGTGCGGCAGCGATCGTTGTTGAAGGGGGCGACGCTACTGCCGAGATTCGGCAAGTATTGGCTGAGGTGGAGCTCGCGGTACGAGCAACGAGCGCCTCGCTGATCAGCGTAGAGAGTGGGCGTGCTGCCCTCGGTCGTGCCGCGACCAATTGGCGCAACCGGTTCACCCTCGAGGTGATTGGTGTCACCGGCTCAGTAGGGAAGACGACCACGAAGCAGCTCATCGCCGCCGCCCTTGGGGGCGAGTCCGCCGGCTGCGCCGCCACCCCAGGGAACGCTAACAACGAGATCGGCTTGCCAATGTCTTTGCTCAATCTCCCCGACGGGACGACACGCTTTGTCGCCGAGATGGGGATGTATGTCGAGGGAGATATTCGGGCGCTCTGCACCTTGGCCCGCCCCCGAATCGGAGTAGTCACCGCAATTGATGCCGTGCAC
The DNA here is from genome assembly GCA_009925905.1 of Candidatus Aquidulcis frankliniae. Taxonomy (GTDB): domain Bacteria; phylum Chloroflexota; class Limnocylindria; order Limnocylindrales; family Limnocylindraceae; genus Limnocylindrus; species Limnocylindrus frankliniae. The sequence goes on from RFPZ01000021.1 coordinate 695, forward strand.
GCGGAGCGGGCGGGAGATCTCGATGCCATTGAGCGAGGAAAGGGCGAGCTCGTTGAGGCCCTGCCGCCCGACGGTTGGGCGATCCTCGCCGCCGACGACCCCCGAGTCGCGCGACTCACCACTCGAACACCAGCGCGAAGCATCACTGCAGGTCACGCTGCTAACGCTGACATTCGCATCATTAATGCCGCGCTCGATCATGCAACAGGCCACACGATCGTGACGTTGCAAGTCCGCGCGGAAACGGTGCGAGTCGATCTGCCGCTCTTTGGACTCCACTTCGCCAAGGCGGCCGCACTTGCGATCGCCGTCGCAGATCTCTGTGGTGTTGCCCCGAGTGAGGCAGCCGCTCGCCTCGCCAGTGTCCAGCTGCCGTCTGGACGCGCCACTGTTCGTGTCATGTCAGGCATCCGCGTGATTGATGACGCCTACAACGCAGCGCCAACCAGCATGATGGCAGCGCTAGCTACGCTGGCAGCCTGCCGACCACATCGCTTCGCGGCACTCGGTGCGATGGGAGAACTTGGAACGTATGCCGCGGACGCCCACCTCGCCGTCGGGCAGACCGCCGCCACTAGTGGGCTTGAGCTGCTCATCGTCGTTGGCGCAGAGGCCGACGGCATTGCGGAGGGGGCGCGGGCTGGTGGCATGCCGATTGAGAAGATTATGCGCCTCAGTAGTGACGCCGCCGGCATCACCGCTGCAGTTGGGCTCCTCGGCGACATGGCCTCATCGGGTGACACCATCTTGGTCAAGGCCTCGCGTTCGGTAGCACTGGAGCGGCTAGTTGGTGGGCTCGCGGCCCGCTGGAGTGAGGAGTCGAAGTGATTGCAATCGTTCAGGCGCTTGTGCTCGCCTTCGTCTGTGTCTTTGTGCTGATGCCAGCCTACCTGCGCCTCTTGAAGTACGCAGGATTCGGAAAGCGGGTACGCCGAGAGTTTGGACCAGAGTGGCACATCGTTAAAGAGGGAACACCCACAATGGGCGGGCTACTCCTCACCGCGATCGTTATCGTTCTCGCCCTTCTTCTCGATGCTGTTGACGCCTCCACCTACGCTGTCCTCCTCGCCCTTCTTGGCGTCACCCTGCTCGGTGCATTCGATGACTGGTTGAATGCGCGCACTGGCGATGGCATCTCAGCGCGACAGAAGCTGCTCTGGCAGACTGGTGTGGCAATCATTTCCGCAATCTACCTTCAGCAACACTTTGCCTTTAACTCGCTGGTGGTGCCATTTGTTGGCGAGGTACCGATCGCGCCGATTCTGTGGATCGTGGTGGCAGTCGTTGCCATCGTTGCAACGAGCAATGGAGTGAACCTCACGGACGGCCTCGACGGCCTCTCTGGCGGAACGATGACGTTCGCCTGGATCAGCTACATGGTCATCGCACTCCTCAATGCGCCAGGTCAGGTCAACCTGGCGATCGTCTGCGCGCTGATTGCGGGCGCCCTTGTTGGATTCCTCTGGTTCAATGTGCATCCAGCGAGCGTGATCATTGGCGACGCAGGTGCACTCGGATTTGGCGCTGCACTTGCAGTGACGGGTTTGGTGACGGGACATGTGCTGCTTCTGCCGCTCATCGGCATCATCTTTGTGGTGGAGACCGGTTCAGTAATCCTGCAGGTGGCCAGCGTGAAGCTCACCGGCAAACGCATCTTCTTATTCACGCCGATCCATCATCACTTTGAACGGCTCGGCTGGGCAGAGACGCAGATCACCTTCCGCTTCTGGATCATTGGTGCCATTGGCGGAATTCTCGGCATCGTCACCTTCCTGGCCACACGAGCGCAAGGATGAGCGGCGACGGTCTCACCCTCGACGACCTTAACGCGCCTGCCATTGCGGCTGGGAGCCTGCGAGGGCGTGAGGTCGTGATCCTTGGTGGCGGGCGTACCGGCCAAGCAACGGCTCTTTTCGCCGCTGGCGCAGGCGCCCATGTCACCGTCCACGACACGGACAGCATTGAGCGCGTCGTCGGCGCCGTCGAAACGTTCGCAGGAAACACAATTCGCACGTCGTTTGGCGACGCTGAGAATCTGGGCCCGCTGCTCGTCGATGCCGATCTCGTTGTGCATAGCCCCGCTGTCACCCTTGGATTTCCGACAGTTCGCCCCAGTATCGAGCGCGACCTTCGCGCCTTTGCTGCAGGAGCGGTCCCGCTGACTGGCGAGGGTGGAGCTCGTGGACGAATACTGATAAGTGAGCCGGAGTGGGCGCTTCGCCTTCTCGGCAGCCGTTGGCGTGTGGGCGTAACCGGGACGAAGGGGAAGAGCACCACGAGCAACCTCATCGCGACGATCCTGGCGCGAGATCCATCGCACTCGGTGGAGCTTGGCGGCAACAATGGGAAGCCACTCATTGGGCGCGCGGCAACGCTGCCAGCGGATGCTCGCGTCGTGATTGAACTCTCGGAACTTCAACTCCCATCACTTCACTCGTCGGTTGATGTCGGCGTGTTTACGAACGTGACCGTGGACCATCTCGATCGGCATGGGAGTGTCAGTGCGTACCGCAGCGTCAAGCGACTCCTCGCCGATCGCATTGCCGATGACGGTGTGATGGTCGTGAACCTTGACGACCCCGTAGTTGCTGCCTACGCGGGAATTGGGCGCGTTGAAACGGTCGGCTATCGACTAAGCAGTCCAATTCCTGGTGGTGTTGGCATTGTCGACGGTTGGATCGTTGCCGCTGGTGTGCTTCGCGCTCCTCGGTTTGGTGGCGGCGTTGCCGCAACTGGTCCAAGCGGACGGATCATGCCGGTGGGGGAGATTGCGCTTCCCGGGGAACATAGTCTCAGCAACGTGCTCGCTGCGGTCAGCGTGGCACTCATCGCCGGGGTTGCACCTGACGCGATCCGCAGCGCCGTGAGCTCGTTCACTGGCATCCCGCACCGACTTGAGACGGTGGCTGTGGTTAATGGCATTCGTTATGTGAACGATTCCCAGGCAACTCAGCCCGACGCGGTAGCCGCCGCAGTTCGTTCGTTTCCAAAGCCACTCATCCTCATCGCAGGTGGCCGAAGCAAAGGGCTCGACCTCGCCGATCTTGCGCCCGTTGTTGCGCAGCGGTGCTCTGCAGTTGTCGTAATGGGGGAGTTAGCCGATGAGCTCGAAGCTCTCTTCCGGGGCGCCGGAATCGCGCGCATTGAACGTGCGACGAGCGTGGAGAGTGCCGTAGAGGTGGGGGCACGCTTGGCGCAAGAGATTGGCACACCGAGCGCAGATGGCATTCGCGCCACGCTGCTGCTCAGCCCGATCGGCTCAAGCTTTGACATGTACAACAATCCGTTTGGCGCGCGTGGCGAGGCATTCCGTGCAGCGGTCCTCGCGCAGGCTGAAGCGCGACGGTGAGTCGACTCGTGCGACAGCCGGGTCAGATGCGTACCCATGGTGCCCGTCCAGCGAGCAGCGGTGCGCCGCAGCGGCGTGGCTCAACGCAGCAGCGAATCGCAAGTGCGCTCAGAATCCAACGCCCCGGTGAGGATAAGGCGATCCTTGTTCCAGCCCTTGTCCTTGTCGGAATCGGGGTGCTGATGGTCTTCTCTGCTTCGGCAATGAACAGCCTGTTGAAGACGAACGATGCCTACGGAGCAGGGATCAAGCAGCTCGCGTACGCCATTATCGGATTCGGCTTCCTGTACTTCCTCTCTGCGATTGATTACCGTCGCTGGCGCCCCTTCGCGCCAATCGCGATGGCGATCTCTATCGGCCTACTCATTGTGGTGTTGATTCCAGGGGTCCCGACCGAAGCTGGGCTCCGCCGTTCACTCTCGATTGGGCAGATCAGTATTCATGCGGCGGAGGCGGCCAAGTTCTCTTTGGTGCTCTTCCTCGCTGACTTCCTGGCGCGCCGTGGCAATGAGATTGGGAAGACGTGGGAGTCGATGTTGCCGCCACTCTTGGCGATTGTGCTCTCAGTCCTACTGGTCCTCGTTGAGCCAGACCTCGGCACTGCATCAATACTTGGGTTAATCGGGTTCTCCCTCCTCTTCGTCGCCGGTGTTCCGCTGCGTTGGGTGCTGGTTCCGGGCGCTGGCGCAGCAAGCGTCGCGATTGGGATGATGTTTGTGAACGGCTATCAGGCGGCGCGTCTTGGTGGCTTTAGCGACCCGTTCTCAGATCCAACCGGCGCTACGTACCAGACGTTGCAGGGCTTGATCGCAATGGCCGTCGGTGGGCCACTCGGATCTGGGCTCGGCTCCTCACAACAGGTGGGGGGAATCAACATTCCGTATGCGTGGAACGACTACATCTTTGCGGTCATTGGTGAAGAGGCAGGCCTCGTCGGCATGCTGATTGTGATCTCGGCCTTCATGGCGATCGCCCTTCGCGGCCTGCGAACGGCACGACACGCCCCCGACACCTTCGGCGCCCTGATCGCGACGGGAATCGTCGTATGGATCTCGGGGCAGGCGTTTGTGAACATCGCCGTTGTCCTTGCCCTGATGCCCGTTACCGGTGTGCCGCTCCCGCTGGTCTCGCAGGGTGGTTCAGCACTCATTGTGTTGATGGCAGCGATCGGGCTGCTCCTCTCGGTCTCGCGTGAGACGATGGATCCAAGCCAGGCAGGAGGTAGTGATGCGCGTGCTCATCGCGGGTGGCGGAACGGGGGGGCATCTCTTCCCAGCGTTCGCCGTAGCTCGTACGGTTCGCCAACTCCATACCGCCGCTGAGGTCAGCTGGCTCGGCGGCGCGCGTGGCGTCGAGTCACGCCTTGTTCCAGAGGCGGGGTACCCGCTCACACTTCTGGCTGCCCCGAGCCTGCGACCGAGCGGCGCCGGCTTGATGGCAACGGTGCGTGATGGAATCAAACTTCTCTGGTCGATCCCGCAAGCGATGCGCGTGATCCGTCGTGTTCGACCCGATGTAATTTTTTCCACGGGTGGATACATCGCCATTCCGACTCTGATCGCCGCGTGGCTCACGCGCACGCCTAGCCTCCTGTGGGAGGGGAATGTTCAAGCGGGCCGTTCCAACACCCTCGTTGCGCCGTTGGCCACTCACCGCGCTGTTGCCTGGCGGCAGACGGCGGAGCACGCTCCATGGAGCGGCGCTAAGACTACGGTGACCGGCACACCAGTGCGCGAACTTACCGTGGACCGCGCCACTGCTCGGGCGGCCCGTGGACTGAGCGCGAGTGATCAGCTTCTCTTGGTGTTTGGCGGATCACAGCGCGTTCGTCGGTTTGAGACAGCGCTCGATGGTGCGCTCGCAACACTGCTGACTGAGTGGCGTGTCTTGCACGTCGTGCTCGATGGCCTACCTGATGCGGAGCGTCGACGCGAGAATCTCCCAGCAGAGTTGCGCGAGCGCTACCTCCCGGTCGACTTCCTCGGCGGGGGAGCCATGGAGGCGGCGCTAGTTGCCGCTGATCTGATGCTTGGACGCGCAGGTGCGTCAACAATTGCCGAGGCGGCCGCCGCTGCGCTCCCAGCGATCATCGTGCCGTACCCATTCGCAGGAGGCCATCAGCGCGCAAATGCAGAGGCTGCCGCAGCCGCGGGCGCCGCAACCCTCATCAACGACGATGACTTGACCGCGGAACGCCTTCTCGCGGCAGTGGCGACCTATGCGACGCCAGCGCAACGTGCTGCTGTGGCTCGCGCCGCAACAACGTTGGCGCACCGTGACGCGTCAACGGTCATTGCCAACAAGTTGCTCCAACTCGGCGGCCAAAGATGAGCGACGCCAAGATGGCACAGCCGTGGGTCGACGCCGAGGCTGCTGCACGCGAGATGGAGCGCCGGCTCAGCTTGAAGGTGCTGCGCAACGAGCTGCTCGCCGAACACACCACGATGCGCGTTGGTGGCCCAGCCGATCTGCTTGTGACCATTCGCGATCGATTCGCTCTGCGTGGGTTGGTTCGGCTCGCCGCCTCTCGTGGTTGGCCGCTGCGCATCCTTGGGCGCGGCAGCAATGTAGTCGTGAGTGACGCCGGCATTCGCGGCATCGTTGCGCTCAATCGCAGCGCAGGATACGACGTGGATCAGGCGGCGGGAACGATTACGTTCGATTCAGGGGTACCGATGGCGAAGGCGTCGACGATCGCTGCGGAGGCTGGGCTATCCGGACTTGAATTCGCGCTCGCCATCCCAGGGAATATCGGTGGGGCGATTTGGGCAAATGCCGGTGCGCACGGCGGCGAGATGGCCGCGATCACCACGTCGGTCACGCTACTCCGCGCAGATGGCACCGAGGTTGAAATTCCAGCCACCGAGGCGGCCTTCAGCTATCGCGAGTCGCGGTTCAAGCGACCGGCGGGGAGCGACGAGGTGATCTTGGGGGCAACGGTCGCGCTGAAACCAGGCGATCCAGATCTGATCAAATCGCACCTTGAAGAGATTCGTCGCTGGCGACGCGAACACCAACCGCTCGGCATTCCGAGTGCGGGCAGCGTCTTCCGTAATCCTCCGGGCGACCTGAGCGCTGGCGCACTCATTGAGGCGGCCGGAATGAAGGGGGTGCGCATTGGCGGCGCAGAGGTCTCTGAGATGCACGCCAACTGGATCTTGAACCGTGGAGGAGCGACGGCAGCCGATATTCGTGCCCTTCACGATGCCTGCCGTGATGCGGTCCAGGCGCAGTGCGGGATCGCACTCGCCACTGAGATCGCTTTCATTGGAGAGTTCACCGCGTGAACACGAAAGGCGTACTCCCACCCGTTCTGGTGCTCTTCGGTGGAACGAGCGCGGAGTCCGATGTCTCTGTGATCTCAGGCACCGCCATTGCTGCCGCGCTGCTTGATGCCGGCCTTTCAGTCACCCAGGCCCACATCGCACGAGACAGATCACTCCGCCCGCTGCCCGCGGGGCATCGTCGTGGCGGAGTGACGGGTGCGGCATATTCCGACCTCACCGCGCCAGCACTGCTGAGCGCACGGCCAATGGCGCTCGACGCCTACTTGCGCGACGTGGCCACATCTGCGCCAACAACAATCGTCATCCCTGCACTGCATGGCCCGGGGGATGAAGACGGCACGATCGCGGCAGCGGCAGCGGCGGCGGGGTTGAACTATGTCGGCGATTCTCCAGATGTTGCCGCACTCGGCATGGACAAGCCGGCCTTCAAAGCGCTGGCGCGCGCAAACGATGTGGCGACGCTGCCTGAGCTCGTGATCACGAAGGGCGAATGGGCGTCAGACCGCGGAGCCATCCTCCGCGCCATCGGCGCGTTTGCCGACGAGCACACTGCAACGGGTGCGCTGATCGGTAAACCTGCTGCTCACGGTTCATCAATCGGCATGAAGATCGCGCACTCATCCGACGAATGGTCGGATGCAGTCGAAGAGGCGTTGCGCTTCGGAGATCGCGCCATGCTTGAGCCGTACCTGGAGCGCGCTCGCGAATTGGAGGTTGCTGTACTTGAACGCACAGATGGCACGGTGCACGCGTTTGGCCCTGGCGAAGTCTTCCCTGGGCATGAGTTCTATGATTACGACGCGAAGTACGCGCCGGGAGTTTCACGCACCACAACGTCAAGCGACCTTCCTGCTGGGTTGGCAGGTGCAATGCGCGACGCCGCAGTTGCTCTCTTCAGCGCCGCGCAGAGCCGCGGCCTCTCGCGCATGGACTTCTTGATGGCGCGCAGTGGCGAACGGGCTGGTCGCTGGTATCTCTCCGAGGTCAACACGTTCCCTGGCTTCACGCCCATCTCGCTCTTCCCAGCACTCGTGATGTCAGGCGGTTCAAGCTTTTCGGAACTATGCGTTGAACTAGTTGCAGCTGCGGCGGCACGTCCAGCCGCAAGCGATGCGCAATGAGCGACCGTAGGCCGGCAACCGGAGGTCGCGGGCAACATCGAGGAGCGGGTGCTCGACCATTTGCGCCGGGAGAGGCCCCGCTCGGCGTTCGCCCTGGCCTTTCTGGCGCGCGGCGTCGTGCTGGCGTTAGCCCAATCGGGAGCTCGGTCAACCGTCGTGCAAGCGCAGGGCCTGACACCTCATCTGGGCGAAGCCTACGACTGACTCCTGGTGGGGCCGCCCGTCTGCGCCGCCTCGCGCTTGGAGCGCTGTTGCTGACCACGCTCACCCTTCCGCCAGTGGCGGCACGTGCCAACCTCACTACGGTGGGCCAATTCACTGTCTTGGGTACAAACCTCCTTGATCGTGACGCGGTGATTGCGGCGGCCAATATTCCGATCGGGTCCAGCCTCCTCGGTGTCAACCTTCGCGAGGCAGAGGAGGCGGTGGCGGACCTCCCCCTCGTGGCGTCCGTGCGTGTCAGCGCTGGACTCCCTGATGGGATTCAGATCCGAGTGCGCGAGAAGTCACTCCTGCTCCGTTGGCAGATTGGCAATCTGGTGTACGCCGTTTCTGAAAGTGGCGAACTTCTCGGCGACGTCGCCACGTTAAACCTCGCGCCATCGGCAGCGGCAGACCTCGAAGCGGCACCACTTCTGATTGATGATCGCGCGCCAAGCCCACTACCAACGACCGGGCAACTCACGCCAACCGAGCTCGACGTGGCCACGCGCCTTGCCTCCCTCACGCCAGAGGACCTTGGCACCGCTGCCACCGCGCTGAAGCTGCGACTTCTGAGCGACTTCGGCTTCGTCGTCGAGGCGACTGGTCCGTCAATCGAGTGGAGTGCCGTCTTTGGCATCTACTCCGCCACCATTCGCCCCACGAACATGATCCCTGGCCAAGTTCGTCTGCTACGCAGCGTGCTCGCTGGCCGCGAGACAAGGATTGGCTGGGTGATCCTCGCCGACGACCAGGCTGGCACCTACACAGCCAAAGGGGTTCGACCACCGCCACCAGCCGCTAAGCCGAGCCCCAGCCCGAGTTTGAGCCCGGCCCCCTCTGATCCATCGCCAAGCCCTTCAGCCCCCACGGTGAGTCCGTGATGGCGCAGATAGGGCGTGGCGTTCGGGTGAGCAGGGGTATGATGCGCAAGATCAGCGCACAGTGTGGAGGGAGCAACTAAATGGCAGAAGAGCGCTACACAACGATCGCCGCGATTGATATTGGCACCTCAAAAGTCTCGTGCGCCATCGCGCATATCGGTGGTGAGAACGGCTCCATCAGCGTGATTGGCAAAGGGACCTATTTGAACCAAGGGATGCGCAAGGGAGTTGTTACCGACATCGAGAAGACGGGGGCCGCCATTCGTGCCGCCGTTGATGCTGCGGAGCGCCTCTCCGGCTATCACATTGAGCATGCCACGATCACCATCTCAGGTAACCACGTCCAAGGTCAGAACACCAGTGGCCAAGTGGCAGTCGCAAATCCTGATCGCGAGATTCGCGATGACGATGTTGACCGCGTCCTCGAGGTTTGTCGTGCAATCGAAGTACCAAACTCGCGCATGCTCCTCAACGTTCTGCCATCGAGCTACATCGTGGACGGCCAAGAGGGCATTCAACAGCCACGCGGCATGATTGCGTACCGCTTGGAGGCACGTGCGCACCTCATCACCGCCGGTAGCACCGCGGTGCAGAATCTTGAGAAGTGCGTCCAGGCTGCAGGCATCGCCGTCGACGATTACGTGCCAGCATCACTCGCCGCTGCGGAGCTGACGCTAACTGAGACTGAGCGCGAGCTCGGCACCGTCCTCGTCGACATTGGCGCGGAAACGTGCGATATCGCGATCTTCCATCAGAACGCAGTGGTCTATACCGCAGTCCTGCCGATCGGTGGAGCGTTCATCACTCGCGACGTCGCGATCGGCTTGAAGGCCAGCCTGCTTGCAGCAGAAGAGCTGAAGACGTCATATGGCACCTGTGATCCGCGCACGGCGAGCGAGGCAGAGCTGTACAACGTTCCCGATGAGCCGAGCGGCCGTCGAGTCAGCCGACTTGAACTCGCTCGCATCATTGAGCCACGAATGAGTGAAATCTTTGAGCTCATCGCGGGAGTCATCGCCAGCGCCGGCCCGGAAGTGACCAGTGCAGGCGTCGTGTTGACCGGCGGCGGCTCGTTGCTCGAGGGCGTTGAGGCCCTTGGCCGCGAAATCCTCAAGGCGCCAGTGCGTGTTGCTGCACCAACAGGGCCACTTCTGGGGATCCTTGACGAGTTCCGCGGCCCAGGGCACGCAGCCGTACTCGGACTCTTTTCGTGGGTCGCCCGCGGACTGGACGAGGCGGGGATTGCTGAGGAACCAGCCGCAGGCCTTGGCGGGCGCATCCTCGGGGGCGCGCGCAACCTTCTCGGGCGCATTCGGGGATAACCCAACCCGCCGCGAACAGCGGGCGGGGCGCTGCTACACTTCGCGGGATCGACGGGAGGGCGTCGTCTAATCGGGGCTAGCCCCGGGCGGCGCAGAGTCGGGGCAACACGTCCGGAGGGCATGGAGTCGATGGCAGCGCAGACCGAGAATTTCGCGCTTATTCGCGTCGTTGGTGTCGGCGGCGCAGGATCGAACGCCGTCAACCGCATGATTCGGGCCGAGCTGCTCGGCGTTGAGTTCATTGCGGTGAACACCGATGCCCAGGCGCTGGTGAAGTCCCACGCCCCCACACGCATTCGCATTGGTGATGGAATCTCACGTGGCCTCGGCGCGGGCGGCGACTCAGCCGTAGGGGAGCGCGCAGCTCAGGAAGATATTGAGAATCTCCGCGCGGCACTTGAGGGCTCTGACCTCGTCTTCGTGACCGCCGGCATGGGCGGCGGCACCGGTTCTGGTGCGGCCCCAGTCGTTGCCAAGATTGCCAAAGAGATCGGTGCCCTCACCATCGGCATCGTCACGAAGCCGTTCGTCTTCGAAGGGAAGCGGCGCGCCGCGGTAGCCGAGGCCGCCGCCAACGAACTGCGCAAGCATGTCGACACCCTAATTGTCATTCCAAATGAGCGCCTCCTCAGCGTGGTCAGCCGTCAGACGTCAATGGAAGATTCGTTCCGCATTGCCGACGATGTCCTTCGCCAGGCAGTGAAGGGCGTAAGTGATGTCATCACGGTTCCGGGAATCATCAATCTCGATTTCGCCGATGTTCGTTCAATCATGCGTGACGCAGGTTCAGCCCTTATGGGCATTGGTCGTGCCAGCGGTGAGAACCGCGCAACTTCGGCCGCAGAGATCGCCATTGCCTCGCCACTCCTCGAAGTTGACATTCAGGGCGCAACTGGTGTGCTCATTAACGTTGCCGCGTCGGCCACGGTAACCCTGCACGAAGTTAATGAAGCAATCAATCACATCACGGCGCGAGCCGACGACGAGGCAAACATCATCTTCGGCACCTCGCTCGATGAGTCCCTTGGTGATGAGATTCAGATCACCGTGATCGCCACCGGATTCACGGCCGACCGACAGGGAACAGCCTCTAGCCCGCGCGCGCCGTACCGAGCAGCGGAGGGCGGTGCATTTAGCCTTCGAAGCGACGGCGTCGCAGTGCAGGAGGCTCCGGTGGAGAGTGTCACATATGCACCGACACCAGAGCCCGCGCCAGTTGTTTCCAACGAGTGGGACCAAGATCTCCCACCAGCCGCGCCGCAGCCAGAAGAGGTTGAGCCCAGCGACCTTGATATCCCAGCCTTCCTGCGTCCGCGCAAGCGCATCTTCTAGTAGCTGGGGGTAACCCCAGACGATGCTGAGCGCCTCTGACCTCACCACCCGCTATCGCGAACTGCTGGGGCGCGTGCGTGCCGCCGGTTCTGCCGAACTAATGGCGGTGACCAAAGGTGTTGAAGCCGAACAGATCGCGGCCGTCGTAGACGCCGGTTGCACCCTGTTCGGCGAGAACCGTGTGCAAGAGCTTGAAGCGAAACGCGCCGCGGTTGCCGCACTGCGACCCACGGCGAACCTGACCTGGGTGCTGATTGGCCCGCTGCAGTCAAACAAGGCACGACGCGCGGTGGAGGCTGCCGACCGCATCGCGACTATTGGGAGCGTTGAGCTGCTGGAGCGCATCGCCGCACTCGCAAACGAGCGATCCAAGCCAGTAGAGATCGCCCTTCAAGTGAACGTGGACGAAGATCCGGCGAAGTCAGGTTTCACCCCAGGGGGTCTGCGTGCGGCACTCCCCGCCATCGCCACAATCGTGAAAGGCGCCCCAGTCACCTTGGTCGGGCTTTTCACCGTGGGGAAGCTCACCGACGGTGGGGAGGCGGCACGCCCAACCTTCGCCCAGTTCCGAACACTCGCTGCACAAGTAGACGCCGACGCACGGACCCTTGGCCTTGGCCTTGGGCCACTGCGCTCAGCGGGGATGAGCGGCGACTTTGAGGTCGCGATCAGTGAAGGCGCAAACGAGGTGCGGCTCGGAAGCGCGCTCTTTGGGCCGCGCAGGTAGGCTATAGACATGTCGACACAGGCGGTAGTCAATCTGATCTTCGAGACGCTCTGGTGGGTGATCCTCGGGCGGGTGCTGATGTCCTGGTTCGATCCTTCGGGCAACTATCGCATCTCGCGCATCCTCTATGACATGAGCGAGCCGATCCTCGCCCCGGCTCGAAGAATCTTGCCAACGTTCGGCGGCGTGGATTGGTCGCCTCTGGTCACGATGATCCTCTTGAATCTGCTCCAAGGGCTTGTCGTCTCGAGCCTGTAGGGCTGAACCTAGTAGAATCTCCGCCCGAGGGCGATTAGCTCAGTTGGTTAGAGCGCACGGTTCACATCCGTGAGGTCACTGGTTCGAGTCCAGTATCGCCCACCACACCTTCAGCGGCAGATTCTCCGCACGATTCGCCTCACCACTGGTCACCCACGCCTTGCACTTGAACCAGTGATGGTCACCATCCGTGCAGCATTCTGCATCGTCGTCCCACGAGTTGCAAGAGTGCAGGTATCGTGTGACTATGCCGAAGCAGACATCAGAGCAGCGTAAGATTGTTCAGGCTGCCGCTGAATCACAGCACGATTCAGTCAAGGACGGCGCACGCGATGTTGCCGCCTTTGTTTGGGATGGCTGCGTCGTTACGCTTGTCGTACTTGCTTTCTTGGCCATTGGCCTCAATCTTCTTAGCGCCGTTATGCCCTCTGGATTGATTCAGATTCTTTATCCCTTGTTTGCCTTAGGCGTATGTGTTTGGTTTATATTTGGTGAAAACATCGTGGGCTGGCTACGAAGCCGACTCGCAAAGATTCGTAAACCTTAGGCGCTGAACCTCGCGACCTGCTGCATGACGACCGTGAGGGACAAGTCGAAGCCGCTGAGGGAACAGGAGCAGCCAACTGACCTCAACAGGCGTGGCGTGGCACTTCAACCTGAGGTTGACCGGAACCAGCTCGAGCCGCGACCTGCGGCCGATTGGCTCGCAGTTTTTGGCGTAGGTTCAGCGATGGTCGCGTTCCTTATGTGGGCTATTCCAGCGAACTGTTTCCGCGACTTTGGCGGTTGGTACTGTTCAGATCTGTTTTCTGATGAGCGTCAAACAGCCATTGCTGTGTTCCTTGCGTTTTCCCTCATAGCGCTGCTGTTGCGCAGGCGCTAATCCATCAGCCTCAATGGACGAGGACGATGAGGCCGGCGTCAATCTCGTCGGCTGCGCTGTTGAGTTCAGCGAAGCTCTGCGGCAAGCTGAAGCCACGAGGACGATGCGAGACATAGACCTCACCAGAGCCGAACGGCTCAGCGCGCTCGATTGAGATCCTCGTCGCGCGGTCGATGAGTGAGGATTCTGATCCCTCCATCTCGACGAGCAGCACGCGGCTCCGGCTGATCTTGCGGCCGAGGAAGCGATGCGGCGAGCCAGCGCCGACCGCCATCGCGAGCGCCATTGAGAGGAGCGTCTTGCCAGCCTTCGGCGCAGCGGCGAGGACGCTGAGACCGCGTTCAGGGATCAGCTCCTCAACGAGCCAGCGCGGCGACTCGTGCGGAGTGCGAGCAGCCTCGGCGAGGTCGCGGATCACGAGGCTCATCGTGATTCGCCTTCAGGTAGGATGCCGCTATGGAAGATCTGATCTGCAGAGACTGGCCGATCTTTATAGATGACCTCTTGAAGGGTTTTGGGTTGGTTCTTGATTTCTACATCCTTGAGCTGATCGTGGCGCTCTTCATATTCTTTGGGATCGGTGTGGGCATCCGCCGCATCTTCCGCCGATCGACGGACGAGGTCGGATACGCTGAAGGCAATCTCCTGATCGTTGTGCCGATTGTTGCTGCGCTCCTCTTCGTGAACCAAGTTTGCGGCTGACGCCTCTAGCGCTTCGATGCGCTTGAGCAGCTCGGCGCGCTCTTCGCGTAGCTCCTCGATGGCATCGCGGAGATCGAAGACGACGATCGAGAGATCCATCAGCGCACCCCTTCACGCTTGACGCTCGCGAGGTAGCGGCGGAGATCCGCAGCGTCGATGCGGATGCTCCGGCCGATGCGGTAGCCGCCGAGGCTCTCTGCGAGCCGGTAGGCGGCGGCGCGGCTGATCTTCAGCAGCCGCATCAGGTCGGCGACCTGCAATAGCTCGATAGGTTCACTCAATGCGTACTCTCCCTCTGGCTCATCTCTGCGCTGCGCCTTAGCGGCTGCGCTCAGAGATGAGTGTGAGAGACGAAATCGCGGCGGCGCGCCTTTTTGCGCGGCGTCGGTGGTGGTAGAGTGCTGCTATGTGGCGCACCAAAAAGACGGTAGATCCTGACGATGACTGGCGAGACCTCGCGATTTCCGCGCGGCAAATACTGAAAGAAGCACGCCCTGAATCAAAGGAAGATGCACGGTTGCTGGTTGATGCCGTTTCTCGTCGCGATAATGTGAAGATCAGGTTTCTTCTAGAGCGTTTGGAGACGGCGGACAAAAAATGGCAGCATAAGACTCGATGGCGTCGCAGGGCCACTTTCGTCCTCTATTTTGCAGCCGGTTTTGTGATCTCTAGGTTTGTTGCTCTATACCTGCTCGAACTTCTCGGATAGTAGGGAGGCGCGCACTACGCCTTTGGTCAGCTCGCCGTAGGTCTTCGAGACCTGCACTGTGTTTTTGTGGCCGAGCATCTGCGCCGCTTCAGTGAGTGTCGCGCCACGCAAGAGCGCCTGCGTTGCGCGGATATGGCGATGGTCGGATGCGTAGAGGCGACCAGTGAAGCCAGCCTCTCGCGCGCGCTCGTTGCGACGCGTATTGAGTGCAAGCGTCTTCACGATGCCTGGCACGAGCCACTCACTCGCTGCGCGCCCACTCGTCCACGCGGTCAGCCGTTCCACGGCGTGCGCTGGTAGCTCATAGTGCCGCTCACTCTGGCGCGTCTTCAGCGGTCGCGCCTGCTCATCGTCGAGCCGATTGCGCCGGATATAGAGGTGGCCGAGCGAGAGGTCGAGGTCGCCGACGCGCAGGCCGCGCGCCTCACTCTGGCGGAGCGCGAACGTCTCCGCGAGCCAGAGAATCCGATCGAGGGCGTCGCCGTCGGCGTGCGCCTCGATGATCTCGTCGAGGCGGCGCAGCCCTGCGGCGTCCGCGCGCGGATCGCCGTCGCCGGTGGCAATCGCGAGCCGCGTCAGCCGCTGCGGCGCTCGCTCAAGCTTGACGGTCGGCACCTCGGCGCAGACGAGGCCGAGAACGGCACGCGTGAGCGCGACCTGTTGGCGCAGTGCTTCACGCTCGGGCTGTGCGGCCCCAGATGCGCGCAGGCTGCCGAGATAGCGCGTAGACGTTTCGGTAAGGTTCGGTGCGCGGGCTAGCATCAAGGACCGCAATAATAAGTGAGCACGCCTCGTCTTATGGCAGAATTGACTAATGGCTCAGAAGACACAGAAATCCATATTTCATTGGGGGCCCGAAGGCAAACGGCCTCACAAAGTTGAGGCTGTTCACTTTCAGGACTGGGACGGTTCCCCTAATTTTGAGGTTCAATGCCGCTACTGTAAGGCGGATTGTGACTCTCCAGCTGTCCTAGATGGCTGGCCTTGCGTTTCCGATGAGGAAAAGCGCGAAATTGACGCAACCATTCTGCGAGCTGCGAGGCTACGCGTCGTTGCAAGAGACAAGAAAGCGCAACAGCTTCGCGCTAGGGTAGAAGCTGGTGCATGTCTGGCCTGTGGAGAATTTCATCATTCCGACCGATGCGATGGCCGCTGCGAAAGATGCGGCGATGATCCCTGCTCTTGCGACCGCGCCTAGTACCGTTGTGAGCAGCGCATGAACTTCTTTTCGCTAGCTGCTCTTTGCCATCCTTCGCAGCACCGCTGGCAT
>RFPZ01000022.1 GCA_009925905.1 Candidatus Aquidulcis frankliniae
TTGCGATGGCCCCTGCCGCAGCCGGAAAGATCAGCCCGTACCCGATGCCGTAGAGCGCCATCGCCACCAAATCGATGGTGAGCGTTGGGCTAACGGCGAGTAGGGTGAGCGCACCAACGAGTGCAGCAAGCCCAACCAGTGAGATGCCAAACGGGCCGCGCTTATCAACGCGCGTGGAGATCCTGCTTAACATCAGCGCAATCGCAATTGCGCCGAAGATCGTAAAGAGGCCGCCGCTCGCCCCCGCCGCATATCGCAACGCCGCCTCTTGCGAGCGCCCTTCGTCAAGTGCGCGTTGAATGAGACCGTCTTTAATGAAGCCGGTCACGGTCCCCACGGCAGCCTCAAGGCCGAAGATCGCCAACAGCGCAACTCGCACACGCGGCTCACTGAGGATACGGCGCCACGCACCAACGGTTGGCCGCGTTGCTGGCGTCACCACCAGCGTCTCAGGAATTAGCGGCAAGACACCGGCGAGGCCGATGGCGATGAAGCCAGCGACCCCAAGGAAGACGGCGTTTACATCAAAGAGATTAGAGACGAGGGCGGCCGATGCGGGACCGAAGACGGCGGCGATGCCAATGAGCGCTCCAGCCCGGCCAAGCGTTCGCCCGCGTTCACCAACAGGGGCGGCATCACCCAGGAGAGCGAAGAGCGCCGCGGCGAGCACGCCACCCGAAGCGCCGTGAACGACCCGCGCAAGCAGGAAGAGGGCCAACGAATCGGCGAGGGCATACACCGCAATCGCGACAGGGCTGATAATCAGCGCGGCAACAACGACGCGGCGTCGGCCAATCCGGTCAGCGAGGATGCCGCCGATCGGGTTGAAGGCGAGGTTCGCGAGTGAGTAGGCGGCGATGGCGATGCCAACTAGGAGCGGGGTGCCACCAAGCTCCTGCGCACGTGGGCCAATCACCGGCAGCAGGGCGAAGTTGTCGATAAAGGCAAGGAAGATTGCCGCATAGATCGCCGCGCGGCTCCGTCGCGTGAGGGTTGGGGTGGTAGTCGTCATAGGTGAAGCATCCCACGCGCCGAGAGATGCCGCCCTCGTGCGAAACTCTGCACCGTGAGCGCCCGACCGTATCGCCTGATTCGTAGCCCACGCGCGCGTCGCCTCACCTTGCGTATTGACCCAGAGCACGGCCTTGAGGCGGTGGTGCCCGAGCGATACAGCGAGGCGCGTGCGCGGCGCGACGTTGAGGCATTTATCGCATCGCGACTGAAGTGGATTGACCGCTCCCTTGCCGAAGTGACCTCCCGACGCGCCGCGCTGGGAACCGACGGACGATTAGCCATTGGCGGGCTCATCCCCTATGCCGGCCGACCACATCGCATTGTCGTGGGTACCGCCGCAAGCATCGCAGCGTTCAACGGCGAGATTCAGATCCCGGCGACGATCGCTGCTGATCCTGAGGTAGTGCGCCGTCGACTCTTGAGTTGGCTGCGCCGCCGCGCGCGCGCAATCGCCGAACAGATGATCGGTGTGTACGCCGTTGAGATGCGGGTGAACCCCACGCGACTCCGTATCGGCGACCAGTCAACGCGCTGGGGGAGTGCCTCGGGTGACGGCACGATCTCGCTCTCGTGGCGACTCGTATTGGCGCCACCGTCGTGCTTTGAGGCGGTCGTTGTGCATGAGCTTGCTCACTTGCGCGCCAACGGACACGGCGCACGATTCCGCGCGGTGGTGGAGCGGCATCTCCCCGACGAGGCGGCGCGTATGCGCCAACTACAGCGGCTCGCCCCCGCGCTAGGCGCAGTTCGTTAGCGCGCCTTCTTCTTAGCCCGAGCGGCGACCCGCTCGTCGTGCCGGGCAATCGTGGCTCGGGTGATCCGCTTAATGAGCGCGATCGGCAACTGGTGGTCAGCGGTGAAGTGGATGGTTGTACCGACGACAGCAAAGTCGGCCAGCTCCTTTGTGAAGAGCTGAAAGGCGTATCCCGCATAAAGGCTGAGGCCACCGCGTCGTGCGCCAAAGTGGATGCGGCCACCGTTTGAGAACTTCACAGCGGGCACCCGGTACGAAATCTCCTCCGTGCCGCCTGGCGCGGCCGATAGGATCGCGTCGCGAAGGCGTCGCAGGGCCTTTGCCTCCGGTAAGGGGAGTGCGTCGATGTAGGCGGAAACAGATGGGGCGGTATGTCGGGGCCAGGTTCCGGCCATCGCAATCTCCTGCACTGCAAGGGGCTTGGTGGAGCTGAGGGGATTCGAACCCCTTACCTCGACAATGCGAATGTCGCGCTCTACCAATTGAGCTACAGCCCCAGCGGAGCGGCAGAATACCACGGCGACGGCTAGCATCTGGGGATGAACCCACTCGTCCTTGCCCTCATCTCTGCCGCCATGTGGGGCTGCACAGATCTGGTGACAAGCTATGTCGGGCGACGGATTGGCTCACTTCGGGTGGTGGTGATCGCAGTATCAACGTCGCTGCTGTTGGCCGGCTCGGTCGCAATTGCGCGCGGTGCACTCTCCACGAACTACGACCCTGCGATCGTTGGCGGCACACTCCTCTTAGGTGTCGCGGCGGGCGTGGCGTACATCGGCGTCTTCACGGCCTTTCGCCTCGGCCCACTCAGCGTCGTCTCTCCCACGATCTCGGCATACGGTGCGCTCGCCGCATTCCTCGCGGTGATCTTTCTCAACGAGCATCTAACGCCCGCCCATATTGGCGGTGTGATCGCCGTTGGGGTTGGGATCAGCCTCCTTGGCCTGCAGACGACGGGCACTGGACGCGATCGACGCGCCTCACTGGCAAGCCCTGGCGTGGCATTTGCCCTGGTTGGGCTCCTCTTCTTCGCCATCATCACGGTGCTTCTCACGATTCCTATCAAGGCGTATGGCTGGAGCACCGCGATCGCCCTCTCGCGAGTCGGCAACCTGGTCACGGTGTGGCTGATCTTCCTCGCTCTCTTCAGGTATCGAGCACGTTTGCCGAAGTGGGGTCGCCATGACCTACTCGGGGAGGGGCAGCGCCTCGACCGTTTCGGCTTCGCACTCGCCACCCTTGTTGGGCTCGGCGACACGGTCGCTTTCTTTATCTTCGCCGCGGCGCTCGAGGAGGGGCCAACGTGGGCTGTCTCGCTCCTCAGCTCGCTCGGTCCGATCATCGTTGTGCTCGGTGGCCTATTCGGCTATCGCGAGCGGCTGCGCCGCCCCCAGGTGATCGGTCTCGGCGCACTCGCGGTGGGGTTGGTGCTCGCCACCCTCCCGGCATAGCCCCCTTGCGTAAGTAGAACGCCTGTTCTATTATGAGGCGTAGGCGAGGGCAGTATCCTCACGAGGTGTTGCCCCATCTCGGCCCTCGCCTAACTCCTTCGCGTCGGTACCGCGCAACGCTCCTCTTTGTTCTCCCGCTGCTGTTCAGCGGCTGCTTCGGCTCGAGCACCGCTACACCGACGCCCAGCCAGGCGGCCACCACCGTCATCTCGACTGAATACGGACGCGTCTGGGGGGCGCTCCCCGCGGACTTTCCTCTTCTGGCTGGCGGGCACGCGCTCGTGCGTCTTGACGTGCAGTCGAGCGGTGCGATCTGGAGTCAGATGGGCGTGAACGAAGCGACTGCAGCGGCGATTGACGAGCTGCGTCGACTGGCGTGGGATGTGCAGGAGCCAACCGGCTCCGCAACTGCGCGTCGAATTACCGCCACGCGAAATCAGGGAGCGTGCACCCTCACCATCTTGGTGGAGCCGCTCGGCACGCGCACCTCACTCGTCGTCTATCTTGGTGAGGGTTGCCCCAAGCCGTAGCCCGCTGAAGGAGGACTGATGGCACCGAAGTTGAAGCGTCGCGAAATCGTTCTGCCGATCTTGCTGGTGGTAGGTCTCTTTGCGCTGACCTTTGCGCTCATCGCTGCGCAGGTCGCGGGGGCGAAGGCTTAGCGCTTCCCCTTACGTCGCTCCGCTTCCATGCGGCGACGATCGCGCTCGGTTGGTTGATTCGGACTCATGGCGCGCAAGAAGCGCCCATACCAACCCGCAAATGCACCGGCCAGGATGCCCGCTGCAGCAACACCGTAAATATCACCGAGCATTGCGCCAGGGTTTCCAATGTTGGCAGTAATCCCGTCAAGGAGGCCTTTCACCGGATTGCCGCCAACGAGTGCCGACATGGCATCAGAGGAGCCGACGATTGCGGACGCCACGTAGGTGATGACACCGAAGATTCCACCGATCAGCCATGCGCCGCGGCGGGTGAGCATGCCGCCAAGGAAGGCAACGACAAATGCAGGCGGTAGCAGGATTGACTGCACCGCTAGCTGCGCAATGTTTGACGAGAGCATGCCTGGCTGGAGCGCAATGACCGTGGTGATGACGACCGCTGCGAGCGGCAGCACGAAGGCACGAGTTCGGATCAGCCGTGGTAGGTAGGCGAGGTCTTCGCGGATCGGCGCACGCCCGGCGGATGAACGGAGTGCAGCACGGAACCCAAGTCCGCCCGTGGCCGGTGCTGGTGCGGTGCTCTGGGGTGCACTGGCAGGAGCCTGTGGCGTGATGCCAAGTGCCTCTTGCTCGGCGCGCGCCTTGGCGGCCAGGCGGTTTCGGCGACGGGCCTCAGCTCTGTCTTTTGCGTGCTCTGGACTACTCATGTCCACATCTTAGACGCGCGCGGTACGTAGCGCGTGACAACCTGCGCCAATCGCCCCCGCCTAGCCCCGCGATGGAGAACCGAATGGCGAGATCTGCCCACCTTCGCGCAGTCGTGCTTGGGGTCACGATTCTGGTCCTTACGCACCTTTCACCGTCGCGCATTTACGCGTCGAGCCCAGACGCACTCCTAATCAGCAGTATCGCGACTGGCGGCAGCTCCGCTTCTGACGAATATGTTGTGATTGAGGGGGTAGGCTTCGGTGGCACGAGCATTGCCGACTACGAGTTGGTGTACATAACGGCGAGCGGCGCGACCACGCGACGTCTAGTCAGCTTTGAAGGTTCGGCACCACTTGCCAGTGGCGCGCGGCTGCTAGTGGCCAATAACCTTGGAACCTTTGCACTGAACTCGTTTGCCACGTGGAGTGAGGGGATCGCAGCATCTGGTGGTGCCGTACGTCTTCGCTTGCGCGCCAACCCAACGTTCATCGCTGACGCCGTTGCGTGGGGGAGCGCCACTCCAAGTGCCGGTGGCTTTGGTGCACCCGCGCCAGCGATGTCGTCGACAACCATGATTGAACGACAGCGCAGTGCCGAACGAGTCCCCATCAATACTCAGAGCAACAGCACCGATTTCACCCTTGTGCCCCTCACGCCGCCGAACCTCACGCCTGAAGTTCCGAGTACGCCGCCACCAAGTCCAACGGCGAGCCCGACGCCAACAGTCGGACTCGTGACTCTCACGCCGACGGAGATTCGTGCCGCACCACTCAACAGCTCCGTTACCGTGCGCGGCACCGTGTCGGCGGCACCTGGCGAGCTCGCCGAGGAGCGGCTCTTCTGCATTGAAGATGAAGGCACTGGCCTCGGGGTGTTCGTGCTCGCCCAAAGTGGCGATACCGACCTTGACCGAGGGGATGTTGTGACGATCACTGGAATGCTGACCTTGCGGCGGCAGGCACTCACACTCGTCGCCACAACGGTCGTGCAGATTGATGGGTCGGCCGACTCTCGAGCCGCGCTCGCCGTCGAGCCACCTACCCCAGGGGCGTGGGCTTGGGAGTCGTGGGAGGCGCGCACTATTGAAGTGCAGGGCGTTGTGAGCGGGGCGCCCAAGGATCTGGCTGGGGGGTCGCGCAGTGTGACTCTGCGCCTCGCAGGGGGAGGAGAGCTCCTGGTCGGGGTGGCTCCTCTCGTTGTCGGCGCAATCCCGCACGGGCTGCTCGTCGGCAAGCGTGCCGTCATGGTGCGAGGGGTGATGCACCAACGAGCGGGGGTCACAGGGGGCGGCTACCGTCTCTGGGCGCTTGCGGTCACCGCGGGCCCTGCGGCCGCTCCCCTTCGGGAGTCAACGGCCATCGTCGGAGGTCCACCGACTGCCGGGGGACTCGCATTCGTGCCTCTACTGCAGGTGGGGACCCCCTCGATCGCCGCCCCAACTGGGACTCAAGCGTGGTGGGCCCCTCAGGTCTCCCAAGCGCTCAGCGTTCGCGGCGGCAGCCTTGAATTGAAGGGCATTGAGGGGGCGGGGCTGGTCGTGCTGCCGGTGTGCGTGGGGGCACAGGTTGTGCCAGGGAGGATTCGTGCGGGGGGCATGGTTGACCGTGCGGGGCGTGCTCCCTATCCTCAACCGTGGTGATTGTGCGAGGGGTCCGCTTGGCCCCCTCGCAGATCAACGCTTGGTGGCAACACCAAGGAGGTACGTGCCCCGATTGGGGTCTAGGTAGACCGAAGCTCACGCTCCGGTTTGTGGAGGTACAGAGAATGGCCCAGGTGTATTGCGTCAAGTGCAAGGCAAAGAAGGAAGCAATTGATACGAAGAAGGTCACGATGAAGAACGGCAAGCCAGCACTCGAGGGCAAGTGCCCAACGTGCGGCACCAAGGTCTTCAAGATCGGTGGCTGATTAACAACCGGCAATCGCCGCACGGCGATTGCATAGCGGCCAGGCGGCCCTCGACTGGGAGACCGGTCGGGGGCCGCGCCGCTTTTCGCGAGTTGTGCATAACTCGCCGCACCACGCACAAAGTTATCCACAGTGAGCTCAAGTTGAGCACGGAGGAGTAATGATCACGCCGTCCGCTGATGCGACCGTACTCGCCCTTGATCTCGGCGGGACGCAGATTCGTGCGGCGGTCGTGCGCGCCGATGGTTCGCGCATCGGTCGCGCGTCGAACGCAACTCCCGTGAGTAGCGGCCCAGCCGCCATCGTTGCCGCGTGTGTAAGCACGCTGCAGCAGGCACGAGATTCGGCACGAGTCGAAGATGCCGCTGCAGTCGCTCGACTTGTCGGTGTTGGCATCAGCGCACCTGGCCCGATTGATCCGTGGCGCGGGATCGCTGTCGAGCCCGCAAACCTCGGCCCCGACTTTCCAGGCACGGATCTAGCCGGACCGATCAGCGCGGCGCTTAACCTTCCCGCGCTGCTTGAGCACGATACGAAGGTGGCGATCCTCGGCGAACGGGCGTTTGGCGCAGGTCGCGGCATCGATGATCTGCTCTACATCACGATTAGCACCGGCCTCGGTGGCGCAGTGATCAGCAGCGGTCGACTTTACACGGGACCAGATGACACAGGGATTGAGATCGGTCACGCCCCGATCACGCTCGACGGACCACGCTGCACCTGCGGCGGCATCGGACACCTCGAGGCGCATGCCTCAGGCGTCGCGCTCGCACGCACAGGGGGCGAGGCTGCGGCGAGTGGTGCGAGCCCATGGCTTGCCACTTGGCGTGCTGCGCATCCGACGGGGCGGGTTAGCGCCAAGGAGGTTTCTGAGGCTGCGGCGGCAGGGGATCGCGTCGCGCAGGGGCTCATTGACCATGCGCTCCTGGCGGTCAGCCGGGCGGTGGCAGGCTTCGTCAATGTGTTTAACCCGAGCCGCATCATCATCGGCGGCTCGTTCGCTGAGGCGCACTGGGATGCGCTCCATTCGCGTATTGAGGGGGAGATCGGCGACAATAGCTTCAAGGTTCCAGGACGGAGAGTTTCCGTGCACCCAGCCGAGCTTGGCGGGGACGTGAGCCTGGCGGGCTGCCATCCGATGGTTGTCGAGCGAATCGGCAATCCAGAGTGGGAGCGGGTCGTAGCGGCGAAATCGAAGGGGGACACTCGATGACCGTACGCGTAGGCATCAACGGCTTCGGCCGCATTGGTCGGCAGAGCCTCAAGGCAATCATTCAGCGCTCGCCTGAAGTCGAGGTTGTGGCGATCAACGATCTCGTTGATCCGAAGATGAACGCACACCTCTTTAAGTACGACTCCACCTACGGCATCTACCCCGGCAACGTCGCCGCTGAAGACGACGAACTCGTCATTGACGGTCGCCGCATTAAGGTGCTGGCGAGCAAAGATCCTGCGGCACTCCCGTGGGGTGAACTTGGCGTTGACATCGTTGTGGAATCGACGGGGCTCTTCACCAACGCCGAGAAGGCTGCGGCACACCGCGCCGCCGGCGCAAAGAAGGTGATCATCAGCGCCCCGGCAACGGGCGAGGATCTGACCATTGTCATGGGCGTGAATGAGAAGCAGTACGACCCAGCGAAACATCACATCGTTTCGAATGCCAGCTGCACCACGAACTGCCTCGCCCCTGCAGCGAAAATTGTCTCGGACGGTTGGGGCATCGCGCGCGCGTTGATGACCACCATTCACAGTTATACCAACGACCAGCGCATTCTTGACGTGGCACACAGTGATCCACGTCGCGCACGTGCGGCCAGTCTGAACCTTGTGCCAGCCTCGACGGGCGCCGCAGCGGCGATCGCGCGAGTTGTCCCTGAGCTTGAGGGTCGCTTCGGGGGCTACAGCATTCGCGTCCCAACTCCAACGGTGAGCATCGTTGACTTCACTGCCGAGCTGGAGCGACCGGCAAGCATTGATGCGATTCACGCGGCATTCCGAGTCGCCGAGGCTGGCCCAATGAAGGGAATCCTCGGCGTCTCCGACGAACCGTTGGTTTCGTCGGACTACAAGGGTGATACGCGCTCTTCAATCATCGACACCCTTAGCACCATGATGGTGGGCGACAAGTTCGTGAAGATCGTGACCTGGTACGACAACGAGTGGGGCTATAGCTGCCGCGTTGCCGACCTCGTGCGTTACGTGGCGACACATGGTTGAGAAGAAGGGGTTGCTCTCCCGACTTATCGGCGGAAGCGCCAAGCCAGCTGAAAAGCCAGCGGCGAAACCTGCGACGAAGCCAGTAGCGAAGCCAGCCGCGAAGCCGTCAGCAAAGCCGGTAGCGGCGAAGCCAGGTTCGAAGCCAGCCCCGAAGCCAGTGGTCGCAGTTCCTGCGAAGGGTGCAAGCGGGGTGCCGCCACAGAAGCCAGCGGGGGCGATGCTTGCCTCGAGCCGCCCAGCCAATCGGCCACAGGTGAAGCCAACCATCACGGGCTCCAATGGTCAGCCGCGCCCAACTGGCGCACCACCAACGGCGCCGAGCCGACCGGCGAACCGCCCGAACGTGAAAGCCACGGCGAAGCCGGGCGCCACTCCAACGGCGGCCAAGGCGGCGCGACCAACCCCACGTCCGATTCCGCGACCAGCGCCACCACAGAGTGGACCGCGTCGCATTGCGGAAGAGATCATCTCGGCCTCAGGAAAGCGCACGATTCGTGAGCTGAACATGCAGGGCCAGCGCGTGCTGCTGCGCGTTGACTTCAATGTGCCGCTCTCTGACGGAAAGATCGTTGATGACTCGCGCATTCGCGCCGCTGTGCCAACCATCAAGGCGCTCCTCGACGGTGGCGCATCGGTGGTGATCATGTCGCACCTTGGCCGACCAGATGGTCGCGTTGTGGATGGCTTGCGCCTGCGACCTGCAGCCGAGCGACTCACTCAACTCATTCGCGTCAATGTGCCAACGACTGGCGATGCGCTTGGCGTTGGTACCGACGACGCCGTTCGCCGCTTGCGACCAGGCGAACTGCTGTTGCTAGAGAACGTTCGCTTCCATGCTGGTGAAGAGCGCAATGACCCAGCGTTCGCGGAACGACTCGCTTCATATGGCGACGTCTTCGTGAACGATGCATTCGGGGCAGCGCACCGTGCCCATGCCAGCACCGTTGGAGTTGCGGCCTACCTACCGTCGTATGTCGGCCTGCTTATGGAGCAAGAGGTTGAGGCGCTCTCGAATCTGCTCGAGAAGCCGGCGCGACCGTTCGCGGCAATCGTTGGCGGTGGCAAAGTCTCGGGCAAAGTTGCCGTCCTCGAGGCGCTGATTAAGAAGGTCGACTTACTGATCCTTGGCGGTGGCGTGGCGAATACGTTCCTCGTTGCCTCTGGCCGCAGTGTGGGTAAGAGCCTCTATGAGTCAAAGATGGTTGAAGATGCGCGACGCATCCTGAAGTTGGCGCAGGACCGCGGCGTTCGCGTCCTCCTTCCGGTTGACGGCGTCGTCGCAAAAGAGGTGACCCGCGGCACCGAGTTCAAGGTGGTCTCCACCGACAAGCTCCCTGCAAGCTGGCATATGGTCGACCTTGGACCCGCCTCGATCACCGCCATTCGTGAAGCGTTGGTGCCGATTAAGACCATTCTTTGGAACGGACCACTCGGCGTTTTTGAGATCCCATCGTTTGCCGTGGCCACCCGCGAGCTCGCCAAGGTTGCCGCCGAGAAAGCCGACGCTGGTGCAACGGTGGTCGTGGGCGGCGGCGACAGCATTGCCGCCCTGCGACAACTCGGGGTCGCCGAGAAGATGACGCACCTCTCCACTGGTGGTGGCGCATCCCTCGAGTTCCTCGAGGGGCGTGATTTGCCAGGTCTTGCCGTGGTGCCAACCGCCGGCTCGCCATACGAGACACTCCCAATCGTCTACGTCTCGCCGGTGAAGCCAGGAGCGAAGGCGACAGCGAAGCGCGCACCAGCCAAGCCGAAGCCAATCATCAAGCCGTCAACGCTCGATGAAGAGGATGACGACGAGAGCGATGACCTGGCATGAGTGACCGAATCAGCGCGATTCATGCGCGCGAGATTCTCGATTCTCGAGGGAACCCAACCGTAGAGGTCGACGTGACGTTGGCGGACGGTGTTCGCGGCCGCGCCGCGGTCCCGTCTGGCGCGTCTACTGGAGCGCACGAAGCGGTTGAACTTCGCGATGGCGACAAGCGTCGATTCGGCGGCAAGGGGGTGCTGGGCGCTGTCGCCGCGGTGAACGGCGAAATTGCACAAGCGCTCAACGGATCGTCGGTGAGCGATCAGCGCGCCATTGATGCGGCGCTCATCGCCCTTGATGGCACACCAGCAAAGGGCAGACTCGGCGCGAACGCGATCCTCGGCGTCTCACTCGCCGCCGCCCACGCTCGCGCCGCGCTGCACGGCCACGAACTCTGGTACGAACTTGGTGGCGATGCTGCAGTAAAACTTCCTGTGCCGCTACTAAATATTTTGAATGGCGGCAAGCACGCCGAGAACTCAACCGACTTCCAGGAGTTCATGGTTGTTCCAGTTGGTGCCGCTACCTATCGCGACGCACTGCGCGCTGGCGCCGAGGTCTTCGCCGCGCTGCGCAAGAACCTGCACGAACGCGGTCTTGCAACCGGCCAGGGCGACGAGGGTGGGTTCGCGCCGAGCTTGTCATCAAACGAGGCGGCCCTTGACGCGCTGATGACGGCGATTGAGGCGGCGGGCTATCGCCCAGGCGAAGAGATTGCGATCGCGATCGATGCCGCCGCAACTGAGCTGCTGCAGTCGAGCGGCCACTACAGGCTTGACCGTGAGGGTCGCACCATGGAGAGCGGCGCACTCGTTGATCTCTGGGCGAGTTGGGCGTCGAAGTATCCGATCATCAGCATCGAAGATGGCCTGGCCGAAGATGACTGGAGTGGCTGGGAGGCACTGACCGCACGAATCGGCGGCAAGGTCCAGATTGTGGGCGACGATCTCCTGGTGACGAACACGCATCGCATTGAACGCGCGATTGATGCGGGCGCGGCCAACGCACTGCTGGTGAAGCCGAACCAGATCGGCACCCTGACCGAAACGCTTGACGCAATCACCCTGGCGCGTGGCGCCGGCTGGGCGAGCATCTTGAGCCACCGCTCGGGCGAGACCGAA
Organism: Candidatus Aquidulcis frankliniae; assembly: GCA_009925905.1. Lineage (GTDB taxonomy): Bacteria > Chloroflexota > Limnocylindria > Limnocylindrales > Limnocylindraceae > Limnocylindrus > Limnocylindrus frankliniae. The sequence continues at coordinate 11,646 of RFPZ01000022.1, forward strand.
GACACCACCATTGCTGACCTTGCCGTGGCGACGAACGCGGGGCAGATCAAGACAGGCGCCCCATCGCGCTCGGAGCGTGTCGCCAAGTTGAACCGACTCCTGCGCGTTGAAGAGCAGCTCGGCGCTCGGGCGATCTACGCCGGTCGTGCCGCCTTCTCGCATGTGACCCACGCATGAGCCGCTTCGTCGATCGTGGCGCAACGGTCGCCGCCTTTGTTGGCATTGGCATGGCGCTCACCGTTGCGGTGAGCTTCTTGATGGTGATTCCAATCGATCCGGCGTACATCGTGTTCGCGCCGCTCTCTGGCCTACTCATCGGCTGGTACGGGAATCAGCGCGCTGGGCAGCTGCGCGGACGCCCAGGTCGCATCTTCGCCAATGCTGGTTGGAGTGGCGCCGTTACTGCGGTGACATTCGCCGCACTCTTCCTCGCCGTGAAGCTCTTCTTCTTCTCACTTGATCCGGGATACCGCGACGAGAAGCAGGGCGGCTCCTTCAAGTGCACAGCCGGACCCGAGTGCGTCTACGTTCGCTACCAGGGTGCCGATGGCGGCAAGGCGGCACTGGCCGAGGCGGGAATCACCGACGTGGCCTCATTCACCGAATGGTATTGGGATGGCCAGATGGGAACGGCGCGACTGCTGATTGGCAGCACGACACTCGCCGCGCTTATTGGTGGGTTGCTCTACTGGCCGAGTGCTCCGCGCGTGAAGCGCGAGGAGCCGGTCGCCTAATCGTCGTCCCGCCTCACTGCGCAGAGCGCAGCGGGCGGTCGAGCGATTCGTTCGCTTAGGCCTTTGGTGCCGCCTTCTTGGCAGCAGGCTTCTTTGCGGCTGGCTTTTTGGCAGCCGGCTTTGCAGCGGCGGCCTCAACCTTTGGTGCGGCGACCTTCTTTGGTGCCGACTTCTTCTTGTTCACAACCTTCGGCATCACGCCGCCAGCGGCAGCCGCCTTGGCAGCCTTCTTGGCGAGGCGCGATTTGCGTCGGGCGGCGGCATTCTTGTGAATGGCTCCGTGCTTCGCAGCGCGGTCAAGGGCGCTTGAGGCCTTGTTGACGGCGGCGGCGGTGTCACCCTGGGCCTGGCCCGTGATGATCTCCAGCGCCTTCGCGACGAGGCTCTTGGCGGCGGTTCGCTGTGGCTGCTGCACCGCGTTGCGGCGGGCAGAGGCGCGAACCTCTTTCAGCGACTGCGGTGTTCGTGCACCCTTGTACTTGCGCGGGGTCTTTCCCATTAGTCACTCCATCAGCTTCTGGGGCTCGGTTGAGCCGTCGGGCGATCGTAGCAGAGGCCCCGCCACGCTCCGCCCCCAGAGCCCTTCGGCGGGGCTGGCAAGAGCGTGCGATCCTTAGTACATGAGCACCATCCCGCAGTCTCGGCTGCGTAACTTCAGCATCATCGCGCACATCGACCATGGGAAGTCGACCCTGGCCGATCGCCTCCTCGAGGCAACCCACACGGTGGAAGCCCGGCTAATGACCTCGCAAATGCTCGACTCCATGGATCTGGAGCGCGAGAAGGGGATCACCATCAAGGCGCGCGCGGTGCGCCTTGACTACGTAGCGAAAGATGGACTCACCTACGGACTCAATCTGATTGACACCCCTGGCCACGTCGACTTCGCCTACGAGGTCTCGCGGAGCCTGCAGGCGTGCGACGGCGCCATTCTTGTCGTTGATGCGAGCCAAGGGATTGAAGCGCAGACGCTCGCCAATGTGCATCTCGCGATGAAGCTTGGCCTGGTGATCATTCCTGTGCTGAATAAGATTGACCTTCCAGCGGCCGACCCCGATGCGGTGATGAGTGAACTGGAAGATTCCCTTGCCATTCCTCGAGAGGAGGTGATCCTTGCGTCGGCGAAGTCGGGAATCGGCATCACCGAAATCCTTGAGGCCCTAGTGGCGCGCATCCCCGCGCCGAGCGGTCCGCTTGATGCGCCGCTTCGCGCACTCGTCTTTGACTCCCACTACGACACCTACAAAGGAGTCGTGAACTACATCCGTGTCCAAGAGGGGCGACTCAAAGCGGGCGATCCGATTCTGATGATGGGCTCAGGTGTGACCTGTGTTCCAGTGGAGCTCGGCTACTTCCGACCGCAACACGTGCCGGTCCAAGAGCTGGTCGCGGGCGAGGTTGGCTACATCGCCACTGGGCTCAAGAGCGTGCGCGACGCACGTGTTGGCGACACGGTCACATCGCAAACGAGCCCTGCCGCCGAACCACTCCCTGGCTACCAGGTGGCTCTCCCACTCGTCTTCGCCGGACTCTATCCGCTCAGTGGTGAGGACTACCCAGCCCTGCGTGAGGCGCTCGAGAAGCTGCACTTAAACGACGCGAGCTTCACCTTTGAGGCGGAGTCATCCGCCGCCCTTGGCTTCGGCTTCCGCTGCGGCTTCCTAGGCCTCCTCCACATGGAGATTGTGCAGGAGCGCCTCGAGCGTGAGTTCAACCTGCAGCTGATCGCCTCGGCCCCCTCCTGCAAGTACCAGGTCATGCTCAGCGGCGGCAAGGGCGAACTACTGATCAACAACCCCGCCCAGCTACCGAGCCCGAACCACATCGACGAAATTCGCGAGCCGTGGGTCTCCGCATCAGTCGTGACCCCATCAACCTACATCGGCACGATCATGGAACTCTCCACCGAAAAGCGCGGCATCTTTGATGGCATGGAGTATCTCGACGAGAAGCGCGTCGTGATGCGCTTCCAAATCCCACTCGCAGAACTGATTGTTGACTACTTCGACCAGCTAAAGAGCCGGACGCAAGGATATGCATCGCTTGACTACACCGAGTCTGAGTATCGCGTTGCGCCACTCGTCAAACTTGACATTCTCGTCAACGGCGAACCAGTCGATGCGCTCAGCACCATCATCCATCGCGATCGTGCACAGGGCTCCGGTCGAAACCTTGCCTCAAAGCTGAAGGAACTTATTCCGCGTCAAATGTTTGAGGTGCCGATCCAGGCGGCGATTGGCGGCACGGTGATCGCGCGTGAAACGGTGAAGGCGGTCCGCAAGAACGTGTTGGCGAAGTGCTACGGTGGAGACATCACGCGAAAGAAGAAGCTCCTCGAAAAGCAGAAAGAGGGGAAGGAGCGCATGAAGCGCGTCGGCTCCGTTGAGATTCCGCAGGAGGCCTTCCTCGCCGTCTTGCGCACCGACGCCGATTAACGTGACGACGGGCGCGCAGCCCGCGCCACCGCGCGGCCTCTACCTGCACGTTCCGTTCTGCCGCTCACTCTGCCCATATTGCGACTTTGTCGTTGTTGCTGGTGCTGCGGCGTTTGGTCCGCGCTCGCGCATGGGCGGATATCTCACCGCAATCGAACGAGAGATCGACTTGCGCGCGAAGTTGATGGATGCTCAGTTCGGCAGTCTCGGCTCAGCCAATCGAATGCCGCTCGAAACCCTCTACCTCGGCGGCGGCACCCCATCGCTGTTGCCCACCGACCGACTCGCCTCTCTCATCGAGCGCATTCGCGATCGTTTCGGGCTCACCCCCGACGCCGAGGTGACCCTCGAGGCGAACCCCGGTGTCGACGAGCGCGGCGATTTGGCCGGCGTCGCTCAGGCTGGGGTTACCCGGCTGAGCGTGGGTGTACAGGTGATGGATACGACCGCCCTCCGCGCCCTTGGCCGCCGCCACACCCCCGACGATGTGGTGGCGACGATCGCCGCCGCCCGAGCCGCAGGGTTCGCCAGCCTCTCGATGGACCTACTCGCCGATCTGCCTGATCTGCCGTTTGACGCTTGGGCGGCAAGCCTTGACGCGGCGATCGCCCTCGCCCCCGATCACCTGAGCGTCTACGCCCTCACCCTCAGCCTCGGGCCCGATGAGGCCGGCGACGATCGCCTCGCAACCCCAGCCGGAGCCGTCGCTTGGCGGGAGCGCGCCGCCGCGGCGCAAGACGAAGAGCGCGGCGCGCTAGAGCTCGAGCACCTGAACAGCCGCCTCCCCGCTGCGGGCTACAACTGGTACGAGATCAGCAACTGGGCAACCGCTGGCCATGAGTCCAGGCACAACACCCTTTATTGGGAGCGCGCTAGCGTTGCCGCCGTTGGCCCCGGTGCGCACGCCTTTGATGGCGTCACACGTCGCTGGAACTCCGCCAATCTTGACGCCTGGGAGGGTGCACTCCAGCAGGGCGAGCTCCCACCGGGCGGAGAGAGTCAGATTGAGAGTGACGCGGCTCGCGCTGCAGAGGGCCTGGTGCTGGCACTACGCATGTCGCGCGGTGTGGAGCGCGACGCCGCGGTGCGTGAGGGATTTAGTGAGGTGCTTGCGTGGGGTGAAGCGAATGGACTCCTTGCACCGCACCCGAGCGACGCGTCACGCATTCAGTTGACGCTGCGCGGCCGCTTACTCAGCAACGAGCTCTTTTCAAGAATTGTGTAGCTGACGTCGCGCGTGTGCGCGAAAAATCAATTCGGCGCGGCGAGGTCGCGGCGCGGGAAGATGTAGAGGGCCCAGGCTGCGGCAATCACGGTGACAACGCCGAAGATCAGCGCCGACGAACTGTCGACGGTGCCGTTGAGTAGATCCACTGGCGAGAAGTGATTGAAGAGCGAGAGGAACTGATACGGCTCCACGACATCCCAGAACGAGCCAATCACTTCAATGATGTAATTCGCCATGAGGAACGAGACGGTGATCGCCATGGATGGTGCGGTGTTGTCGAAGCTGCTCGTGGTTGCAATCCCGATCGTTGCGAACATCCCCCAGAAGAGTGCGCCGTACGCCCAGAGAATTGGGAGCTGTTCGAATGCCAGTTGGTCCGTAACGCCAGCGATCTGCGCGCCGATGACGGTGCCCACGATGTAGGCGAACGAGACGAGGGCTGCGCCGACCCAGCCCTCAAGCAGCATGGTGAGAAGGATCTTGCGGCGGCTGAGTGGTCGGCTGAGCAGTAATTCCAGCGTGCCGCGCTG
>RFPZ01000023.1 GCA_009925905.1 Candidatus Aquidulcis frankliniae
CATTGGTCCCGCGGACGCCAAGCGAAGCTACCTCTCCGCACCCGCGGTGATCTCGGCGGCGCTCGCGACCGGCTGCGACGCCATTCACCCCGGCTACGGCTTCCTTTCGGAGAACGCCACCTTCGCCGAAGCGGCCGCCGCGCACGGGCTCACCTTTATTGGCCCCTCTGCCGAAGTGCTCGAGCGCTTCGAGAGCAAGGCGGGGGTGCGCGCACTCCTCGCCAAGCACGGCCTCCCTACGATTCCTGGCTCCGACGGCGTGGTTGCCGACGAGGCGGCGGCGGCGAAGGCCGCAGCAAAGATTGGCTACCCGGTGATTCTCAAAGCTTCTGCCGGCGGCGGTGGACGCGGCATGCGCGTGATCCAGAACGCCGACGACTTGGCGCAGCTCTTCTCGCTCTGCACCCAAGAGGCACAGGCGGCGTTCGGCGACGGCTCGCTCTACCTCGAGAAGTACCTCGTCGACACGCATCACGTTGAGGTGCAGATTGCCGTCGACAAGAGCGGCACCGCGCTGCACTTCGGTGAGCGCGACTGCTCCGTACAGCGACGCCACCAGAAGCTCGTCGAAGAGTCACCCTCCACCGCACTCACGCCAAAGGTGCGCGAAGAGTTCTTGACGCGCGCCGCGAAGGCGATCGGCGCCGCGGGGTATCGCAACCTAGGAACATTGGAGTTCTTGGTCGGCCCCGATGGGAAGCCGTACTTCATCGAGATCAACTGCCGCATTCAGGTGGAACATCCGGTCACCGAGGCGGTGACAGGTGTCGATTTGGTCGCACTACAAATTCGATTGGCCGCGGGCGAGTTGATGCCAATGACGCAGGCCGAGGTGGAGCGCCGCGGTCACGCGATCGAGTTCCGCCTCACCGCCGAAGATCCGGCACAGGAGTTCCGACCACAGGCGGGTGAGATCACGACATTCCGATCGCCGAGCGGCCCATGGGTGCGTTTCGATTCGCATCTCTATGCCGGCTATGAGGTGCCGCCGTATTACGACAGCCTGCTCGCCAAGTTGATCGTGTGGGGGAACACCCGTGAAGAGGCGATCGCTCGCTCGCGCGCCGCACTCCGCGAGGTAGAGATCGACGGTGTGGCGACGACGCGCGACTTCTTCCTCGGCCTGCTCGAGACACCATCGTTCCTGAACGGCACCGCCACCACCGGCATGCTCGATGCGATCGGCACCGCCGACATCTTGGCCGCCGCGCCGAAGGCTCGCGCATGAACGCACCACTGCTCGATAAGGCCGGCATTGAGGCGCTGATTCCGCATCGCGCGCCGTTCTTGCTGCTCGACCGCATCGTTTCGGAAGACCGCGAAGCGCAGACGCTGGTTGCAGAGCTCGACGTGCGACCCGACGCCTTCTGGACCCCTGGCCACTTCCCGGGGATGCCGATCATGCCCGGCGTACTGCAGGTCGAGGCGCTCGCCCAGGCGATGGGCGTCTATGTGGCTCGCACCGAAGGGTTCGGCAATCGACTCGGCGTCTTCGCCAAAATCGAGGAGTGCCGCTTTACGCGCATGGTTGTGCCAGGCGAAACGTTGCGCCTCGAGATTCAGATGCAGAAGCTTGGCTCCCGTATGGGCACCGCAAAGGGGACTGCGAGCGTCGATGGCGCCGCCGCCTGTACCGTCACGATTACGTTTGTGATTCCACCCGAGTCGGCGCTTCCGCGTCCGGCCGGCTCAGCCGAATAGCGAAGGGACAGATATGAAGCGCGTCGTCGTTCTTTCAGACATTCACGGCAACCTGGCCGCACTCGAGGCGGTCGTCGCGCGACTCCCGGCTCTGAAGCCCGATCAGGTGGCGATCCTTGGAGATCACGCCCTCTTCGGGCCGCAGCCATCCGAAACAATCGACCTGATTCAGCAACTGCAGAAGAAGGGCGCGCTGGTGACCGCAGGCACCGGCGACATTGCTGTCTCTGATCTTGATTACGCAGCCTCGTTCCCAAGCCTCGCGGGTGGCCTTCCACCAGGACTAAAGGCTGCCGTTGAATGGACATCGGATGCCCTCGATGACGATCGCATTGAGTGGCTCCGCTCGCTACCGAGCGAGCGACGCATTCGCTACGGTGAGATCGCCGTCACCTTCTGTCACGCCTCGCCCGGCTCGCGGACCGTGCCGCTCAGTGCCGACCTTGATCCGTCGACCACGTTGGAGCTGCTCGGCCAGACCGACTCGCGCGTTGTGTGCGTGGGCTTCACCCACACCGCGCGCGTGAAGGACTACGGCTGGAAGGTGCTCGTTGACGCCGGCTCCGTTGGCATGCCGTACGACGGCGACGCCACCGCCGCCTTTACCGTGATTGACATCGATCCCGAGGAGAAGACGATCACCGCCGAGGTCTATCGCGCCAGCTACGACACCGAGAAGGTTGCCGATGCGATTAGCGCGCGCGGTCTCACGGGCGACACGTATCGCGCGGCAACGCTTCGCACTGGGAAGCTGGTGCGATGAGCAACGAGCAGCGCGTCGTCGTTACCGGCATGGGGGCGGTCTCGCCCCTCGGCCGTGGCGTTGCCGCGCTCTGGGACGGTCTGCTCGCGGGGCGATCCGGCGTTCGCGCGCTGCAGGGCCTTGACCTAACCGGCCAAGAGGTGGACTTCGGTGGCCAAGCGATTGGCTTTGATCCTTCGGATGTTCTGGAGCCGAAGCAGGTCAAGCGCCTCGATCGTTTCACCCACTTCGCCATCGCCGCCGCCGCTGAGGCGCTCGCCTCGGCCGGGCTGCCGCCGCGCTTTGAAGCGGGCGAATCTTCCGAAGGTGTCGCCACGATCATCGGATCGGGCTTGGGCGGCGCAACCACTCTCTTTGAGCAGGCCGCTGTGTTCGCCGAGCGTGGCGCCGGTCGCATCTCGCCCTTCTTGGTTCCGGCCGCGATCGGCAACATGGCCTCGGGCGAGGTCGCGATTCATGTTGGCGCACAGGGTCCGTCGTTTGGTGCGGTGAGCGCCTGCGCCACCGCAGGGCACGCGATAGGTGAGGCGTACGAGATGATTCGTCGCGGCGACGCCACGATGGCGCTCGCCGGCGGTACCGAAGCGGCGCTCCACCCGGTAGTGATCGCAGGATTCAACAATATGCGTGCCCTCTCGCGCAGCGGTGCGTCATCAACGGGAGGCAACCCCGCCGCCGCTTCACGACCTTTCGACAGCGGCCGCGATGGATTCGTGATGGCCGAGGGTGCAGGGATTCTGCTGCTGGAGCGACTCGATGTGGCGCTCGCCCGCGGCGCAACGCCACTTGCCGAGCTCGTTGGCTACGGAGCAACTGCCGATGCACTGCACATCACACTGCCAGCGCCTGGCGGCTCTGGTGCCGTGCGCGCCGCACGTCGCGCACTCGCCAAGGCGGGTCGAATCGGTGCCGACATTGATCACGTCAACGCTCACGCGACCTCAACGCCAGAGGGCGACAAGGCCGAGCTCGAGGCGATCCGCACGATTCTCGGCGAGGGCTCGCGCGCGAGTGTCACCGCTACCAAGAGTGCGATCGGCCACACGCTCGGTGCCGCGGGCGGTCTTGGATCGATTGCCACGATCAGCGCGATGCGCGATGGCCGCGTACATCCTACACTGAACCTCGCCGCACCAGATCCAGCCACGGCTGGACTGAACATCGTCACTGGTGCGCCGGCAGCGCAGCAGGTAAACCTCGCGCTTGTGAACGCCTTCGGCTTCGGTGGTCAGAACTCGGCACTCCTCTTCGCGAAGTGGGAGGGCCGCTAATGGCAGAGAAGCGTCGCGTTCGGCTGCAGAAGAGCGCACGTCGTGCCCTGCAAGCGGCACGTGATGCGGCTCGTCGCGCCCGCGGCGACGCCCCTGAGGTTGCGCCGCCGGGCAGCGTAACGCCACCATCGACCCCAGCCATAGAGCGGCTTGCGCCGCGAAACCTATCCCGCCTCGTTGAGAGTGCGCTGCCACCTGCGGCCTCGTCGCCGACGCAGAGCACCCCACCTCGACCACGTAAGGGGGAGAGCCGTACTGGCGCACGCCTCCCCGCAAACATGCCACTCACCACCGATGACGCCGCCCTGATCGAGATCGTTGATCGCCTCGCCGTCGTTGCCGACGGCAGCGGCCTCGCCGAGGTTGAACTTTCGGCTGGCCGCACTCGAGTGGTTGTGCGCAGCCGCACTGCCGTGCAGGGGAGCCACGTGGTGGTGGCTGGCGCCGCACCTGCCGCACAGGGCACCGCGAGCGCCGCGCCCGTACCTCTCCCAACCGGCACAAAGCCAGCGCAAGCTGCATCAACGAGTGCCGCGGCACCGAGTGGCCCCGTTGTGAACGCACCACTCACGGGCATCTTCTATGCCGCCCCGTCGCCAGGAGCGCCAGCATTTATCTCGGTCGGCTCCATCGTGGCGGTTGGTCAGCCGATCGGCCTGATTGAAGCGATGAAGCTCTTCAATGAGATCAAGAGCGATAAGGCGGGTCGAGTGGCGCGCATCATTGCGCAGGACGGACAGCTCGTGAAGGCGAAGACGCCGATCATTGAGGTGGAGCCGGCATGAGCGGGCCGCTGACCGACGGCGACGCGACGCGCATTGGTGGCGAGACCGGGCTAGCGGCGCTTCCGAATCGTACGACCCACATCGTTGGCTGGGGACACGAGGTTCCGAAGGCGACGATCAGCAACAGCGACCTTGAGCAGATCGTTGAGACGAGCGATGAGTGGATCAGCACGCGGACCGGCATTCGTGAGCGACATATCGCCGATGACGGCGAAACCACGGCGTCCATGGGTGCAATCGCCGCCGCCCGCGCGCTCGCTGTTGCTGGCGTTTCAGCCGACTCTGTTGATCTAATCGTCGTTGCCACGCTCACGCCAGATCACCCGATGCCGAGCACCGCGGTGCTGATCAAAGAGGCGATTGGTAGTCATCGCGCCGCCGCATTTGATCTGTCCGCCGCCTGCTCGGGCTTCGCCTATGCCTACGCCGTCGCGCACGGCTTTCTCACCGCCGGCCTTGGCCAGCGTGCACTCGTCATCGGTGCTGAGTCGCTTTCACGCATCGTCGATTGGAGTGATCGTTCAACCTGCGTCCTCTTTGGCGACGGCGCTGGTGCAATCGTGCTCGATGCGCTTGATCTGCACGATGATCAGATCATCGCCACGCGCCCAGGCACGCTGAGTTTTGAACTCTCCGCCGATCCTTCGGGCGCGTTTGCGCTATGGATTCCTGGCGGCTCAGGCTCCGACGCTGATCCTCTGATCAAGATGGATGGAGCGAAGACCTACGTCTATGCCACGCGCACCATGGCGGCGGTCGCGACCGCAGCGATCGAGCGCGCCGGCCTTACCGTGCCTGAGGTCGACCTTGTGATTCCGCATCAGGCGAACCTGCGCATCATTGAACACGTCTCCAAGGCGATCGAGTTCCCAATGGAGAAGATCTTCGTCAATCTCGACCGATACGGAAATACCTCGGCCGCGAGCATCCCGATCGCGCTCTCCGAAGCGGTGGCTGCGGGCCGACTGAAGCCGGGCGATGTCTTCTGCACGGTTGCCTTCGGCGGGGGGTACACCTCCGGGTCCTTTGTCACGCGCTGGGATGCGGATCCTGCCCATGGCGCACGCGCCGCAGCGGTGGACCCGAGCACGATCAAGATCAAGCGACCTGATGGGGGAGCGAAGGCGGCGAGAGTGCCAGCGGCGCTCAAGGTGCTGCTAGACGCGAAGCGCCGCTAAGCGCGACACTACCCACGACAGTTCCAGTAGAGGAGGTCACATGTTTGAGCTCAACGGATACGCCGCCATCGTCACCGGTGGAGCCCGCGGCATCGGTCGCGCCATCGCCGTCGCCCTTGCCGACGCAGGTGCCGACGTGTTGATTACCTATAAGGGGAACACCGCTGCCGCCGATGCCGTGGTCGCCGAGATCGCCGCCAAGGGTCGCAAGGCGATTGCCCTGCAGGCCGATGCCGCCGATCCTGATGCCGCCGTTGCCGTGGTCGCGAAGGCGATCGAAGCGTTTGGCAAGGTCGACCTGCTCGTCAACAACGCCGGTATCACCCGCGACACGCTCATCTTGCGCATGACGCCTGAGCAGTGGCGCGAGGTGATCGACACGAATCTCTCTGGCGCCTTCTATATGACGAAGGCGGCGGTGAAGGAGATGCTGCGCGCCAAGAGTGGCCGCATCGTCAATATCACTCGCCGCAGCGGTGATCTATCTCGCATCGCGCGAGGCCTCGTATGTCACCGGGCAGGTGCTCGGCGTCGACGGTGGCCTGGTGATGATGTAGTGATTCGCACCGCCCGCCCGTACGCCCTCGCGGTCGCCCTGCTGGCGACGATCTTCGCGGCAACCGCTATCTGGGCGAGCACGCCACCAGGCCCTGCGGCTGCGACGCCAACCAACATTCTTGGCACCGACGGTCGCTACACGCTCCTCTTCCTTGGCAGCGACAAGCGCTGCGGTGGCGCGCTGCGAGACAAGACCGCGGAACGCTGTGGCGAAGGGGTGCTGAATGCGACCGACTGGACTTGGTCCCCCGCGAACGACAAGGCTGCAGGTGTGCCACGAGACCAACTTGGCTCCGAGCGAACCGACGTGATCATGCTCCTCACCGTTGACCCGTTCAGCGGCCAAACTGCCGCATACAGCATTCCGCGTGATCTCTACGGCTTCCCGCTGAAGCCAGCGCTCGCGAAGTCCTTCTGCCGCGCTGGCTCAAAGATCTTCACCGACAAGATCAACGCGATGATCGTTCGGGCGCAACAGTGTGCGCGCTCCAACATGACGGCAACCCAGCGCGCGGCATGGGACAAGAAGCTCGCATGGGAGCGCAGCATCGTGGCCGCAGATCTCATGACGCAGAATCTTGCCTGGGGCCTCGGCATCGAGATTGACGACTGGACGCTCACGACCTTCGGCACCTCGGACATCCTCGCCTCAAACGCGATGTATGGCGACCTGCTCTTCTTGCGGCCGGGTCGTGCCGACAACTACCCGAGCAGCAAGGTGATCGGCTGGAGCCACGCCAATTGCAAGGAGCCTGGTACCACCAAGACGATTCGCACGACCAGCCCCTACTTCGTTGAGGGTTCGTGCGACACCACGATTCCACTGAGCGCGGCCACGAACGAGAGCTGTGCCTTCCGCGTGCCGAGCACCCTCTGGACGGGGTTCGGTCGTGCACGAAAGTACGACGACGTCGGACCGCGCTCGCTTCGTCACCAGCGCTTGGTGGCCGGCATCACGCTGCGTGTTCTCGAGGCGAATCGATTTCGTGCCGCGACCCTTGCCTCAATGATGAACCTGCGCTGGTACAAGAAGGGCCCACCACTCGTGCGAGGTACCATCACCGCCGCAAACGTCGAGGCGATCTTCAACGTGATCGAATTTGCGAAGCCCGCCCTTGAACTGGGCCCTGATGTGGCGGGTGGCTGGAAGTCCCTGCTGATGACGGGCGGTACCGACAGCGTGAAGAAGTGTGCGTTGGCAGGAGCCAAGATGCGATTTGCGCCGACCGCGGCAACCCTTGCATCAACGATCAGTTGCACGAAGGCATGGCTAGCACCGTACTTCGGACCTGTTGCCGATCACCTCAACGAAGGGCCGCCCGTCGCGCCGTAGCGCGGGGCATCTCGCCTAGACGGCGAGTCCGAGGATATTGACGAGGACGATCCCCACGTTCAGCACGGCGAGGATCGCCCCGGCGCCAAAGAGAATCTTTGAGAACTCACCGGCAAGCGGCTCCAAGGCGACCGCGGCCTCCGCCGCTGAGGCAATTGGCTTGCCGAGTGATCCGAGTGCAACCGCTGTGGCAATCACCACGCACGCGGCAATGAAGTTCGTCCAGATCGATCCAAGGATGGCGTCGGCGCGCGCCGCGCCGAGTCGCTCAACGCCGATTCCCTTCTCAGCAACGGCAGATTGCAGATAGAACTGCATGTACGGCGTGACCGTTGTACCAACCACGGCAACAAGTAAGAGCATCTCAGCGCCGGAAACTCCTCCGAGATTCGGAGTCGTCAGCGACGAGGCGACCGTCGCCCAGTTTGGATTCGCCAAGAGTGCGGCGGCGATGTACGCCAAGAAGACGGCGGTGAGCGCTAGAAAGATTCGCTCAACGCTGCGATAGGTTCCATACACCACGAGCAGCCAAACGATCAGGGCGGCGAGTGGGGCGGTGAGCAGAATCGGCACGTTGAAGATCGCCATGGCCGATGCGGCGCCAGCGACGTTTGCCACGGTGTTCGCGAGGTTCGCGAGCAAGAGGACGACCATTGCAAAGAGTGCCCACCGTACGCCGAATCGCTCACGGATCAAATCAGAGAGCCCCTGCCCAGTAACGACGCCGAGACGTGCGACCGACTCTTGCACCAGTGCAAGGAGGAGTGCTGTGATGGGAAGGATCCAGAGGAAGCGCAGCCCGGTCTGCGAGCCAAGGGTTGCGTACGTGGTGATGCCGCCCGCATCGTTCCCTGCGACGCCCGCAATAAGGCCTGGCCCGACGACCGCAAGAAATGCGAGCGGACCGCGGCGGCGACGAAAGAGATCGCGCAGGCCGAGGTTAGCCACGCTTCACCGAGCTCTTCTTCCGTGGCTGTACCTTGCGAGTTTTCGCTGGTGCCTTCGCGCCGCGCTTTGACGGCGTGCGCGCGGGGGCCTCTTGTGGGCCAGCGGCGGCAAGGCTGTCTGCATGGAGGCGTCGTGGCATCTCGCGGCGCCACTCCTCGGGCAGCACGTCCCAGAGCGCGTCGCTCACGGTGATGACGCCCATGAGCCGATGGTTGGCATCGACCACAGGAACGGCAACGAGACCGTAGCGGGTCACGACGCGCGCAACCTCATCGGAGTGCGCCAGTAGCTCGACGGCGACCGGTTCGTCGTCCATGAGTTCGCCCACCGTTGTGGTTGGTGCGGCGAGGACTAGGTCGCGCAGCGTCACCTCACCCAGAAGGCGCCGTTTGCCGTCGACGATGTAGACCGCAAAGGCAACTTCTGAATCGGGCTCGTGGCGACGAATGGCGGCAAGTGCGTCGGCGACAGTCGCCTGCGGTCGCAACGCCACATGCTCCGTCGTCATCAAGCCGCCGGCGCTCTTCTCTGGGTGGGCGAGCAGCTCCTGCACGTCGTCGCGCTCCTCTTTGGTCATCAAGCGCAAGATCTCCTTGCGGCTCACAGGCGAGAGTTCGGCGACTGCGTCGGCCGCCTCGTCGGGGCTCATCTCTTCCAACAGATCAGCGGCGCGCTCTGGCTCTAGGTCTTCCAAGAGATCGGTTCGTGTCTCTGGCTCCAACTCTTCAAGCGCCTCAGCGGCGACCTCTTCATCGAGCGTGCTGAAAATGTCGGCGCGGTCGCGTGGCGTCAACTGGTCGACGATAGTGGCAAGGTCGGCAGGGTGAAGCTCCGAGAGACCGGCGTGTGGAACGCGGAGGCGCACGCTAGCAATGGTGGAGCCGAGCGGATCTACATCTTCCCAGTCAATGTACGAGGCGACACGTGACTGTTCACCAGAGAGGCGATTGATCCAGGGATCGGGGAGCCCAAGTCGGCGAAGAAGTCCCGCGGTACCAACGTCTACAGCGACGAGGCGCATGGCACCCTCAACGAAGTCGAGGATCACGTCGTTGGCGCGCACCACCTTGCGCCCGTCAATGTCAACGATCTGCTTATCAAGAAGATCGCCCTTCAGCAGGATCTCATCTTCGCGGCGACGGAAGCGACTGATGTTGACGCGGGTCGCCAAAATCGTGGCGCCCGCGGCGTCCATGCGCTCCACGCTGCTCCAGCCGAGGTAGATGCGGCGGCGCCCAGTTCGGACCACGAGCCCGGTGATTGGGGGGTGGCTTGTACCCACGGCGGCGATGAGGTCGTCGATGACACCGATCGTGTCGGCGCTACTGTCTCGAACGGGCTGCCCAATGAGTCGTGAGAGGTGGAGCATGCTGCCCTCCATTGCTGTGCGCCGGCTCCTGCGGTCACGAGGAGTCTACGCGGGAGCCCTTGCGCGCGCTACCCTGACCCTATGCCTGAACCAACATCAACCCGCCGCCGTGCCCGCACCTTGGCCGCCGAGCGCCTCGCTGCGCTGACCGACACGGCGGCAGAGTTCGGTGAAGTTGAAGTCTCGCGTCCGTGGGCAGAGACGATCGTCGCTGTCGGCATCGCCGCCGGGGTCGCCCACTTCGCGACCGGCCCAGGCACCGTGCTCGCTGGTGCTGGCGCCGCCCTGCTCGGTGCCGTTGGAGTCAACGCCGTCCGGCGTTCTGAAGTCCGTGACCTACCTGTGGGCGCTGAGGTGGTGCTCGGTGGGCTAATCGCTCTGGCAATCGCGGGTGTGGTGCGTCTCGTTCCGACAGGAATTGCCGCGGTCATTGCAATCACCGCAGGGATCGGCATCTTGCGGGCCGTTATTGAGTGGGAGCTGCGCCTGCGCCGCAGCACGAACGGCTCACTCCACCGCGACCGTGTGGTCAGCCTGGCCGTCTTCACCCTCGTGCTCTTCGCCGCCTCCATCGGCATCTCGGCGCTGGTACCAGGCATCGTCACGCTCCCTGGTACCCCGTCCGCGCGACCTGATCCGGTCGGCCCTCTCGCGGTGCTCGCCGTGGGAATTGGGAGTGCCGCGGTGGCGGCGCTCCTTGCCGCAGGCATGTCGAGCCTGCGTCGCGAGCGAACCTCAGCGGTCGTACGCGATGCCCTTGGCGCGGCGGCACTGAACGGCGCAGCCTCCATTCTGTTCGCATCGGTCGGCGTGGCGCGACTCGCGGGACCAGCTGGCCTGGCAGTCCTCTTCTATGCCCGGGAGATCTGGGCGGCAACCCCCGAGGGGGAGCGCCGCGACCCCCGCCTGATCTTCGAAATCCTCGCTCTCACGCTTGCCACCGGGGTCGCCCTCCTGTGGATCGGAGTCGGACGCTAGCGATCGGCTATCCTTCCGCAACAGCAGAGCGGGGGGCAACAGCCCGCATGCACCGAATTGAGGAGGCGCCCGTGACCCTCGCCAACGAGACCCCAACCACCCAGAAGCCGAGCCGCACCGCGAAGGAGCAGGCGGAGATTGCACTGAAGGCGGCCGCTGAAGGACGTTGGAAGGATGCAAGTGAGGCGAACACGGCAATTCTCGCCCTTGGCGATGCCATCAAAGTTGAGGAGCGCATTGAGGCGCAGAATCGGCTTGCCAAGTGCCTCTGGGAGCAGGGAGACCTCGCCGGCTCAAAGAAGGAGTACCAGGCAACCCTCGCCCTTGATCCACTTAATCGCATCGCCGAGCGCAACCTTGAGCGCTTGAAGGGCCTGATCAAGCAGGTGGGCAAGAAGACTACCGCCAGCTCGGAGGGGGCAACAACGCCCGCCGGCATCTTCATTCAAGAGGCGGGGACTACCGGCTTTGCCGCGCTGACAAACGTTGCCGATGCAGGAACCCTTGCGCAGGTAAATCCTGGCGACTCGGTCGAGCTGATCGTTCTTGGTAACCGATTGATCGCAAAGGCCAACGGCATTGAGATTGGGCGTGTTGAGCCGCGCATTGCCGCGCGCCTCGTCAAGTTGATTGGCGACGGCAATAGCTACACCTCAGGGATCACCTCCATTAGTGGCGGCGATATCCGCATCATCATTCGCGAAGAGCACGTGAGTGCTGGCAACGTTGGGAAGGTTTCCTTCCCAACTGCCACGCGCACCAGCGACGAGCGACCGTACACCAAGGGCTCGTTCTTCCGCGATGACGAGGGCTTTGCTGACGATGATGAGGATACGTACGAAGAGGAGACGCCAGTTGCAGAGCGACCGAGCGTCGAGCCGCCGGAGAAGACCTCTGATGATGCGTTCCTCCCTGAGAGCGAAGAGGCTGGCGGCAACAACGACGATTAGTCGCAGATAGGCGGAGGGCGTTCTCGTGGATCGCAGCGCCGCCCGACTCACCGCCACACTTTTGCTCCAAACAGCAACGTCGTCTGTCACGGCAGGTGACCGGCTCGCTGTTGACCTCACCGCACGAAGTAGTGCGTTAGCGCTCGCGAGCGCACATCGAGCGGCTCGCAGCCTCCTCTATGCCCGCGACGCAGTTGATGAGTGGACGATTGCCGCCGAACTTCGACCCCCAACGGTGCGCGCCTATGAGGCGGCAGCCGCAGAGTTGCTCAGCGCTGCATCCGAGGTGCTCGATGCCGGGTGGCAGAGCAGCTGTGCGGCGTGTGGGCAAGCGGTGCGCGTTGCAGCTTGGCGCTGGGAGGACCCGCTCGATGCCGACCGAGAGAACGCCCAACCAACGGCCCGCCGCGCCACCTGTGCCGCCTGTCGTGCCTTGGGGCGGCGCGGCGGTGATGCCGCAGCCATGCTCCCGCACGAGATTGCTGACGCCGGAACCCTTGAACCTGCCGTCCGCGCCCGTGTTGACGGCCGATTCGCCGGCGCGGTGGACGGCGCTGCGGCGCGCTGGAGCACCCGTCAGTTGCGCTCACTTGATGCACTGAGCACGGCGTTGGAGCGCTCGAGCGAGAGTGCGGTGATGTTGGGGGCTCTGCGCCTCACTCTCACGGAAGCGGCGGCGGCTATGGCCCGACCACAGCGGGCCGGGCGAACGTGGTGGGAGATTGCCCCGTGGCAGGCGATGCTTGACGCGATAGATGCACGCCGACGCATTTACCTCACCGCCCAGCCTGTTCCGTCACACCTCACCATGAGCAGCGATCTCTCGGCGCTCACCTACCCAGGCGGTGGCGCGATTGTCCTGCGTGGTGGAGTTGCCGCGCGCACGTCGTTGGCAACGCTTGTGTCGCACACTCCGGCAATTCGTGTTGCTCTCGTGCGCGTCACCGTGGGGGGTAGCGCCGACGAACTTCTCAATCGCGCGATTGCCGCGCGCTGGGCTGGAGCCCAGAGTGAATCGGATCCGCTCCTCGTTGCGTTGCACTCAAACGATGCCGTGACGATCGCAGCCGCCCTCGCCCGTTTGCTTGTTGCACTGAACCCACTGTTGATGCACGACCCACTCGTGGTGATTGAGCTCGACGACCACGTCGAGCAGTTGGCTGGGGTCTTGACCGCGATTAGTCTTGCTGGTGCTGCAGGGCACGTTATGCGCCGACTCGATGACGACCAAACACCTGGCCTCACGGTAACGGTGCGGTTAAGTGAACCGGCTCTGAGCGGGGAGCAGCCGCGCAGCCAGGTCGGTCTCATCAGTGACCTTGTCGTCGCGCATGGGGAGCCTGTAACGCCACGACAACTGCTTCCTGCCTACGCTGCCGCGCGCTCGCGTGCTGCGCGTGCCGGGGGAGAGGTGCTTGACGCAGTGGCGTTTACCGACGAACTGCTCGGGGTTGCCAATCTACATGCCAAGCTCCGCCCCGCTGGATCCTTTGACCAACTGATCGCTGTGGGCGATGGACGAATCTTTGTGGAGGGTCGAGCCGAGCGTGAACGACTTGCGGTGCCAGCCGCTGATCGCGCCGACGCTGCCGCCTTCGCGCTTATTGGGGCGATTGAGGCAGGAGAGGGCGTAGACGAGGCGTACTTGGCCCTGGACGGCGAGTCGATCGGTATCGACGCGGAACTACGCAGCGCAACCTTGGGGGCTTACACGAGCGTCACTGATGGCGTTCGGCGCGCAATCCGTTCAATCTCCGAACTGCAAGAGGAGCGCCTGGCAATCATCGCGGGACTATTGGAGTTGGGGCCACGAATGGGCCTCCATGTTGCCGTTGCACCCGCACTGACATCTACTCTTGTCGCAGGGCGAACCCTTGGCGCTCGCACCACCGTTGACCCGATTGATTCCTCGCCGCCACTGCGCCTACGGTCCGACCGTGGTGCATATGACGCTATCGACGCAGTGCTCTATCGCCGCGGTCGTGTCGTACTCTTGTGCGAAGTTGTGACGGGACCACTCCCGATCGGCAATCTGCTCTTGCAGCGCCACACGCTGATTGCGAGCGACCGCGAGGTTGTACGGCTCCTGGTTCTTGCCCCGGCCCTTGTGCCGCTGCTGGAGCTGCGTCTGGCGCGAGATGAGCGGCTACGGGCAGCATGGGAGTCGGGGAACTGGCATCTTCTCGCTACAGACCGCGTCGCTGCGCTCTCGCGCTTGTCTGCCCCACGACTCGCCGATCTTGAGGGACATCTCGGCGCCGAGCCGCCCGCGCGAGATGCGGCACAGCTCGACCTCAGCTCAATGGGCTGGGGAGTGATCGAAACTAACAAGAAAGAAGGAGCTGAACATGAGCCTCGCCCCTGACGTATTGAACGCCATCTTCCTTGCCGCGACCATCGGCGTTGGGCCATTCTGGTTGCTAATGGCTGCTCGTCCAAATGCAGAGATCACCCGACGCACGATGCTCACGCCGTGGCCCGTAGTCGCCATCGGGTTGGTATACGCAGCGCTGGTGATTCCTAGCGCAGGTGCCGTTCTTGAAACGCTCTTGAATCCAACGCTGAGTGCAATCTCCGCCTCTCTCGCGACGCCTGCGGGGAGCCTCGCCGTCTGGCTCCATGTGCTCGCTTTTGACCTGATCGCCGGTCGATTCATTTGGCTTGATGGGCTCCGCCGTGGCGTCGGCGCGCCCCTTCGTATCGTGGCGTTGACGCTTGCCCTCATGTTCGGGCCGCTCGGACTCCTCCTCCACCTCGCCCTGCGCCCCCGCCACCCCCGAGAAGGGGCGCAAGCCGTATCCTGAGCGTGAGGCGCTCGCCCATAGAGCGCAGGAGTCCCGGAACCCCGGGGAGGAGCCCAGATCGTGTCGAAGCCACTATCCGCCAACGACCAGGCCGTGAAGACCCTCGCCGACGACCTTTGGAAGGAGATGCTGGCGCACTCTCCAATTTGGGGAACCTTCCTTGGCATTGAGGTGGACGACGGCGCCCTCGACGACGCATCGGATGCTGCGCGCCTGCGCGACCGCGCCATGTGGGAGAAGTATTCCAAGGCGGCAAAGGCCATCGGCGACGAGGGACTCGACATCGAGTGGAAGATCACCCGCGACCTGATCGCGGTTGGCGGCGCGATCGCCATTGAGAAGGATGACCATCGTATGGACCTCCTCTCCTCGGTCGACCACATGGATGGGGTGCAGACCCTCCTGCCGCAGATCGTTTCTTTCCAGGATGCGAAGACCCCTGAGAAGTTCGCCAAGTTGGTGAGCCGCCTCAAGGCCTTCCCGAAGTTCATGGACGAGGCCATTGCGCGCGTGCATGAGGCGGAGAAGCGCGGCCTCGTTGCCTCCAAGATTTCAACGGAGCGATTGATCGCTCAGCTCGAAGGCTTGATGGCTATTCCGACGGCTCAGTCGCCAATTGTGACCGCCGCCAACGTTGCCGGTGACGCGGAGCGAGCCGAGCTCGAGAAGATCGTTGCCGAGTATGTCGATCCGCAGATCAAGCGCTACTACGACGCGGTCAGCGGTAGCTACCGCACCAAGGCGCGCGAGGTGCCGGGTCTCTGCTCCGCACCAAACGGTGCCGAGCTCTACAAGGTGGCAATTCGCAGCTGGACGGGCCTGCAGCTTGATCCAAAGGAGCTCCACGAGATCGGTCTCCAAGAGTGGGCCGACATCCAGGAAGAGATGAAGGTCATCTCGACGAAGCTTAGCTTCGGCGGCTCCATCGAAAAGTTGCGCGATGCGGCCGAGAGCGACCCAACGAACGTCGCCCCGTCAAAAGAGGCGCTCATCGTTCGTATCAAGGAAGACATCGAGCGCGGTTACGCCGAGGCCGGCAAAGTCTTCGGGCGATTCCCGAAGGCTGGCTGCGACGTGAAGGCGGTCGAAGACTTCAAGGAGAAGGACGCACCAGCGGCGTACTACTTCAGCCCTGCGGCTGACGGTTCGCGCCCGGGGACGTACTACGTGAACGGCTACGACCTGCCGTCGCGCTTCTTGCACGCCCTTGCGCCAACGACCTATCACGAGGCCATTCCGGGCCACCACTTCCAGATCGCGCTGGAGATGGAGCTGGAGTTCTTGCCAGACCTGCGCAAGCACGCCTCGCACCTTGCGGGGAACGCCTACGTTGAGGGCTGGGGCCTCTATTCGGAGCGACTCGCCGACGAGCTCGGCCTCTATCGCAACGAGATGGAGCGCTTCGGCATGCTCCAGGGCCAGGCGCACCGCGCAGCCCGACTCGTCGTTGATACCGGCCTCCACGCCTTCGGCTGGAGCCGTGACAAGGGTGTTGAGTTCATGGAGTCGGTTGGTCTGCCACGAACCGACGCCGAGATCGAGACCGACCGTTACATCGCCTGGCCAGCCCAGGCGCTCTGCTACAAGGTTGGGCAGCGTGCAATCCAGCGCACGCGCGCCGCAATCGAGAAGCGCGACGGCGACAAGTTCGACATTAAGTCGTTCCACGATCACGCCATTGGACACGGACAGATTCCACTTCCGGTCTTTGAGGCTGAGATGCCGAA
>RFPZ01000024.1 GCA_009925905.1 Candidatus Aquidulcis frankliniae
GTGCACTTGTTCGGGTCGAGGCCCAGGGCAATGAGCGCCGCGGCCATCTCGCGCGTCTGGCGTCGCAGCTTCTCGCCGTCGTGCACGCTGGTAAGGGCGTGGTAATCGACGATGCAGTAGATGGACTCGTAGTTCTCTTGTAGCGCCACGTAGTTCCGAATGGCGCCCAGGTCGTTCCCCAGGTGCGGCGCCCCGCTCGGCTGGATCCCCGAATAGGCGCGGATCGGCTGCTTGCTCATACGGGGGAGTGTAGCGGGGTGGGGAAGAGTAGAACCCCCTCGGCACGCATCGCTGCGACCGAGGGGGTCCGCTGCTCCGCTTGGAGCGTTTCGCTTGTTTCGGTGTGCGCTACTTCGCCGTGATGCGGCGGTAGAGCACGGCACCCGACGCGTACGTGAAGACCAGACCGATGCCGGTGCCGATCGAGCTGCCAATTGCTGCTGGCAGCGAGCTCGTGAGCAGGCCCACGAGAATTCCGATCAGGAGGAAGACGATGCCGCCTCCAAGGCTCCAGAAGAAGATCTTCAACAGGTGACCCTGCGTGCCACTCCATGAAGCCTTGACGGAATCGACGGCACCCATGCCGTCGGCTGCGAACCAGCCGGCCTGGCCGAGGCGCATCATGAGATAGATGTAGACGATCAGGAAGAGCGCGAACAACCCTGTCGTTACACCAGCATCATTTGCGGCAACGGCGCCACCAATGACAACGACCAGTCCAACAACGAAGATGCCCACCGTGGCGAGCGTCACCAAGAGGCCTGCGGCGAACACCGAGAGGCCGCGCTGTCCGATAACGCTGACGGTCTCACCAATGGTTGGCGTTGCACCCTTGGCCGTCGTGGCGAGCGCTCCGTAGATCTGGCCGTACACGGCAATGAAGATGCCGGTGACGATCGAGATCCCCGATGCGGTCGCGATCGGACCCGCCATCGCGCCAATCGAACCGACATTTGCGAAGCCATCAGCCAAGATCGGCTTCAGCACGAGGTCGGTGGCGTACCCGACAGCGACGCCGAGCAGAATGATCGGCAAGCTGAAATAGGGCATGAAGAGCCCGCGAACCGCAGACGACACGTAGTCGCTGAAGGCGAGGTCCTTCCCCTTCTTTCCATTCAGTAGTGACATGTTCCCTCCCTTATGCCCGCTCTAGGTAAGTGGGCTTCGGAAAGTATGCCCCACGAATGTGGCCCGTACGCGGTTAGGCGCGGCGGAGCAGCTGGGTGCCAGCGAGTGCCGTGAATGCGGCGAGTGTGGTGAGCAGGATCAGCATCTGGGTGGCCTGCCGATCGGCGGTGGTGGTCGAAGGCAAGAGGGTGCCGAGTACCCCAATGTAATCCCCACCTGAGCCCACAAGCGCTGATCCGCCAACGAGGATCGCCCCGCGGTAGTTCGCCATGGCACGCACATTCGTCGCATTCTCAATCTGCGTCGCCTGGCCGCCCTCTGCGGTGTCACACGCGAAGAGGCTATTGCCGCCAACGAGGAGCAGCCCAGTGCTGGTCACGGCCATGCTGGCGTAGACGTTGCCTCCAATGTCGAGCTGCGTCGCACATAGCGATCGCCATGTGTTCCCCGCGGTGCGCAGATAGGCGCCCTCCCATCCAGAAACATACAGGTCGCTGCCGGCGCGGAGTGAGCCGTACATGGAGACCGCAGGTGTGTCTTGGGCAATCCAGGCAGGTGTCAGTGAACTGTCATAGCGGGCGTTGGAATTTGCATCCGCGACGCCGCCAGCTCCGCCGAAATTTCCTGCAATGAGGATGCCGCCATCAGGATGCGCCGCGAAGGTTGAGACGAAATCTGAGAGCGCCGTACCTCCAGAGCCGTTGTCACCAAGCGGCGACCACACATTCGGCACCGCCACTGCACAGCTCACGCTCACGCCCCCACACACCGTAACCTCGGGCACCGATGCGCCACAGGTGGTGAACACCGATCCAACGCACGCGCTCCACTGCCCGACCATGGCGTGGGCGATCAGAGGATCGCCGTTCACGCTGGCAAATTTGCCGCCAACGTAGAGCAACCCCCCAGACTCATCGGCGTAGATGTTGTAGACAGAGTTGGTCGGGTTCACGGGAATGAGTTGCGCATCGGGGCATTCGCCGAAGCCCGCCCACGTTTGCGTGCTGATGGTGAAGTAGGTGAGGTTGTTGCAGTCGACTGCGCCGGTATCAACGGTGTAGCGGCCACCGACGTACACCACGTCGCCCGACACCGCGATGGTGTACACCGTGCCCGCCGTGATTGCGCCGTCGGTCGCACCTGCGGGGGCGAGTGCCTCCCAGGCGTTTGTGCTGCCGTTCCACTTCGCGATGCGATCTGCCGCGGCAATTCCAGCAAAGTCGGTGAATGCCCCGCCCACGTACACGTCGTCACCAACAACCGTGATTGACCAGACCGCGCCATTGGCCAGTGGGCCACTCTCCGTGCCGACCATTGGGCTCCAGGCGAGGTCATCGACCGACGGCGGCGTGCCCACGGGCGCCGCGGTGACGACCAGCGTCGCGGCGGCGGCGAGAAGGGTGGCAACTAGCTGGCGGGCTCGCTTCATGCGGGGGAGTGTAGCGGCTCGGCGGTCGGCCACGATGCTATGGGCGATACCCATCGGCGATGGCTTTGAGCGCCCCAAGTCGATCTGCGGGGCCGATTACGGCGAGGTAGGTGGTGGCTCGCGTGGCGGCGGCATAAAGGAGGCGGCGCTCTTCGGAGCCGATCTCACCTGGGTGGGGTACGTCGACCAGAATCACCACACCACGCTCGAGCCCCTTAATGCGACGCACCGAGTCGAAATAGACTTTCGTTGGATCAGGAACGGGGAGTTCGTCTGGAGGGGCGGGAATGCGGTTTCCTTCCGCATCGAGCTGCGGGTTTCCGTACTCCACAAACTTTCCGATCCGTCGCGGGTGAAAGAGCGGGTTCCCCTTGGTTTTCTCGCTGACCGTCACCACCGCGATGCGCCCCGGCTGAATCCCTTGGCCCAGAAGCTCGCTCAGCAGCTCCTCCAGCACGTCGCGCTGTGTCGCTCCGCCTGGGATCGGTCGGTACTCCACCCTATGTGAACTAACCACACCTTTGCGACTGAACCGCTTCACGCCATCGGCACGCAGTCCCTCGGCAAGCCGAAATACCGGCTCAGGATTCCGATGGTTCTGTCGCATCACAATGTGCTCAACGCCACGCAGCGCGGGTGACGGCTGCGCCTCACTACTAAGGCGTTGATACTCGTCCGCAAAGGTCCAAATTGAACCGGTCGCTGGATCTTTTAGGAAGCCGGTGAGGCCCTCCACCACGTCGGGCCCGAGGTCTTGCGCCTCGTCAACGATCAGCGCGTCGTACTTTTCTGGGGAGGCTGCTGCAATCTGTGCCGCATGTGGCAGCACACTACCGAGTGCCTCGTTGGTGAGCGGCCCCTGCTGATTAATGCCAAACGCCTCAGCGTTGTTCGTTGCGCGGGCCGCAATGATGAGTGCTTGATGCGCGGTATTCACCGTAATTAGCTGTGCGCCTTTTGCTGCAACGTCGCTCTGCATTGACTTAGCGAGGCTCGCCGTGCTGCACAGGAATAGCACGCGTTGACCGGCCTCGGCGAGTGAGTAGGCACGCAGTCGTGCCACCACACTCTTCCCTGCACCAGCGCCGGCATCAAAGTGCAGTCGGGAAAACGCAGAGAGGTTCTCGACCCAATCACGATGAATTCGCTCGTCATCTTCAAGCCGCTTCCGATCCACCTCAAGGTCACCAATCAGGCTGGTACTAAATCCGAGCGCTGGCGCAATGATCTCCATCGCCTGCTTGGTCCAATCAAACCCCGGATCGCTACCGGCGATACCTTTGCTGATGCGTGCGGCAAACGAGTCCACCGCCTTTGCGATTGCACCGGGCTGCGCCAGAGCAATGCGATCGATCACCTGATCGGAGGCGAGGCTGATCGTGCCGTCAATCTTTTGGCGCACTACCTGCGTTGCGTCAGCATCAGGCAGCGCCAGCATCCAACCGCTGACCGGATTAATGCCGAGTCGCTCCCAGAGTGGGTGATCCTTCAGCACATCACGGAGTTCGTAGATTGCCTTTGTCGCCTGGAGGTCGGGCGGCTTCCGCATCGGGCTGCCGTTCTGCAGCCACGATCCTTCCGCCGTGCGCTCCACGCGACCGCACTTCACCTCGACCATCACCATGCCCCGTTGGGGGTGCAGCAGCAGTAGGTCGAGCTCGTGGGTGTACGCTCCGCGCTCCTCACGACGCGCCACATACAGGTTGTGCGCAATCACCCAGCCCTGGGGGGTGAGCTCCTCGCGGAAACGCTCAAATGCCCGCCGCTCACCGTCGTGGGCGAAGCCGAGCGCCGCTGCCGCAAGCTCAGTGCGCGAAGCGTCCGACAAGTACTTAGTTGCCTACGCAGTCATATTTCTGTGTGACTGTTGGCGGCAACAGCGCCTCGCGGCGCAAGCAGTAGAGCTGACTAAAGATCCATGACACTGGAGTCACATACGTCCACGATGAGCCGGAAGCTGGACACCATTCCCAGATCTGCCACTTGCGGTCGCCGTTTCGATCTCGGTCGGGAGGCGGTATTGCCTTCTTCCCAGTGGGCATTGCGCCACAGGCTTCGGTAAGAAAATTCACCCCAACTGCAACGCCAGCGATATCACCTGCTGCGTTAAGCATCGGACCACCCGATGAACCACCTGCTGCATGCAGCGTAGTAATGAATTGGTCCTTCGGCATGGTCGTGTACTCAACGGAAGAAACAATTCCCGACGCCCAGATTGCCACTGCTGGGTCCGACGAATACCTGCCGTCGAAATATCCCGAAGCTTCGGCGCGGCCAGGGAATCCAAAGCTGAATACCTGATCTCCCATCTGCACAGCATCTGAGTCCGCCAACTTCAGAGGGATCGGCATCACCTTTCCTGTGAATGACGCGATGCAATCGTCAAGATTACGAATTTGCAGGAGCGAGATGTCGTGCTCCGTTGACGAGCCGACTGGTTCAACCACGCAAGGATATGTGTTGAGTCTCTCGTCAGGCTGTGATGCGAAATAGGCTCGATAGATGAGGTTGTAACCCAGTTCTGGATAGAGGCAGTTCGCTGATGGGCTCGGCTCTGTCACGTGTTTGGCCGAGAGGATGAGATCTTCGTCGATCAAGGCCCCAGCTCCAGAGCCGGTGCAGCCGATACCTCGGGCGCGTTCCTTTGGGGTGAGACCGCTCGGGAGGTCAACGGTGATGTAGACGGTCGACCGAACGAGGTCAGCTGGCCGCCAGGGCTCGTTGGGGGGTCGGTAGAAGGAGGCAAACAGGGCGCCGCCGACTGCAGCAACAACTGCTACAAGGACGACGATCTTTTTCCACACGGGGCGGGGCTCCTTCCGTTGCGGACTGTGCTTAAAGGGTTCCGAATCACCCTCATCTCCGCTATGGTAGCGCAATGACTTCGCCCCGCCACCCTGGTGTTGCTCGCGCTTTATTGACCCTAATGGCGATCACCCTCGTACTCACAGCCTGCGGGGCCGAAACCACAAATAATAAGCCCGTTGACCTGAGCGATAGCACTCAAGTGAACGTCGTCGCACTTTTTGACCGCTCCGGCTCTACCGCCACAGGATCTGGCGGAAACGGAAGCAGAGTTGGAATTGAGCGCTCCATTTGGCCCGCAGTGTTCTTCCCAAATCTCGGGCGCGGGTATTCGTTGAAAGTCTTACCTGTCGGGTTCGCCTCCGAGGCACAAGCATGGTGCGAATGGCCCGACGACCCGACTGGGAATGAACAAGCAATGAGCCAAGATCCGGGTTGCCGCACGCAACTAGAGAACATTCTTCCCAAGGATGTTGGGGGCAACACGTTCTTTGACAAGGCCCTGAAACTTGCGGCTGAGCAACTTGGCACAGTTAGCGGCACTAATGTTGTCCTCCTTGTTAGTGACGGGGAATACAACCAAGGCGGTCTCGACATCAATTGTGCTGAGGCGGAGAGCTCTAAAGAATGCGTTGAACTTAAGGACGCGATGAGTCAGTTGAACGGCGGGCGGGCTACCGTCTGTCCAATCTTTGTCAAGACTCGAGCATCGACAAAAGCTTCCGCGACAATGCAGTGGCTCAGAGAACTGCAGGATCAAAATGATTCGGAAAACGAAAGCTGGAAGCAGAGCCCCTGCCCAGCGAGCGAGGAGATTAACTTCATATCTGCCCCATGGAGGCTCACGGAAGATTTGCTCGTTTGGTATGCAGATCTTGCGGGACTGCAGCTGCGCTCCACAACCGTTGACGGCTCTGGCCGGACACAAAACCCGATCCGGGTACCGAATGGCGCAGCGCAAATTGCGATGATTGGGCTTAAGCGCTCAAGCAGCTCAACGGTCACGTTTAGTTCCGCAGCCTGCGAGCAGGGCGCCGGAGAAACTTTCAAATCCTTCACTTACCAGCCCGTGATCTCGCCCCTGGTCGACGGTGAGCGCTGTGCAGGCGGCGAAATCAGTGGTACAGGGCTCGTCCCCAACGAGAACTCGCTATATGCCCTGTTTGTTCCAGAGAACCAAGAGCTTGCTGCGTGCACCCCAGACGCTGATGGTGGTGGGACCCTCACGTTGCGACCGGGCTTTGCTGCTCTACTTGAATTCAATCCACGTGTGGTGTGGGTGAGCCCCAAAGGTGAGACTGTTGATCCTGAACTCACGCCTGAGCAACTACTTGAAGACGGCCTGGCGCTCACCGAAGATCAGTCGTCAAAGCTGGCCTCTCTTGGTGGAGATTGGCGCATCGCATTAGATTTCACGAACAGCATTACGCAGCCAGGCAAGGGTGAGTCCTACTCGCTGCTCTATGACTCTGTTCTACTCCGCAACGGTGACGCATCGTCGTATCCAGCGCGTCGACCAATCAGCGCAACGCTAGATAGCGTTCCGTGTGCACCACTTTTTGAGCGCAGTTTGCTGCAGAAGTATTGGATGATCCTTGCTGGACTTATCGCGCTGGCGGCGCTGCTCCTTGCAAAGCGCCTGATTGACGGCCAGCGCATTGATCTTGCTGGTGATCTCGCAATTCTCGACGGCACAGGTTCCCGCAGCATCGGGAGCACCTCAATTAGTGGCGGTAGCCCAAGCTGGTTCAACGTTGGTGATCGCGGCAAGATTGAGCCGGGCAAGGGCGAAGACGGGAAGAACTGGAGGCTACGTTGGAGGGGCGGCACAAACGTATCGCTCGAGCCAGCCGAAGGCGATGTGGGAGATTGGTCAGAGGGAACCGTGAAGAGCGAACGTGGCCGTGGGTTCATTGAATTCAAGCGGGTCCCGCTCGTTGGGGGCTCAGAAACCAACACGATTCGATACACACCTGAAGAGGGCACAAAGATGGGCGAGTTGATCAATAGAGAGTTGGAGGATCCAGAGTGAGCTACAAGCATCGTTTCATGTATATCGGCCTCGGCGGCACCGGGCTAAAGGTTGGCACAGAGCTTGAACAGCTGTTGCGCCGCCAGATTTGCGGTGCCGACGGTCGAGCCCTCGTAGGCAAGGGCAAGTTCTCCAGCTACAAGCGCGATCAACTCCCACCATTCTTCCAGTCTGTGTATATCGACTACTCACAACAGGAGATGGCAGGCGTTCGCGACTTCTTGCGCGACCTCGACTCAACCGCCATTGATCGCACGACGTCGTTTGTTTCAACACTCTCGTCGGCTGCGGCCTACCAGCACATTGCGGCGAAGCTCCGGGCAGAGCACTGGGATCTTGTAAAGGAATGGTTGCCAGGACCAGACGGCGAGCCAACGCATGCGCCAATGAGCACAGGTGCCGCGCAGTTCCCAACAGTTGGGCGCGCCGCACTCTTTGATCGACTCTCCGATGTAGGCATCGATGGCGTCTTTAGACCAATGCAGGAGGCGTTCGCTCGCCTCGCTAATTCACAGGGTGACCTAGATGCCTACACCGATGTCGTTGGCGCAGGCAAGAAGTCGGGCCACTCGTGGGTCGTGATCTTCGTTGCGACGTCGCTCTCAGGTGGCACCGGGTCAGGCATATTCCTCGACGTAATCAAGATCGCGACGGTCATGGCACAGCAAGCGTTCCCGGGCACGGAAGTATTCGTGATCCCGCTTATCGCTGCGCCGAGCGCCTTTAAGGACTCTGCGAGCGGCGAGCAGATGCGCATGCTCAATCTCAACTTTGCGCGCGGCATCCTTGACCTGAGCGAGCTCGTTGATCACTCCAACAGCAGCGACACCACGCGTGAGCGCTGGTTCCGCCAGCAGTACCCAGGGACCGAGAAGGTTGAGTACGACATCACGGCGGGCGGCGCTGCGGCACCACTGGCGACGACGTTCCTCTTCTCGCGGCCAGCGGCATACCAACAGGCGAAGGATCTTTGGCGCAGCATGGCGGTCTATGCCACAACGCTTGTCTCCGAAGCGGACACGGCGGTAAAGGCGGACTCTTCTGGTGACATGACCGGCTCGGCCTCGCCAGAGAGTGTCGACCGCTTTGCCTTTTTCCAAGACATCATCAATTTGCGGTCGAAGAACGACGCCGAGTCGCTGCGCACGTTGCATCCAACCGGCATTGGCCGCTTGAGCACAATCGAGGCGGCTACCGCGTCGCTGTCCGTGCCGGTGAAAAAGCTTTCGTTCTTCTTGGCGCAGTACATGGCCCTCAAGGCCGCCGAGAGCCTGCATGAGCAGCTCCGCAGCCACCCAGAAGGCTTCGCGCAGTACGTTAATAGTGACGTACCCGATGCGGAGAAAGAACAAGTGCTCCTCGATATCACGGCAAAAATGCGCAATGCCGACAAGGTACAGGCCCTACTTACTGCGCTTGATCCGAACAAGCATGACGGCGCGCAGTGGCTTACTGGCATGGAGCCGCTTGAAGATGCCTACAACGCGCTCACGCGTAAGACAGATCCGAAGAATCGCTCTGGCAAACCATGGTCAGACTTTGTTGGTATCGCGCTGAACAAGTCAACTGACGGATCAGTGACGAGCGAGATTGAAGCCTCAGCGGAGCGACTCATTCAAGAGTCCATCAATGCCATCTCGATTGGGTGGGCAGAGGCGATGAAACGCTATCAGGAGGAGGGTGGAGAGGGCCGCCTCGGGCTCCTTGAGGCTGTCGCCGTCTTGCGCATCATGATCGAGCGCAATGTGCGCGAGCGCATGGAGCAGCCTGCCTCATATCTTGCCGCGCCGACCGCGACAAAGTCTGGTCGAATTGGCAAGTACTTGGGCGGAATTGATGCGGATGTCGCCAAGCGGGATGCCAAGAAGGTTCGCAACTACTTCTTTGATCTCTATCGAGCAGCAGTCGTTAAGGCGTTCCAAAAGTCACAGCTTCGACAGCAGGAGTTGATCTCCGCCATTGATTCTCTACGACGCTGGCAAGAAGAGGCAGTCGCTGGCGTTCTGGGGCTGCGTGATCGTAAGGCGCAAATTGAGGGTGGTTGGAGCACCCTCACCGCTGGCTCAAACAATGCCGGCTTCCGTGACTGGGTTCCGTCACGTTTGACCACTCGTGGAAACGGCAACAAGTTGGAGAAGGCGACCACGCTGCTTAGTGACGTATTCGCAGTGGCCATGAATAGTGGTTCATTTAGCCTAGAAACTGGTGGAGCGTGGAAGGCCTTCAGCGGTGCAGCGCAGCGCCAGATTGGCCAGGTCTGGGAGAAGGGTGCCGATAAGCCCGACACGATTGTCCACCACACCATCGACGCGCTCCAGCGTCTCTTTGACGACGCACTTGAATCTTCGGCCGAAGGGCGGCCGGCCCTGCTTACGAAGGTTGAAGATGTGCTGCGTGTTGCGGCAGGCGTTGTTGCCACACGCACCATGGAGGGTGCCGAGGAGGACGTTCGTGAGATGGGGAAGGCTCTCTCAGAGCTCATCCCTGACGGACTCGTGCCGGATGCGCGCGACTGCAAGAAGGCCTTCATCGTTGTGACTTATCCAGGGCGCCATAACGGCGACGTGGAGAAGTACCTTGAGGACCGACTCCACAGCAACGCGAGCCTTGCCACCATCTTGGCTCGCTCAGAAGTTAAGTTTCATGCGTCAAGTACTTCGGACGCGATCACAATTAGCATCGCGCTCGCGCTTCGCGGTCTCATGGACATTCCAGAAGCACGCAACGCACTTCGCTCGTGGGATACTGCGTATCACACGGGTGGTCAGATGCTGAAGTGGCGCCAGCGCACAAGCGTTGCAGAGTTGGCTCGACTCTCTGCCGTTCGTGATCAGCTGCCGGTTCTACAGAGCCTGCTGCATATGATCTGGGATGACCACGTGCGCTACTACGTTTCAGATCGTGGAACTCTACAGCTGGCAGACCCAAGAAATGTGAAGCTCACTGAAATTGCTGCGCTTGGCATCCCTACGCCAAAAATGCGAAGCGCTAAGGGTGAAACTGAGGAGTTGGTAATCAAGCTTGACCGAGTTGGCAAGCTCAGCGGCATCTCGACATTTATGGAGAACTACTCGCGAGAGATCCTGGACCTGTACTGCGATAGCCAGTCT
The DNA here is from genome assembly GCA_009925905.1 of Candidatus Aquidulcis frankliniae. Taxonomy (GTDB): domain Bacteria; phylum Chloroflexota; class Limnocylindria; order Limnocylindrales; family Limnocylindraceae; genus Limnocylindrus; species Limnocylindrus frankliniae. The sequence goes on from RFPZ01000024.1 coordinate 10,505, forward strand.
GTTGATGCGGAAATCGTGGCCACCAAGGTGTCCAGTTATCTCGCGCAAGGATTCTCCGAGGCCGAAGGAGGCAAGAAGCCATCCGCAGTGTTCCGCCAGATTGTTGACGAGGTGGCAAAGGCCGAGAGCCGCGTGGCAGATGCTATTGCTGAAGCGGAGCGCATCGATATGCCAGGACCGATTGGCCAGGCGCAGCATGCCAAGCAGTTCTATTCAGATGAGATCGCTAAGGCCTTCATGCAGAAGCACCCGAAGACGCCAGATAGTGCAAAGCGCAAGAACCTGGCGCAGTTCTGGGAGCAGGCCGAGACAGGGAAGCGTTAATCGTGCTCGAGGCCCAAAGCCCGATCACTGATGTCGAAGTCGCCGACTTACGGCAGGTTGATGTTGGTGGTGATGCGCACGGATTAATTCAGAGCGGGTCGCTGCGCCGCTGGATGGCGGTGCGCAACACCACCTTCAGTGGCGCGCAGGCCCTCGGTCTGGTTCTGGTGCTGGACGCCGCACCAGGTCGACGTGAGCTCGAAGCGTTGCGGATCGCCGTAGAGAGCGCGCTGCTACCTCGCGTACTTGTCGTACTGGATGCGGTGGGGGCGCCATCGCCACTCAAGCTCAAGGTCCCCAAGGTGCTCGCTAGCCGCGACCCGCATGTTGGCGTACTCGTAATTCGTGATCCACTCGGCTCACCATACGGGGCTGGCGTGGGCGGTACCGCACTTGGCGTGCCGCGCCTCTCCGAACGACGTAGCGATGAGGAGCTCCGCGAAGAGTCCATCCGCGCAGTGGTCGAAGCACTACGGGAGCCTGCAGTCTTCCAAGCGACGTGGCAGGCATCAGGTGGCGACTCCTGGCGTGCCGTCAGCAGCGTTGGCTTGTATCGCGGCGTGTTGGGCGGGTATTCGCAACAGGCAACCGCCGACCAAGCTGGGCGACTTGCCGAACTCCTTGAGGGGCATCAGCTAGAGACAATCGCAGGGAGCACGGTGTACCCAGAGCTTTCTGCCGAACTCGCAGGTACTGCATTCCCACCACCACTAGTCGAAGGCGGTGAGCCGAACTATGAGCCGGTCATTCCCGATAAGCCGAGCGATGCGCGTCGCGTCTACGAACAGTCATACAACGCTGCAGAGACAGCGCACGCGGCCTTCAAGGGGCTGATCGGCCCGAAGCCGAAGGGCTGGCTCCCCTTCATGTGGTCGCGTTGGGTTACCGCCCTGCTTCGCCCATGGCATGCCCGCATGGCGAAGGCAAAGGAGGCGGCGGAGCAAATTCGAGAGGCCCGCAACCTGCAGGACGCCATCTTGGACAAGGCTGACTTCAGTGATGGTGTGAACATCGCCCAGGTCGACGCCGCTCGCAGGGCCGGCGTTGAAGTCATGACCCTGCTCCCTGAAAAGTACGACGTCGTTGAGCTACTGCGCGGTGAAGTTGCTGAGGCTTTTGCTGAAATCCGACTGCGCCGAGCACCGCTACTCGCGGCACTCAACCTACGGAGCAAGGCACGCCGCAGCCGCCCACGCTCTCCGCAGGAGGCACGTGAACACCTTGCCCAGCACCTTGATGGCCTCGGAATTGAGCGCGCTCTCGTCACGATTGAGAAGGAACAAGACAGCTACACGCCAGGATCGGCCGTTGCCGGTGCATTTGGATCTTGGATGCAGGACAAAGAGAAGGGTCGCGGCTTCTTATCAGCCATCGTCGAGACACTGGTCGTCACTGGGCCGCGCAAGAAGTTTGCAAGCCTGCTGAAGCTCGCGATTGGCCTTGCAGTTTCGGCTGCGGCGCTCCTCATCACAGTCCAGGTGATCACGAACGTTATTGATGCTGGCTGGCCAGCACTCAAGGTGAATTGGTTCAGGGGATGGCTTGACGAGCCCGTGCCGACGATTCTTGATTGGATGTACTTTGAAACCACCCCGTTCCTCATGCGAGCCCTCGCGGTTGTTGGAGTCGCGCTGCTGATCCGCACGCTCATTGGCGGTGCAGCTTCGTGGATCGGCAGTGCTGTCGCAACCCTATTCCGCCGACTGCTTGAGTTCACGATCTTCTTTGGCCTCCTGAAGGTCGTGGGGCTGGCCGCTACCGAGATCCTTGGCCGAACCGCGTGGGCCTACAAGGTGCCACCACTCGACCGCTGCCCCGACCTATCGCTCCGCGGTGTTCCGGGTGAGCTCTGCCGTGTTGGCGCCGAGGCGCTGGATCGCGTTCTCTGGTTCTCGCCACAAGGCCAACACCTGGGCCACTACGCCCTACAAGGCCTTGGAGTCGCAAGCGTCTTGATGCTTCTGAGCCTCATCGTCTTGACCCGTGGGCGCAACAAGTGGAATGAGACCCTTGCGCGAGACGGCTTCACCGCCATGGCATCGCTCCCAACAGAAAAGACTGCCCTCGGGGGCAATCCACTGTGGGCGGCCTGGGCGAGCATTATCTATAACGATTGGCACCACGCCTCCTTCAGGTCCCATGCCTCGGAGATCTTCGCCATCGCGGCAGATACGGTGAGCAATTGGACGAAAGCTTCTTCGAAGCGACTACGCGAAATCGAAAGCTATCTCACCAGTGGCGAAACGGGTACGACCGCGCTCGAAGAGTTCCATAGCCCTGCGTTTGAGACCACGCTTGACCATGTTGGTCGGGGCGGGGAATACGCTGGATTCTTGAGCGGGCTCAACCTCTTTGCGGCAGACGTCGCGCTGATTGGCGGCCGCGCCATGGATCTACAGTGGGAGCGCATGCGTGGCCCTGCCCGAAATGGGCTGCCAGCTGAGGTCATGAAGAACGCTGACGAATCGATGCAGAAATATCTCTCTAACCTTGCCGCTTCACATTTGCTCCACCGCTCAGTCCGGGAGTCCGCTCCAGCATCGGAAGAGGATGACGGCCACGCGCGTGCCATTAATCAGCTGCGCCAAGACCTTCGCGATACATGGGGGTCCGACTCAGTCGTAAGCACCCTGTACAGCCAGGTGTTTGGCCGCGATGAACAGGCTGGCAGTGAGCGGGTGATTCAGTTCATCGCCCCGGAAGAGTTCAACTTGCTCGACACTCGCGAGACGGAGCCGCCAATCATTCGGTTCGCGCCGCATGGCGCAGCAGAGGAGCTCCGCATTGACGGCCTTGTTGCGACAGAGTCATTCAGCGCAGCGGGCTCCATTCGCATCATTCCGATGATCGAATCTTCATGGTCATATGTTGACCCTACCGAGGCGGCGCAGGCGAAGAGCGATGCTAACCCTCGAACGCTGCGCCGATTTGTTCCTCGCGCCGGAGTGGTTGCTGAGGTGCTCAACTCGTTCGGCACGATTGAGGCGATTGAGCGGAGTGCCTATCCAATTCCTGACAACGATGACGACCTTATCGGCGGCCCGGCGGTAAAGCCAGAACCCGAGCCAGAGCCGGAGCCCGAAGTAGCTCCCGAAGAAGTGTCTGAAGTGGCGTCTGGGGTAGATGGTCAACCTGAGGGTACTGACGGCGATGTGGCAGTGGCTGTGGAGGGGCTCGCTCCTTCGGAGGGTGAGCCTGAGCAAGTGCTTGAGATTGAGGCGCAGCCCGATACCAAGACGGAAGAGCGCCCAGGTCTGCTTCGTCGATTTATCAACCGATTCCTTGGGCGCGTGCCGGCCGCGGCCCCTGAACTAGCCCTTGATGAGGAGCTCGATGAGAAGCCGAAGCACCGATCGCGTCGAAAGGCGAAGGCCGACGATGGTGCGACTGAAGGCGACGAGGCTGCGGAGGGATCTAGCAAGCGCCGAAAAACGAAGCGCGGGAGCCTCGCCGCTGAGCCGAAGAAGCGGTCCCGCAAGAAGAAGAGCGTCGAGGAGTAGGTCGGCTCGCTCGCACCTCCCTCCGCTACCCTTACCCCATGGCAGAGCAGGCGGGTTGGCAGGGCGAGCGACTCACGATTGGACTCCTTGGCGGGGGCACAGTCGGGGCTGCGGTTGCGCGCGGGCTGGCGAGCCGAGCCGAAGAGTGGGGGATCGGCATTGCGGGGATCGCGGTGCGCGACCTGGCCAAGGCGCAGGCGGCCGGTCTCGATCGCATTGCGCCACTAACCACCGACCCTGCGGCGCTTGCCGCCTCTGATGACGTTGATGTGGTCGTCGAGCTCATGGGCGGGCTGGATCCCGCCATGCCGATCGTTGAGGCGGCGCTGAAGGCGGGCCGACCGGTCGTCACCGCGAACAAGCTGCTCCTGGCAACGTTTGGTGCGCGGCTTGAATCGTTAGCGCGCTCAACAGATACGGCACTGCGCTTCGAGTCAGCGGTTGCTGCGGGCGTGCCAGTTATTGGCGTGTTGGCGAATGATCTTTCGGCGAATGAGATCACCTCGATTCGCGGCATCATCAATGGCACTACCAACTACATCCTTACCAAGATGGAGAGCGAGGGCTGGTCGTACGACCACGCGCTCGCCGAGGCACAGAAGATCGGCTACGCCGAGGCGAACCCAAAGAGCGATGTCGAGGGCGAAGATGCCGCCGCCAAGTTAGTGGTGTTGGCGCGACTTGCGTCGGGCGCATGGCCCGCACTCTCACATGTGCAGTTCGATGAGGCCCCTGGCATTACTGGCGTCACCGCGGCCGCCATTGCCGACGCGGGGACGCGCGGCGCACGGCTGCGCATGATCGCGGAGTGGCAGAACGGTGGTGACGATGCGTCGAAGGATTCCCTGTCGGTGCGCGTGACCGAAGTGCCCGCCGATTCGCGACTTGGCACCACCGTTGGTGGTGGAAACCTGATTGTGATCTCGGGTGATTTGATTGGTGATCTGACGCTTGCTGGCGCAGGTGCTGGCCCAGGGTCAACTGCTTCTGGTGTACTGAACGATCTGTTGGCGATTGCACGGGGCGAAGGTTCGTCGTGGGGCGATCTGCCGCCCGCGATTGCGGCGCCGGCTCCGGCATGGATCAAGGCTGCAAAGCGCGGCGCGAAGTGAGCAACTCCGGCGCAGCACGGCCGATGCTGCTGGAGCGCTTCCGTGAGCTGCTCCCCGTTACTAGTGCTACCCCGCTCCTCACCCTAGGTGAGGGCGCAACTCCGTTAGTGAAGGTGCCGCGGCTCGGCGCAGCGATTGGCGCGGCCGCTTGCGGCCTTCGTCCTGTTGCGGAATTGATGTTCCTCGACTTCATGGGCGTCTGCTTCGACCAGATCTTCAATCAGGCGGCGAAGTTCAAATATATGTTCGGCGGTAAGGCAGAAACGCCGGTTGTGATCCGCGGCATGGTTGGTGCAGGGTTTCGTGCAGCCGCTCAGCATTCGCAAATGTTGACGCCACTCTTCACGCATATTCCGGGTTTGAAAGTGATCTGCCCGTCAAACGCCTATGATGCGAAGGGTCTCTTGATCCAGTCGATCCGTGACAATGATCCCGTGATCTTCTGCGAACATAAAAATCTTTACGCATCAATGGCCGACGTGCCCGCCGAAGCCTATACGATTCCGTTTGGCGAAGCGGCGATCCCGCGTGAAGGCAAGAGCGCAACCATCGTCGCCTATGGCTTGATGGTCCATCGCGCACTAGAAGCGGCTGAAACGCTTGCTAAAGAAAAGATCGATGTTGAAGTTGTCGATCTTCGCAGCCTTTCACCCATCGATATGGATACGGTCATCGAGTCGGTTGAAAAGACCGGTCGCCTTGTGGCTGTTGACGAAGCCAATCCGCGGTGCTCGATCGCTGCTGACGTGATTGCCAGCACAACAGAACATGCGTTCAAGGCTTTGAAAGCCGCACC
>RFPZ01000025.1 GCA_009925905.1 Candidatus Aquidulcis frankliniae
TTCAACATCTTCTACAAGCTGAAGTACGGCAAGGTGTACGACGCGATCCTCTCAACGCCCGTAGGCGTTGGAGATCTCGCGGTCGGCGAACTCCTCTGGTCGAACCTGCGCGGCGTGATCTACGCGACCGCATTCCTTGCGGTGATGCTCGCATTCGGCCTGGTGGCGTCGCCCCTCGCGCTGCTCGCCCCGCTCGCCGTGGTTTTCATCGGCTTCTCGTTTGGCGCCGCTGGATTTGCCATCACCACCCACATGCGCAGTTGGAAAGACTTCGACTTCCTCTTCATCATCTTGACGCCGCTCTTCCTCTTCTCGGCAACCTTCTATCCGGTTGAGATCTACCCAGGAGCCCTGCGTTGGATCGTTGAACTCTCACCGCTCACGCGCGGCACACACCTCGTGCGATCACTCTGTTTCGGCGATCTGAATCTCCTCATGCTGGTTGATATTGCCTACCTCTCCGCGATCAGCCTGATCGGCTATCGCCATGCGGTGCGCCGACTTGGCGTCCTCCTGCTGAAGTAGGCGCGCGATGGCACGAGACTTCTACGCAATCCTCGGCGTACCGAAGAGTGCGAGCGCCGACGAGATCAAGAAGGCGTTCCGAAAGGCGGCACAGAAGCATCACCCCGACGTGTCAAAAGCCCCCGACGCCGCGGCGAAGTTCAAGGAGATCAACGATGCCTACCAGGTGCTCTCCGACGCGGGGCAGCGCGCACGCTACGACCAGTTCGGCGAGGCGGGCGTTGGTGGCGGATCTGGCGGCCCAGGCGCCGGCGGAGCGGGCGGATTCCCAGGTGGATTCCCTGGCGGCTTCCAGGGTGGTTTCGGTGGCGGCGGCATTGAGGATCTCTTCGAAGGCTTCTTCGGTGGCGGTGGTCGCGGTGCGCGACGCAGCGGACCGCCCCCTGGTGATGACCTGCGCTACGACCTGCGCGTGGAGTTCAGCGAATCAATTCGCGGTGGTACCCGCGACCTCGACCTAAAGATGAAGGTCGCCTGCGACGGCTGCTCGGGGAGCGGCGCCGCCAAAGGCTCAGGCACAAAAGAGTGCGACGGCTGCGGCGGGCGCGGTTCGGTGCGCACCGTGCGCCAAACGATGCTCGGCCAGATGGCGGTGGAAGCACCGTGCGCCAAGTGTGGCGGTGAGGGGCGCATCATTGAGAAGCAGTGCCCAACCTGTCGCGGCGAAGGGCGACTTAACGGCTCCAAGCGACTGCATGTGGAGATTCCACCCGGCGTTGATGACGGCACGCAGATTCGACTGAGCGGTCAGGGTGAGCCTGGTCGCCGCGGTGGGCCTGCTGGCAATCTCTACGTCGTCATTGAGGTGAAGGAGCATCCGCAGCTCGTCCGCGACGGCATCAATCTCACCACCGAGATTCCACTCTCGATTTCGCAGGCGGCACTCGGTGCGCGCGTGGTGGTGCCGACCGCTGAAGGGGAAGAGGAGATCGAGATTAAGGCGGGGACACAGCCGAACGACGTGCTGCGCCTCAAGGGTCGCGGTGCACCGAACGTGCGACGACCAAGTCAGCGTGGCGATCTACTGGTTCACATTGCGATTGAGGTACCGAAGAAGCTGAGCGGCGATCAACGCAAGGCGCTTGAAGCATTTGCCAAGGCGAGTGGCGAGGAGAACCACTGAGCTCCGACGGCTGGCTCGAACTCAGCATTGAGTGCGACCCCGAAGCGGCCGAAGCGATCAGCGAACGACTCGGTCGACTCGCCCCTTCTGGCACCAGCGCCGAACCCGCCACGCCACCACCGATTGATGGCGACGCGCTTGGACCTGTCTATGACCCGACCGCACCGGTGCGCATTCGCGCCTGGCTCCCCGACACATCAAGCAATCGCGCCGCTGCCGACACCCTCGTGACGGAGCTTGAGCGCTTCGCAGCATTCTCGAGTGGCGGTGTTGGATTGCGCGGCATTGGGCCGTTGCAAGTACGACCGATTCCTGCCGAGGAGTGGGCAACAAGTTGGCGCGCCGAGTTTCCAGTCCTCCGAGTTGGCAGGATCGTCGTCCGACCGCCTTGGCGCGAACACATTGCCGCCCCCGATGACGCCGTGGTGACGATCGACCCTGGCCAGGCGTTCGGCACGGGGCTCCACCCAACGACACGCCTTGCGCTGATTGGCCTGGAGCGCTGGAGTGCCGCCGGTCGACTCGGTGAGCTCCCTCTTGGCGGCCCCGGCGTGCTCGACGTTGGCACGGGGAGTGGCATCCTGCTTCTTGCCGCGATCGCCCTCGGCGCATCGCACGGCACCGGCGTCGACATTGATCCGCTCTCTGTTGCCGCCGCCACCGAGAATGCGTCGCGCAACGGTGTTGCTGACCGCGTCACCATTCAGGCGGGTTCACTTCCAATCAGCGCGCCGGCACAATTGGTGATGGCAAACCTCGTTGCCACACTTCACATCGAACTCGCCCCACTGCTCGTTGGTGCGATGGCGCCAGGTGGTCGGCTCCTGACCAGTGGCATGTTCATCTCGCGCGCCGACGAGGCGATCGCTGCACTGCAGGCGGCGGGGGCAACGCTCGTTGATCGTTGGGAGGAGGGGGAGTGGGTCGCCGCCGAATTCAGCGACGGCCGCGCTACACTTGCATCATGAGTGACTGCCTCTTCTGTAAGATCATCGCTGGTGAGATTCCGAGCACGCAACGTCACAGTTCCGAGCTTGTGATCGCCTTCAACGATATTGCGCCACAGGCGCCCTTCCATGTGCTCATCGTGCCCCGCGAACACATCGGTTCCGCTGCCGATCTGCGCGACACCCCCGCACACGGTGCACTCTTGGCGCGCATGCATCACGTGGCGCAAGAGATCGCCGTCGAGGCTGGATACGGTGATCGCGGTTGGCGCCTCGTGAGCAATGTTGGCAATGAGGGCGGACAGGCAATCCAGCATTTACATCTGCACCTACTCGCCGGACGACAGCTGACGTGGCCACCGGGATGAGCGAATCGCCAACGACGCGCAAGCGTCGCTTCCCGTACAGCACCGTGGTCGTGTTGGTCGGTGGTATGGCGATCTTCAGCTTCTTGTCGGGAGGCCCACTGGTGCCAGATCCACAGGGCCCTGCCGCGTCGGCGGCGCCAACCGCGCGCAGCTCTGCAGAGGCGGCCCAGGTGGAGGGACTCCTCGTCTCCGTGGTGACCGCCGCTGGCCTGGGGCCGATTGTGGGAAGTGCTGATGTGCGCCCACCACTTCCGCCTGAGATGAACAGCCTCCCCCGCACGGTGGTTCGCGCTGCCTCAGGTCGTGATCCGAACGGCATCCCTCTGGTCGCCATCTCATTCACCGACGCCGCGGCGGCGCGGACCGCTGCCGCGCAGCTCGCCGCGTATTTGGTTGCCTCAGTGAACCTGGTTCTCGTCCCCCCAGATGCTGAATTCAGCCTCTTCCAATCGGGGAACCTACTCGTGATCCTGCAGCGCACCCCCTCAGCTGACCTCGACAGTGAAGCGGCAAACACCCTACTGATCACCCTGCAGGGGATGCTTGAAGAGGTCCCCCTCCCGAGGTAAGTCGCCCTGGCGCGGGGGATCGGCTATCCTCCTCCCCTTAGGAGGTGCCACTTGGCAGAAGTACGTATCGGCGAGAACGAGTCTTTCGAGGCCGCGCTGCGCCGTTTCAATAAGAAGGTCCAGCAGGCCGGCATCTTGGCCGAGTCGCGCCGACGCGAAGCGTTCGAGAACGCCGCGGAGAAGAAGAAGCGCAAGGACGCCAAGCGCAAGAAGCCGATGGGCGGAGCACCGCGCGGGATCTAGCCCCACGGCGCGCCCCAGTGCGGCTTAGCCGCCAGAGAGGAGCAGCGCATGTCGCTTCGAGATCAACTGAAAGCTGATGTCTCGGCCGCTATGCGGTCGGGCGAGACGCTGCGTCGCGACACCCTTCGCATGGCCCTCTCCGCGCTCGCCCTCGTTGAGAAAGAGCTGAAGCGCGATGCCACCGACGACGAGGTGCTTGGGGTCATCGTGAAAGCGGTGAAGACGCGTAAGGAATCCGTCGACGCCTACATAGCTGCCAATCGCGCCGACCTCGCCGAAGGCGAAAGCGCCGAGATCGCGATCCTTTCTACGTATATGCCCGAGCAGCTGAGTGACGCCGATGTCGACGCTCTCGTCGCCGAGGCGATCAGTGCCACCGGCGCAGCGTCGGCGAAAGAGATGGGGAAGGTCATGGGCTGGCTCGGACCGAAGACCAAGGGCCGCGTCGATGGAAAGGTCCTCTCGGGGAAGGTCACCGCGGCGCTCGCCGCACGCGGATGAGCCGCAGCTCCGGGCCGCGCGCGCGCATCGTGCGCCGCAGGCGCGGCGGGATCTCCGTCACCGCTACCGAACTTCGTGCCCTCGTTGAGCGCGCCCTGCGCGTTTCTGGCGCGCCAAATAACGGCGAGGTGGTCGTCACACTTGTTGACGACAACGAGATCACCACACTGAACGAGTCACAGATGAAGAAGCGCGGCACGACCGACGTGTTGAGCTTTCCATTGCTTGAGCCGACTGCGTATCCGGCGCGACCTGGAACGGCGCGACGCGCAGCGCACAAAGTGGCAACCCCGATCGTGACCGGCGAAACACTCCCACTCGGCGACATCATCATCAGCATTGATCGCGCCATTGCACAGGCGCGCGAAGGACACGGTGGCACCGACGGCGCAACGAGCCATGCGCCAGCCGACGAGCTGCGACTGCTCGCTGTGCATGGCGCGCTGCACCTCTGTGGTTGGGATCACCGCACACCCGCCGGTCGCACGGCGATGTGGGCGGAGCAGGAGCGCATCCTACGCGCGCATACACGCGCGATGAGGTCAAGCCGATGAGTCAGGATCGACGCCTCGTTGTTGGTCTCGGTAACCCTGGTGACAAGTACCGCTACACGCGACACAACATCGCCTGGCTTGTGCTTGATGCCTTTGCCGATCGCGTGAACTGGCGCGGCGGTGGCAAAAAGCGCGATGCGGCGATGGTGCATGCGGGTCGCGTGCTCGGCCTTGACCTCGTGATGGCGAAGCCTGACACCTTTATGAATGAGTCTGGCATTGCGGTGCGCAAGCTCCTCGCCGCCGAGCGTGTGCCACTCACCGCGCTACTCGTGGTCGTAGACGATTTCAGCTTGCCGTTTGGCACGCTTCGCTTCCGCGAAGGGGGGAGCGCTGGTGGCCATAACGGCCTTACCTCAATCAACGAGGAACTAGGCACCGACAAGTACCCGCGCCTGCGCGTTGGTATTGGCGACCCGCGGCAGTCAGGAACTGCCCACCAGCATGTGCTTGGAGAGTTCACCGCCGCCGAACGACTACGCCTCCCAGAGGTTGAGGTTGCAACCGGTGAGGCGATTGAGATGTGGGCGCGCAGCGGGCTAAACAAGGCGGCAACCGCATTCAATGGGTGGGCGCTCCCTGAGCCCGAGGCTGGCAGTGCCGCCGATCCGGCGAATCTACCGAAGCCAGGGGAGGTCGACGGTCCCGCTGGCGCCGACGGGATTCGCAAGACGTCACACGGTTGGCGAAAGATTCTCGGTCGCGACAAGGCCGATCGCGAAGGGTGAACCGCCAGACTCCGTCACTTGCGCCACTCCTCGACACGCTGCGTGCCGCAGCACCATTCACGGCACTCACCAAGCAACTTCGTACGAGCGATGCATCGCTCATTCATGTGCCCCATGCGGCGAAGGCGCAGCTCGGTGCAGCGCTTGCGTCTGATCAACGCATCGTGTGGGTAGCGCGCGACCCCGAAGTTGCCGAACGAGTTGCCGATGCGCTGCGCTCTTGGTTCCATGATCCAACTGCCGTTGTGCTGCTGGAGCCCCGTAGTGCGCTCCCGTATGAACGCGGCGAACTGGTCATCGATGAGTCGGCCGGTCGCGTGGCAACGCTCGCCGCATGGCACGAGGGGAGCCCGCGCATCCTGGTCACCTCGCTGCTGGCAGTGGCGCAACCAACGATCTCGCTGGCTGATCTTCGCGCCGAAACACTCCTCTTGCGCGCGGGGGATCGCATCACCCTTGACGCCGTGACCTCGCGCGCCATCGCCCTCGGCTACGAGGCCGTCTCGCTCGTTGGTGGTCGTGGTGAGATTGCTCGACGCGGCGGCATCGTTGACCTCTTTCCCGCAGGCCGGACCTCGCCACTGCGCATTGAATGGTTCGGCGATGAGATTGAGAGCATCCGCCGTATTGATCCAGCCGACCAGCGCAGTCGCGAGGCGGTGCCGCTCGTGCAGCTACTACCAGCGAGCGAGTTCCCTCTCGACGCGGCGCGCGTGGCCGCCGCCCGAGCATCCGCTGAAGGGATCGTGCGCGGTGGGGGCGAGACCGAACTGCCGCCACGACTCGCCGAAGACCTGGCGCGCTGGGAGGCGGGGATCGCGGCGCGCAACCAAGCCGAGCGCGGTGATGGCCTCGAGCTTTGGTCGGTGTTGCTGAGTGCGGAGCGCGCCTACGACCAGGTGGGTGATGCGCTGGTGGTGCTCGATGAGCCAGGTGAGCTGCGTCAGGCGGCCGAGGCACTTTCGCGTCAGACCGAAGAGCGCGCCGATGTGCTGCGCACCACACGACTGCTACCGGCCGGTTGGCCATCGCCGATTCCTGATGCAGGTGCTCTGATCGCGGCACTCACCAGCGCCGGTCGCCAGCGTCTGGCGCTCACCTGGAGCTCCGACGCAACGTCACTGATCCGCGCTGATGGCGACGACTCATTCGGCTGGCACGATCCGGTGGTGCCGAGCGGCCGATCGCGCGCACTCACCGAGGGCCTCGAAACTTGGCGTCGCGAGAAGGCGCGGGTTCTGATCGTTTCGGAGCAGGCGGCCCGAATAGCCGAGCTGATCACCGAGGGTGGCGAACGCGCGGTGGTGAGCGAAGGAATGCTCACTAATCCGAAGCCTGGCTCAGTCACGATTTTGACCGGCGGTCTCGACGGCGGATTCCAGGGTGGCGTCGATGGGCTGACGGTGATCACCGACCGCGAACTCTTCGGCGCGACGCGTGTTCGACGACCGGCGGTGCACCGCCGCGGCATCACGCGCGAGGCGGCGGAGCGGCTCACTCCTGGTGATTACCTGGTGCATGTGGATCACGGCGTTGGTCGCTTCGTGGGCATGCTGCGCCGCGGCGGCGATGGTGATCAGCGCGACTACCTTGAGATCGCCTACGGCGGAACCGACACCGTCTTCACTCCAGTCGAGCAGCTCGCGCGCATTGCGCGCTACACCGGCTCAGAGCATCCGCAACTGAGTCGACTCGGTGGTGGCGAATGGCGCCGTGCCAAGGAGCGCGCTAAGAAGGCGGCCGACGATCTCGCCGATGAGTTGCTGCGCATCTACGCCGCGCGCGAGTTGGCGCATCGCCCGGCGATTACGCCAGGGAGTCCGTGGCTCGCCGAGTTTGAGGCGGCCTTCCCATATCGCGAAACGCCTGACCAACTCACCGCCATTGAGGCGACGAAGGGTGATCTCGCACGGCCGCGTCCGATGGATCGCGTGATTGTGGGTGACGTTGGCTACGGGAAGACCGAGGTGGCACTACGTGCCGCCTTCGCCGTGCTCGAGGCTGGTCGCCAAGTCGCTGTACTGGTGCCGACCACCGTGCTCGCCCTGCAGCACATCGAAACGTTCCGTCGCCGTCTCGCGGCCTATCCCTTCAAGCTCGAACTTCTTTCGCGCAGCGTCTCATCGGCACGACAGGCCGAGATCGTCGCCAAACTCGCCACCGGTGAGGTTGACCTGGTCGTTGCCACCCACCGGCTGCTCTCCAAAGATGTGACCTTCAAGCACCTTGGCTTGCTCGTGGTCGATGAGGAGCATCGCTTCGGCGTTGCCGCCAAGGAGCGCATGAAGTCGCTCCGCTCTGAACTTGATGTCATGACGCTCACCGCCACGCCGATCCCGCGCACGCTGAATCTTGCCCTCTCGGGGATTCGCGACCTCTCCACCATTGAGACGCCACCAGAAGATCGCCACCCCGTGGCGACACGCGTCACCGAGGCAAGCCTTGAGTTGGTGCGCGATGCGCTGTTGCGCGAACTGGAGCGCGGTGGGCAGTCGTACTACGTGCACAACCGCGTCGAGTCGATTGAGGCGGCGGCGGAGCAGATTCGCCGACTTCTGCCCGATGCGCGCGTCGTGGTGGGCCACGGCCAGATGGAGGAGCGCGCACTGGAACGGGTGATGGGCGAGTTCGTTCGTGGCGAGGCGCAGATCTTGGTCTGCACCACCATCATTGAATCAGGCCTCGATATTCCCAATGCGAACACGATCATCATCGACCGAGCCGATCGCCTCGGGCTCGCCCAGCTCTATCAGTTGCGTGGCCGCGTTGGCCGTAGTAGTCGCCGGGCTTGGTGTTACCTCCTCTATCGACGGGAAGAGGCGCTCACCGAGGATGCGCGCAAGCGACTCAAGGCAATCTTTGACGCGTCGCATCTTGGCGCTGGATTCCAGTTGGCGCTCGCCGATCTTGAGATTCGTGGGGCGGGTGACCTGCTCGGTGGCGAACAATCAGGCCATATTGCGGCGGTTGGATTTGATCTGTATTCGCAGCTGCTTGCGGATGCGGTCGAGGTTCGTCGCGCCAACCGCGAAGGACGTGAGCCTGCGCGCCGTCGCACCGCGGCACTCATTGACCTTCCTGTGTCCGCACACCTAGCCGATTCGTATGTGGCGGATGAAGGACAGCGTCTGGACATCTATCGACGACTCGGAATCGCCGACACTGACGCCACCATCAACGCGATCGCCGAAGAGCTGCGCGACCGATTTGGCGCGCCACCAGCAGAGGCGGAGCGACTCCTAGAGGTTGCCCGACTTCGCGCTGGTGCCAGCGAGGCGGGGCTCGCCTCACTGCTCATTGAAGAGGGTCGCCTCATCGTGCGGCTCGGCGAACTTCAGCCGGGGTTGGCCGCACGGGCGCTGGTGGCGAACCCGATCCCGGAGCTCAACATGAGCGGCAGCCAGATCCGTAGCCGAGAGCGCGTCTCGGGCGGGGAGGCCTGGCGCCTCGCCGCACGGCTCGTGCAGGGGATCGTGGCGGAAGTACGTCGTTGGGAGGCAGCGAGCGCGACAGGCGCGCCGCTCGCGTAAACTCCCGCCGTGACCCCTGAACAGCTCTCCTCGAAGATTCGAACGATTCCTGACTTTCCGAAGAAGGGGATCGTCTTTCGCGATATCACCACACTCCTGCAGGATGGTGAGGCGTTTGCCGCAGCCCTTGAGGCGATGACGGCACCGATCCGTGGGCTGAAGCCCGACGTGATCATCGGCATCGAATCCCGTGGCTTCATCTTTGGTGCACCGATCGCCGCTAGCCTCGGCGTCGGCTTTGTGCCAGTTCGCAAGCTCGGCAAACTCCCCGCCGAGACGATTTCGGTCGAATATGACCTTGAGTACGGCAAGAATGTTTTGGAGATTCACCGTGATGCGCTACAGAAGGGTGCCCGCGTGGTGATCGTTGACGACGTGCTCGCCACAGGTGGCACCGTTGCGGGCACCATAAAACTCGTCGAACAGCTCGGCGCCACCGTTGTAGGCATCAGCTTCTTGGCAGAGCTCCCCGTCCTTGGCGGTCGCAAGCGACTCCCAGACGGCATCGTCTCGGCGATCATCGCCTTCTAGTCGCCGGTATGGCGAAGCGCTCGGCTAGCGATCGCAGATCCTTCCTTCGCAGCATCGCCAGCGATGGTGCCGCCACTGCCGGCTCACTCCTCGGCGCACTCGGCGCACTGCGCGGACAGGCGCAATCTATTAGCGACGAACTGCAAGGGTCAACGCGCGAAGTTGGCGCGGAACCAACACGTCGACGCGCCGCCGAAACGCACCTCGACATGCCGGGTGATGCAGGCCTGATTAAGACAGGTGCGGCCGCGCCAGAACCTGCGTTCGCCTCACCGATTCGTGACGAAGCGGGTGCAGTGATCGTGCTCGATGTGCGAGCACTCCCTGCAGTCATTGCTGAACGGCGCGCGACGAGCGCAAGCAGCATTGCCGCGCTCCTGACCGTTGATGCCATCGCCCCCGGACCTATCCGTGGACTTGCCGCCGCATTCGCCCTCGCCCTTGCCAGTGTCGGATCGGCTGGTGGGCGAGTCGCACGGTTGCACGCCGCCGCGGCTGCGCTGCGGAACGCCGCACCTCTCGCGGGTTCCCTCCACGCGGAACTTGAGGCCCTCCTCCCGGTTGCCTTGGGGGGCGAGAACCTCGACTCCGCGATCGCCACTCGTGCAGGAACGCAGCTAGGCCAGCGCGCCGCCTACGGAAAGCGCATCGCCGCAGCCATAAATGGCGCGGGGCTCGCTCGCGGCGCCATCATCGCCAGCGGGCCCGGCCTCGGCGCCACCGCGTGGGGCGACCTTGCCCCACTGCATGAGGCGCTGCGGGCTCTTGGTGTGCGCACCTTCGCGATTGCCGCTGGCCCCACGGTCGACGCACGTGGCGCAACACGACTCGGCGCGATTGATGCCGCCGACGCGGTGCGCGCCGGTCTCACGCCGCGACTCCTTGAAGATGGCGAGCTCGCCAGCGAAATCGCGAACGCTGATGGCCCAATCGGCGCGCTGATCCTCGGGAGTGACGCGGTGAGCCGGACCGGTTACGCGGTAGTTCCAGCGGGTGGCGTTGGCCTCGCTGCTGCGGCACTCTTTTCGGGAGTGCCCGTCTATCTGGTTGCCGGGTCTACACCAACCGACCTGAGTGGCGCCGAACTGACAAAGCGCGTCGCGGCCGTGAACAGCGCGGCGGCACAACGCGGCGCACCATTCGCTGCGCGTGGCGTGACGAGTGGCGTACAGGTAGCCGCACCACGCGTTGAACTTCTGGCACTCGACGGCATCACCCTGATCGATTGATGACGACCACGCCGATCGAGGTTTCGGCGACGCGAGATCGCGAGCTGGTGCGATCGCTCATCACTGGAGACCGCTGGATCACCGCACACGCCCTGGCCGATCTTGATGATGGTGAGTTCCCCCGCACGCGCTGTTTCGTCGCACGACGCGGAGCAACGCCGATTGCCCTCGGCATGGAGTACTCCGGCTGGGCGCCGCAGCCGCTCCACCTGTACGGCGAGCCAGAGGGGATCGCCACGATCTTGCAGCATGGGATTCGTCCACGTGCCGCCTGGGTGCCAACACCGATCGGGGGGAACCCAGTACTTGATCTGACCTACGAGACCGAGAAGATCAATCCAATGCTGCGCATGGGTCTAACGCGCGCCGAGTTCGTGCCGTACACGGGGCCTGCTGCCGAACTTGTCGTGCCGCTCATCCCCTCCGATGCCCCAGCGCTGAACCACCTCTATCAGCTGGGATTCGCCGCTTGGCTTCCGCCACTCGCTGTCGCCGAAGGGGTCTATCGCGGCATTCACCGCAACGGCAAGCTGGTCGCCGCGGCCGGGACCCACGTGGTCGGTCGACGGGAGCGCATCGCCGTGGTGGGCAACGTGCTGACTGCGAGTAGCGCGCGCGGCAACGGTTACGCCCATGCGAACACCTCAGCAGTCACCGAAGCGCTGCTCGGATTTTGTGATGAGGTAGTGCTGAATGTGCAGCGTGATAACGCTGCCGCAATCGCCGTCTACACCTCGCTCGGCTACAGCGTGAAAGCCGAATTCGAGGAGCGGCTCGTGATCCGAAGAAGTGGCATCTCGGTACAGCGCATGTTGCGGCGCCTCTTCGGGCGCTGAGCACGAATCACGCACATGCCGGCCCGCTCCAGATCCCGCACGCTACGATGCCGCAGATGAGTAGTCGACCCTACGCGGTCGTTCTTGCCGGTGGCGGCGGAACCCGCCTCTGGCCCCTAAGCAGCCCGAACCGGCCGAAGCCGTTCCTCCCGCTTTTGCATGGGCGCAGCCCACTCGCGGTAACCCTCGAGCGACTCGCACCACTTGTCTCCATTGACGACACCTACATCGTGGTGGCGGCGAGCCAGGTGCAGCTCGTGCGCGAATGCGCGCCGCAGATTGCCGCCGATCACATCCTTGCCGAGCCGGTCAGCCGAAACACCGGCGCGGCCGTTGCACTTGCGGTCGTCACCATCAATCGCGCGGATGATGCGGTGATGCTGGTGATTCCCGCTGACCATGCGGTGCGCGATGACGGGGCTTGGCGCACCGCCCTTGCCGCCGCCGCCGATCAGGCCGGTCGCGAGGCGGGCGCCCTCTACACGCTCGGTGTAGTGCCGACACGACCGGAGACTGGCTTCGGCTACATCGTCGCCGACGGCGAGCGCGTCTCACGCTTTACGGAGAAGCCACAACGCGACGAGGCGGAACGCTTGATTGCCGCGGGTGCGCGATGGAACGCGGGAACGTTCGCCTGGCGCCGCGACAGTGCCCGCGCCGCGCTGCAGCGCTTTGCGCCGACGCTGATCAACGGCATCGGCGAGTACAGCACAGTGCCAGCAGGACCGATCGACACGTTCGTGATGGAGCCTGCCGCCGCGGCAGGGCTCGTGCGCACCCTGCCGCTCGATTGCGGCTGGAGCGATATCGGCTCGTGGGGTGAGCTTCGCGCACACCTCCTGTCACGCTCGTCAACCGAAGAGCTCCGCATGGAGGCACCAGGGGGGCGTACCATTGTGATCAGTAATGAGCATGGGGTGATCGCCCTGCAACCGAACGGTGCAGCGACGATGGACCTTGAGCAGATGAGCGGCAGTGATCTGCGCGCCGCATCTGAGAGGGAGTAGGCATGGGCGTCGGCGAGCCAACGAAGATTCTCTTCGGCACCGACGGTTGGCGCGCCAAGATTGGCGACGAGTTCACCTTTGAGAACGTCCGCCGCCTCGCCGAGGGTGTCGCTCGCGTCGTCGAAGAGGATGGCGCCACCGCCAAAAGCGTCGTCATCGCCTACGACCGTCGCTTCGGCTCCGAAGAGTTTGCGAGTGCCGCCGCTGAAATCCTCCTTGCCCACGGCATCCCCGTTGCCTACTCACGCACTGACGTGCCAACGCAGATGGCCTCGTACGAAGTAGTGATGCGCGGCGCGGCAATGGGCGTTGTAATTACCGCAAGCCATAACCCCTGGATGGACAACGGCTTCAAGGTGAAGTCGCCAACGGGCGCCGCCGCTGGGCCCGACCTGCTGAAGCGCATCGAGGCGCATGTGGCGAGCACCCGCGGACCGGAGCTGGTGGGTCGGCCATTCGCCGACGCCGAGGCGGCGGGCCTGGTGGAACGCTACGACCCGTACCCGGGCTACAAGAAGTTTGTTGAGCGCAACCTCGATCTAAAGGCGATCGCGGCGCAGAAGATGCGCATTCTGGTTGACCCGGTCTACGGCGCAGGCGCCGGTTGGATCGGCCGACTGCTCGCCGGCGGCAACATGGTCGTCGACGAGATGCGCAGCGAGCGCAACCCGTGGTTCGGTGGGGTGAACCCTGAGCCGATTCGACCGCACATCGACCCAGTCCTCGCGCGCATGGCGGGGGGCGGCTACGACATGGGGATGCTCCTCGATGGCGATGCCGACCGCGCTGGTGCGGTCGACGAGCGCGGTGTCTTCCTACATCAGCTCCAAGTCTTCGGGCTTCTGGCCTACTACATGCTCGAACACAAGAAAGATCTCAGCCCGATCGTGAAGACGGTCAACGAGAGTTCCATGGGCGAGCGTCTCGGCGAGCGCTACAACGTCACCGTGCACGAGACACCGGTCGGCTTTAAGTACGTCGGCCCAAAGATGATCGAGACTGGCGCGTCGATGGGCGGCGAAGAGTCGGGCGGCTACGGCTTCAAGATGCACCTCCCCGAGCGCGACGGCATCTTCGCCGACCTGCTCTTGCTCGACCTACTTATTCGCGAGCGCGCTTTGGGGCGCCCAACGATGAGCTCGGTCATGGAGCACGTCGCCTCCATCGCTGGTGCGTCGTACTACCTGCGCGTTGATGTGCACATTGATCGTGCCGCCTACCCGGCGGTAAAGGAGCGCCTCGCCACTGAACTCGTCGGCAATCCGCCGAGCAGCATCGGCAGCCATGCGGTGCGCGCCGTGCCCCTCACCACCAAGGACGGCGTGAAGTTCTTCACGACCGATGGCAGCTGGCTACTGGTTCGATTCAGCGGCACCGAGCCACTCGTGCGCGTCTATGCCGAGGCCACCTCCGCAGAGCTCCGCGACGAACTGTTGGTGATCGGCGAGCGACTCGCGCGCGGATAATCTCCGCGCTACGGCGCACCATCCCACCCGAGTAGTGCAAGGCTTCCCGCATCGAGCTGCAGCTCAAACACTGCTCCGTCACGCAGCGCCCCACTCACGCACCAGGCGAGCCGGCGCGGCACGCGCTGGCCCGCTGGCTCACCAGACCCTTCAGTAGCGAGCACCCAGGCCAGCTCGGGCTTGCCACCCAGAAGCGCACCACTCGGCGTGAGCGCCGCAGCGGCACGCAGCGCTGCATCACTTCGTGCCAAACGCGTGGGTGCAGCGGCGAGTGGCGACTCCTCAATCGCCAACCCTACGAGTTCGCCGTCACCGTTCAGCACCACACGTATGCCGTCACCCGGCACTAGTACGCCACGCACCTCGCGGTCCCAGATCACCAACGTTCGTCCCGCGGTACTTCGCACCTCTGGGCCGCCCCCTGGGATCTGGAGGCCTAGCCGCATCAGCTGACGCAGCGCTCGCGCAATTGCCGCGCTCTCACTCAGCCCCGCGCCATCTACCGCCACGCCACTCTTCGCAATCAAGCGCAACGACCCGTCGAGTGCGCTCTCAACGCGTACGGCCTCAACGCCGTCCACACCAACAAGAACCTGGCGAACACGTTGCTCGCCGCTCTCACTGCGCACCAACGTGAAAGGTCGAGCCACGAGGCTGCGCAACTCCAT
Organism: Candidatus Aquidulcis frankliniae; assembly: GCA_009925905.1. Taxonomy (GTDB): domain Bacteria; phylum Chloroflexota; class Limnocylindria; order Limnocylindrales; family Limnocylindraceae; genus Limnocylindrus; species Limnocylindrus frankliniae. The sequence goes on from RFPZ01000025.1 coordinate 14,826, forward strand.
TGGCGAAAGAATCCCTGCGGCGATGGCGGTAATGGACCGAATGTTCAGTCCAGCACCATGAGCCAGTGGCGCGCGACTCGGTGCGATCGCCGTACTCGGCGCACCACAGGCGGCAACGAGGCCAACCAGAAGGGCGAGTGTCCATCGCGTCTTACACATAGCGTCGCCCGCCAAGGTCGGGGAGCTGTGCTGATGGCGCGTATGGCAGGTGTCCGTAGCCGCCCCACCACTCGGGGCTGAGATGATCTGGGTCGTAGGTCACAAGGAGTGCGCGATCGAACGCAGCTCCGGCGGTCAATCCATCTAGTAGGGCACGCCAGAAGGCACGCTCAAAGCGCAGTGCGGCACCCTGCCACGCGGTGCCGACGTAGCTCACGTAGAAACTGTCGGGCTCATTCGCTCCCTGAACCTTGCGCTGGGCGATGCCGAATGCGCCAGGGAGGCGCGAGGCCCGCTCGCCGTTGTGGCAACTCGAGATGAAAACGAGTGAGGCGGGCGAAACCCCGCGGCGCACCGCAGCAATCTCGGAGGGCAACAAGACTGGCGCTCCGAGGCAGAGCCCCGCATCGGCGCGAAATCCTCCGACGCGCGCATCACTCTTGGCATCCCAGTAGAGATCGCCGTGGCTATGCACGTAGAAAGCGGCTGATGCTGCGCTGGAAACCGCGGCGCGGCGTGTGAAGCCGGGCCCAACCGCTCCACCAACCTCCCAGCCGAGTGCGGCGAGCGCAGAGCGTGCCTGACGTGCCAGCTGATCGGGAAAGGTGTTCGTTGTGCCGGTGCACGGTTCGGCGAAGGCGGTGCGATTGGCGAAGACGGTGGCGCTCTCGGCGGGCGGCGCGAGGGTGATTGCTGCGGCGAGGAGAACTGCTCCGACCATGCTCCCTCCAGGGTGCGAGCGGGGGCGAGAGCGGATGAGCACTCTCACATAGGGCGCGTATCGGCAGCGTCTGCACTGCCCAATGTCAGGTGATACAGTCCCCGCAGCAACGCCGCGTGGACGCGAAGCTGGTGAGATTCCAGCACTGTCCCGCAACGGTTATTGGGAGTGGCTCCCATAAGTCCGGTCGCCGGA
>RFPZ01000026.1 GCA_009925905.1 Candidatus Aquidulcis frankliniae
CTCAAGCAGTGGCAGTTTCCCGTAGAGGAGCCCCGCATGTGGCCCGTAGAACTTATACGGGGAGCAGAGCAGGAAGTCAGTGTCGAGCGCCTGCACATCAATTGGATAGTGCGGTGCCGAACAGACTGCGTCGAGCACGGTGAGGGCACCCGCCTCGTGGGCGAGGCGAACGATCTCCTTTGATGGGTTGATGGTGCCAACGGCATTCGACGACATGCCGACCGCAACGATTTTAGTGCGCGGGGAGCGCAGCGCCGCATATGCCTCAATGTCGAGGGTGGCATCGCTCGTGCGAATCGGGATGACTTTCAAGTTCAGGCCGAAGTCTTCGGCGAGCCAGAGCCACGGGCTGTAGTTCGCGTCGTGATCAAGCTGCGAGACGATTACCTCGTCGCCTGGCTTCAGGCTCTTCGCCAACGATCGCGAAAGTTGGAAGTTGAGCGTTGACATGTTTGCGCCGAACTTCACGGTTTCCTTCGGTGCATTCAGCAGATCTTCTGCGGCGCGATGCGCCTCGTCTTCTACCTGCTGCTGGCGTTGCGACGTGATGAAGGCACCGCCAGAGTTGGCATTGGCATGCAAGAAGAAGTCTCGATACGCGTCGATGACCGTCTGTGGCACCTGTGTGCCGGCAGGGCCGTCGAGGAAGCTGATCTGTCGACCATCGGGGAGGGTGTTCGCGAGCGATGGGAATCGCGCGCGAATCGCGTGGACATCGTACGGCTTGGTGCTCATGGCGCGATCGTACTGGGTTAACGGCGTGAGCGAGTCACGAGTCGCGTAACGAATACGACTGCGCCAGCGAAGAGAAGTGGGAGCGCGAACATCGCTACGAGTCCGAGCAGGCCGCCGGGGCCCACGCCAACCCCGCCGTTGCGCGCATCGCCGGACTCCGGCGTTGGCGTTGGAGAGGGAGACGGGCTCACCGCATCGGCACCGATCGCGGTGGTAGCGATAGTGAGGGCAATTCCGCCGATGAGAAAGGTAAGGCCGAGTGCCATCAAGGCGAGTGCCACCGTGCTGCTGGCGAGCCGGCCACGCCCCTCGCTCCCCAAGAGTCTGAGCGCCTCGGCGCGCTCGAGGGTGGTGACCACGAGTGGGCGACCCGCTCCGGCCCGCAGTTGGCCATCGATCAGCTGTCCCGCCGCAGTCGCGCGATCCAAGTTGCTGATCTGCTCTAGGCCAACGCGTGCGCCGCGTGTCGGGTCACTCGCCGCAAGTGCGGTAACAAGTGCCGCCGTCTCTGGGGTCTGGTATTCGCGCCCTGCAGCATGAAGCTCAGCGACACTCCCCTCCCAACGGCGCTCTACCACCACGAGTCCTTCGGCAATATCGGCGGTGGCAATGCTGATCGAACTACTCGGATCACTCACCACAAAGGGGAGACTGCGCTCGGTAGTATCAATCACGCGCCACCCGCCCTCGTCGGCAATCGAGACGCGTTCGCGGCGATAGACGAGCGGCCGATGGTTCTCGTCTTCAAAGATCTCTACCGCATCAATGCTTCCCTTGATCGCGAGATACGGCGATGACTCGCCACGCAACGCAGCAAGTCGCAGCGCTTCTGTGGGGGTAACGGGCGAGAGCCCGGCAAGGAGTTGCCCTGCGCGCGTGCGCACATCGGTACGTCGCGAGAGGAGTAGACCGACAGCGATGAGCGCAACGCCAATGAGCGTGAACGGGCTCATGCGCCTTGCTTTCCTGTGTCGGGATCAATCGCTTGCACATCGCCGTTGATGCTTGTGACGATCAGCCGACCGCCGATCAGCTCAGCGGCACCGACCACATCACTGTGTGTGAGTCGCCAACGCACCTCACCATCGCCACGAATCGCCCACGTCTCAACTTCGCTCTGCACAATCACATGCCCGAAGCGTGGCGATGCGATGAGCTCAACAACGGGCGTGCCGGTCTGATGGCTCCAAGCCAGTGCGCCGGTGCGAGCGCCGAATGCGTACACCGTGAAGCCGTAGCCAACAACAAAGAGCTGAGCGTCATCCCAGTGAATCGCGCGCGGCTCGTCGTAAATGGCGGTGGCGAGTCGGACCGCCCAAGCTCCGCCAGGAGTTTCGACACGGAGCTCCATACGACAGAGTCGATCGGGGTCACCTTCAGCGCCAGCACCGAGCGAGCCGTGATCAACGAGGGTTGCACCAACTTCGGAGAGGGCGAAGACCGCGGCCGCCTGGCCGCTGCTCCCCCAGGTGGCGCGCACGCGTAGACCGCCCGGGAAGTCGCTGATGCGACTCTTCGGTTCGCTGGCTCCGCGTGGGATAGGGGCGCTGGCACGTTCGTTCACCCAGCGATTCTAGGCGCGACGTAGGCTTAGCCCATGAAGGCGGTGTTGTTCGACTGGGATGGGACTCTTATCGATACGACCGAACACGTCTACGAGGCCAACGTCGAGGTGATGAAGTCCTTCGGCCTTCCGCCCCTCACTCGCGAGCGATATGGAGCGGCATTCTCACCGAACTGGCGACGCATGTACGCCGCGCTCGGCGTACCCGAGCACCTAGTTGAGGGTGCTGCATCCGTTTGGCACGGAGCCTATAAGGGGCATGAAGCGGAACTCCTCCCTGGCGCCTACCCCGCGTTGGAGCGACTCGTCGCGGCGGGGATTCCCCTTGGCATTGTCACTGCCGGCGACCGCAAGGTTGTTGCCGGTCAGCTCCGGCGAACTGGCGTCGCCGATCTGATCGGTTCGGCTGTCTACGGCGACGATGCGGTGGAGCAGAAACCAGATCCAGCGCCGCTTCGTCGCGGTCTCGCCGCGCTCGGCCACGCCACCACACCAGCCGAGACCGCCTATCTCGGCGACACCCTCGACGACGTGCGCATGGCGCGCGCCGCAGGCGTTCACGCGGTTGGCATTCACTCGCCCTTCTTCCACCCCGACGAGTTCTACGAAGCTGATGACTCACCGCATCGCGACAGGGGAGCGCCATCGGGCGCTGAGATGCGGGTGGTCCGCGAACCCTACGAACCTGATCCGGGTCATGCCGGCGAAGGGAGGACGCAGGTGTACCCCGCGCGATAGAGAGCGAGGTATCTGTGCGCGCGGTGATTCTTGCAGGTGGTGATCGACCTGACCCGACGCTGCTTGATACCCGCTGGCCCGGCTGGCGCGATGCCACTCTTGTGATCGCCGCGGACGGCGGCGCACGCCATGCCGCTCCGCTCGGACTGCGCCTCCACCAGGTCATCGGAGACTTCGATTCGTTGAGCGCTGGCGACATCGACGAACTCGAGGCGGCGGGCATCACCGTCACCCGATTTCCTGTCAATAAAGACGCAACCGATACCGAACTTGCCCTCATTGCGGCACTTGATGCTGGCGCAACGGAGATCACCCTTCTCTGCACGTGGGGTGGTCGCAGTGACCACGCCATTGGCACACTTGCGCTTCTGGCACATCCGCGTGGTGATGGTCGCAGCATCGTGATCCTCGATGAGCAAACAAGAACGCAACTTCTGCGTAGTGGCGTAACCCTTACCCTGCGCGGGGTTATCGGTCGCACAATTTCACTTACGCCTTGGGGCCATAGCGCAAATGTCTCTGCTACCGGGGTACGTTGGACACTTGACTCCGCAGAGCTGATCGCAGGAAGCACCCGCGGCATTTCGAATGTGGCAACTGCCGCAGAGTCAGTGATAACGGCCCACAACGGTGCTGTGTTAGTGAGTGAAGGGGGAGGCGCATCATGAAGAGTTCGTGGGGCTTAATGGATCTCGTCACAGTGGCAACAATCGGTATCGCTTCGGGCGTGCTCTTCGCCGGATGGAATCTGGTGTGGGGTGCCGCTTCGCCGCTCTTTGCCGCAGTGCTACCGCTGCAATACCTGCTCTTTGCTGGCACGTGGGTGATTGCCGGGCCGCTCGCCGGACTGATCATTCGGCGACCAGGTGCCGCGCTGGCCGGCGAGATGATCGCCGCCTCGGTCTCATTTTTGCTCGCGAGCCAGTGGTCTGTCGATGCGATCTTCTCTGGCGCAGCACAAGGGGTCGGCGCCGAACTGGTATTCGCCGCGGTGAGGTATCGCGTTGCGGGTTGGCGCGTGGCACTGGCCGCTGGCGCGCTGTCGGGGGTCGGCATGGTGCTCCACGATCTACCCCTCTACTTCCCCGACGTCAGCACCTCGTTCGCTGCTGCGTTAGTGGCGGCGATGGTCACAAGCTCGGCGATCATTGGCGGCCTCGGCGCGCTGCTCTTGCGCGCCGCACTTCGCCGCAGTGGTGCTCTCGACCTGATCGGAGCCTAGCGGCGTGCCATCGCTCTCAATTGAGATCGCGGATCTCACCTGGCGCCCAGCCGGATCTGATCGGCTCACGCTGGACCTGCGCGGAACCTCAGTCACCCTGCCTGCGGGCGGGCTACTCCTCATTAGTGGGGCGTCTGGTGCTGGGAAGAGCACCCTGTTGCGGGCGATCGCGGGGCTGCTTGGGACCGTGCTGCCAGGGGAGCTGCGAGGCAGGCTGGTCGTCGGCGGCATCGATCTCATCGTCGCCGCAAACACGGAGTCGGGGATTCCGCGAGAGCTGAGCGCACGCCTCGGCTACGTCGCTGCGGGCCCCGCCCCCACCTATGCACTCCCACTCCTTCTAGATGATGCAGCACTTCCGCTCGAATCACGTCAGATCTCATCCGACGAAATGCGCTCACGCATTGAGCGAACTGCGCGCGACGCTGCTGTTGACGTTGCCCTGATTGATCGCAATCTGGACACCTTCAGCGGCGGTGAGCGAGCGACAGCGGCAGCGCTCGTTGCACTTGTTGCAGCACCCGATCTTCTGATCGCCGATGAGCCGCTTGGTGGTCTTGATGTTCGGTCGGCAGAGCGATTGGCAACAACGTTGCGCGAGAGCGGTGCGACGCGCGTCATCGCGGCACATGACCTCTCTCTGCTCGGCTCTGCGACAGCGCAGCATCTGCGACTAGATGGCGGCAAGGTCGTCGCGAAATTGGTTACTCCAGAACCCCCTTCAGAGTGGGGATTAATGCCCAGCGCGGCCGGTGGTGGTGCGCCGATTGTGCAACTAGTGCGCGCCACTGCCACGGGTCGCGACGTGGGGCCATCAAGCCTCGCTGTGATGCGCGGCACTACGACGCTGATCACCGGCGCTACGGGGAGCGGTAAATCAACACTGCTCCATCTCGTAGCGGGAACGCTCTCACTCGATACGGGGGAACGTATCGCCGCACCAGATCTACAGATACGTTTTGCACCACAAGATTCAGGCCTCCTTCTCGGGGCTCGACCAGCGCGCACCCTCCTAGAGCCATCAGAAGCAGGGAGAGCCGAGCATCTGGCACACCGCCTCGGGGTCGCGGAGCTCCTTGACGCTTCACCCGGACGACTCTCCGACGGTGAGCGACGTCGACTCTCACTTGTCGTGGCCCTTGCCGCAGCTCCAGACGTTCTGATTCTTGATGAGCCGAGCGGTGGTCTCGATGACGAGCGCGTAGCGGCACTTTGCGATCTCCTCAGTGAGCACGAGCTGCTCGATGGCAGCGCGGTCGTCATCGCCACACACGACCCACGAATGCGTGCGCTGAGCCGTTCGGGTGCGCGGGCACTCCGCCGCATTCGTCACCCCGAAGAGACGGGGACAAGTGTTGAACTGGCTGAGGGCGGCCTTGCGACACTCCTACCAGCGCCGGCTGCGCGAGTCGCGGAGAGCGCTGAGCGGCTCCTCTCGCCTGATCTTGGCCGACGGCTGATCGGCACGGCAAATCCTCTGACGCGCCTCGGTCTCGCTCTCTTCTGGTTCGCCCTCTCTATTGCGAGTCCAGCCACTCCGGTGGCGCAAGCCGCGATTGCTCTCCCCGTACTCGCGGTAGCGTGGGTTTCGGGCGTGCAGATCCTTGCCACGTTGCAGCTCGCGTTGGCACTTACACCTGCGCTTGCTGGCATCGTGATCGCCAATCTTGTTGGTGGTGCATCCGTGGAAGAGGCCGTAGGTGCGGGCACGCGACTCCTTGCCTTCGCCGCTGGTAGCCTCGTTCTTTTGCGTCCATTTGAACCGCTGCGCATGGCTGATGCGTTCGTTGAAAAACTTCATGCACCGTTTGCGCCGACGATGGCGCTGCTCGCGACCGCGGCGCGCATTCCAACGCTTCGCGATGAGGCGCGCGAACGACGCGCGATCCGTCGCCTTACTCGACGCGGGGCAGATCCACTACTCCTCGTTGACATGTTCGATTCGGTGCTTCGCGCTGTGCCTCAACTGGCGATCGCGCTTGAGGTACGCGGCGTACGACTCCCAACTCGTGCAGCACAACCAACACGTCGCCGACCGTCGCGCTTTGGTCGCGCTGATCTCCTGATCGTGGGCCTCAGCGTTGGCGGACTGCTCGTTTCAGTGGCGCGCGCGGTCGCCGAGTCTATACTCACTCCATGAGCCCATTTAAGGTGTTCCCACCCGTCGGCAGTGAAGCGCCCGCGTTCACGTTGCGCGATGCCGCTGGTGACGAACACAGCACCCTTGCTGCTCGTGGAAAGTGGCTCGTCATCTACTTCTACCCAAAGGACGACACCCCTGGCTGCACGATTGAGGCCTGTGAGTTCCGCGACGCAGAGTCAGCCTTGCAGCAGGCCGGCGCACTCGTGTGGGGGGTGAGCCCCGACGACCAGTCGAGCAAAGCAGCATTCCGCGACAAGTTCTCGCTGAACTTCCCAATCCTTTCCGACCTCGAGCACCGGGTCGCCGAGGCCTATGGGGTCTGGGGCGAGAAGCAGATGATGGGGAAGAGCTTTATGAGCACGCATCGCGTCACCTTCCTGGTCAATCCAGAGGGGCGGGTCGCGAGGGTCTGGGAGAGCGTGACCCCAACCGGGCATGCCGCAGAGGTACTCGCGGAGATCATCAGCCAGCGGGGATAAAAGGCGGTGCCATTGGGGGGACGCCGGCACCGCCTTAGGCACTGATTCTGGCAGAGATTCACGTTCTGCACAAGAAAAAGTGACCAAATTGCAACTATCCCATTGAGCACGCTTCACGAAAGCCCCTGCTACCCTTAACGCTGCAAGCAATGACCCACGGCAACACCGAAAGGCTCACTGTGACGCTTGAAACGCAGGACTTCCTCGTCCAGCCGGTAGACGCCTCCTGGCTTCAGTGCAACATCGAGTGCCAAGAGGCCTGCCCCGTCGGCACCAACTGCCGCGGCTACCTCAACCTCGCCGCCGAAGGGCGCTTTGAAGAGGGCTACCTCCTCTCTCGCGAACCAAACCCCATCGCTGCGATGTGTTCCTACGTCTGCTCCGCCCCATGTGAGCGCGCCTGCCGCCGCGGCGACATCGACCGACCACTCGCGATTCGCGCAATGAAGCGCTTCCTTGTTGAGTGGCACGCCGCGTCGGGCATTCCCGATGTTGCACCAGAGATCACGCCACGCGCCGAGAGCGTCGCCGTGATTGGCGCGGGTCCTGCTGGTCTCTCCGTTGCACGTGAGCTCGCCGTGAAGGGCTATCAGGTCACTGTCTACGACAGCCTGCCGTATGGCGGCGGCACGATGCTCATCGGCGTTCCCGCATTCCGATTGCCGCGCGAGGCCATTGAGACTGACGTGCGCCTCATCGAGCGACTCGGCGTGAAGTTCGTCTACAACACCGAGGTTGGTCGCGACATTACCTTCGAGCAGTTACAGCAGCAGTACAACGCGATTGCAATCTGCGCTGGCGCAATGAACGCCGTCGCCCTCGATATTCCCGGCGCCGACCTAAACGGCCTCGTCTACGGCGTGGACTTCATGAAAGATGCCAACCTCGGCAAGCCACTCAGCGTTGGTAAAGATGTCGTCGTCATTGGCGGTGGCTATACCGCCATGGACTGCTCGCGCACGTCGCTACGTCACGGCGCAGAGCGAGTCACCATCGCCTATCGCCGCACGCGATCAGAACTCGTCGTTGATGAAGAGGAGCTCGGCGAGACGGAGCGCGAGGGTGTGCGCATGGACTTCCTGGTCTCACCACTCGAGCTGATCGGCGAGAACGGCAACATTACCGGCGTGCGCATGATCAAGAATCGACTTGGTGAGCCAGACGCGTCGGGTCGTCGCAGCCCAGTCCCAATTGAAGGCTCCGAATTCATTCTTCCCGCCGACACCGTGATCCCCGCCGTGTCCCAGGCCGCAGAGCTTGGCTTCCTTCCCGTTGAAAGCACCTTCGAAGTGGCGCGCGGTCGCGTCAAGGTTGATCCGGCCACCTACGCCACCAACATCAAGGGCGTCTGGGCCTGCGGCGACTTCGTCACTGGCCCCGCCACCATGATTGAGGCGGCTGGCCATGCCAAAAAGTGCGCCTATGCCATTGACCGCTACCTCGACGGACAGGCCGAGATCACCGTTGACGCCAATGTGAAGATCACCAGCTCCTGGCGCCACGAGATGCCCGAGTTCTACGACCGCATCCCACGTCAGCACATCCCAGTACTCCCGTTGGCTGCACGCCTCCCGTCAGGGGACCCGGTCGAGAACTTCACCACTCAGGTGGAGCTCGGCTATGGCGCCCAGCAGGCGGTCGCCGAGAGCACCCGATGCCTCATGTGCAACTACAACATCTGGTTTGACCCAATGCGCTGCGTCCTGTGCGGCGCCTGCGCCGACGTCTGCCCCGAGGGGGTCATTCATATGGTGGACATCAACCAACTCAAATCTGAGGGCGCCCTCCCGGAGCTTTCCGAGGCCTACGGCTGGGAGAACGGCGGGGCAATGCTCCTGGATGAGGAGCGCTGCATCCGCTGCGCCCTCTGCGTAAAGCGCTGTCCCTTCGACGCCATTACGATGGAGCGGTTCGAACTACAAGAGATCAGCTCGGACGGGCGCCTCTATAAGGAGTCCTACCGAGATGGGCAGTTGGCCGGCGTTGCCGGCGTAGCGGGAGGGGCACAGTGAGCCTACTGGCGAGGGTCGATCAGGCGGTCCGTAGGTCAGCAGCGTGGCGCTCTATCTTCCGCAACTCCTACCCAAACGACGAGCGAAGCCGCGCCTATGCGGTGATGAACAATGTCTTCTTGCACCTTCACCCAGTGCGGGTTCGACAGCACGCGGTGAAGTTCGCCTACACCTTCTGCCTCGGCGGCCTCAGCTTCTTCCTCTTCCTCGTCCTTACCGTGACCGGCGTCTACCTGATGTTCTTCTACGCCCCGTCGGCAACGCAGGCGTACTCCGACATCCTCAAGATTCAAACACTCGTGCCTTTTGGCCAGATCACGCGCAACATTCACCGATGGGGCGCACACCTCATGGTCTTCTTCGTCTTCCTCCACATGATGCGCGTCTTCTATCACGGCGCCTATAAGCCGCCACGCGAATTCAACTGGGTTGTTGGCGTGATCCTGCTCTTCCTTACGTTGATGCTCAGCTTCACTGGCTACCTGCTGCCGTGGGACCAGATCGCCTACTGGGCAATCACCATCGGCTCAAACATGGCCGGCTACGCGCCGCTCCTCAACACCCCATCGAAGCTCCTGCTCCTTGGCGGACTTGAGGTTGGACAGAACACGCTGCTTCGCTTCTATGTGCTGCACGTGATGGTCTTCCCACTCTTGGCGGCAGTCTTCCTCGCGGTCCACTTCTGGCGGATCCGCAAGGACGGCGGCATCAGCGGACCGCTGTGATCTATGAGTGACGATCAGCGCCCAGCGAGCTCCCTGCCAGTAGATCCGTCGCGTCAGACGGAGATCGACAAGCAGCGCGTGCCGATGGCGGCGCGTCCGTACCGACTGCTTGCGCTCGTCAAGCAAGACGCCGTCGTTCGCGTACAGAAGGAGCCAGATGACACGGTCATGACCTGGCCGCACCTTCTTACGATTGAATTCTTGGCAGCGGTCGCAATGAGCATCTTCCTGCTGCTGCTCGGCCTCTTCATCAATGCACCCCTTGAAGAGCTCGCCAATCCGAACGTGACACCCGCAGTTGCGAAGGCCCCGTGGTACTTCCTCGGCCTACAAGAGCTGCTTGCCTACTTCCACCCAACGGTCGCCGGCGCACTCACGCCCGCCGCTGTGCTTGTGGGCTCAGCGCTGATTCCGTATCTTGACCGACGCAACATCCACAGCACCAAACCATCTGATCGAAAGTTGGAAGTCACCCTCTTCTCAGTGCTCTGGGCGCTCGGACTCACGGTGACCTTCATCGGCATCTTCTTCCGCGGTCCTGGCTACTCCTTCATCTTGCCGTGGTCGACCGGCTTCTTCTTTAGCTTGTGATCGGAGGGGCGCAGTGAGTCATTACAGCGTTGAACCGAGCGACAAACCGAAGGCCCTCACTGCACAAACCATTAAGGCACTGCGCCACGAAGAGGTGAAGGGGATCTCGCGACGTCGACTGCTGCGAACCACAATCGGCGCAGGCTTCGCTCTTTGGTTGCTCGAAGTCACCGCTGGCACACTTGGCTTCCTCTGGCCAAACCTTGAGGGTGGCTTTGGCGGCAAGATTCGTGTCGGAACCCTGAAGTCGCTCATTGACGCCAACGCTGGTCTCCCAATTGCCGAGGGCTACCCAGCGTATGTGCAGGATGCACGCGCCTTCATCATGTTGGTCGATCCAAACCGACAAGAGTTCGTGCCGGGCGAAGATGCAACGGGCGATGGCGCAGCACTCAACGTTCGCGCCCTGTACCAGCGCTGCCCACACCTCGGTTGCAAGCCGAATCCCTGCATTAAGACGTATTGGCTTGAGTGCGCCTGCCACGGCAGCCGCTACGACCGACTCGGCACCAAGGCCGAGGGGCTCGGCCCAGCCGCACGCGGTATGGACCGCTTCGCAGCGGCGGTCGACAACGACGGCGTGCTGACGCTCGACACAGGCAAGATCAACCTTGGCACGGTGCCGCTCGCACTCGGCTCACCAGGGATCGAAGCGCCACGCGCCGCCACGGGGTGCATCTAAATGAGCGACGAGAAGCAGCTTCCAGTACCGAGCGAGAAGGTGAGCACGCCGGTGCCACGCCTTTCAAGCCCAAGCCAGATCCAGACTCACGGCCTCACCGCCGAGCGCGCCGCCAAGATCGTCAACCAGAGCGGCTCCTCGCGTATGGCGGCACTCCTCGGCATCGCCATCGTCACCCTCTTCGTCATCGTCTACGCCTTCTACGACCAGGGACTTCCCGGCGTAACTGGTTCGTCACGCCTCGACGCGGCGAAGCACGAGCAGTACCTCGAGACGGTAAAGCGCGGCTACAACCTCTTTGAGGCGAACTGCGCCCGCTGCCACGGCGCGCAGGGCCAAGGCGGAATCGGACCTGTCCTCAACGACCAAGGAAAGTTGCTTGCCCATTTGACGCCGCAGTACCTGAAGAACGTACTCACGGTTGGCGGCCGCTACATCTGCGGCGATGCGAACTCACTGATGGGCGTGTGGGCCGACACAAATGGTGGTCCGCTCAATTACCGCGAGATCGAGGAGCTCATCGCCTGGATTCGCGCCACCACTGACGATGTCATTGAGGTCCGAGATCCAGCGACGGGCGAAATGGTTGAAGTCACTGGTTGGCGCGATGCCGCCTATACACCAGCCCCCGACGCGACTCCGGTGCCTGCCTGCTGGAAGGACGCGTTTGCTGTCTCCCCAACTCCGACGGGCAGCGCCACCCCAGCGCCAACTGGCGGAATGGGCGAGACGTATCAGATCAGCGCCGTGAATCCGGTTGCGTTTGAGCAAAGCGCCTTTGAAGCCGTAGCCGGAGTTCCATTCACCATTGTCTTCAGCAACAACAACGCGGGAGTTCCACACAACGTTGCGATCCACGTTGGGACCCCAACGGGCGCTGAAGTCTTTAAGGGCGAAATTTTCCCAGGCATCGGCACGCGAACCTACAACGTTCCCGCCCTTGACGCTGGCACCTACGCCTTCATCTGCACCGTGCATCCAAACATGGCCGGCACGTTGACGGTGAAGTGATGAGTGGCAGCGGCGATCCGCGAGCGATTGGCCCAGGGTCCGTAGGGCCGCGACGCGTACTCTTCGGCCTCCTCGACGCCGATGGTTGGGGCTGGGCGGGCGTCCGCTCGGTGCTCTGGACGCTCGTCATCATCTTGATGCTTGGCTACATTCCAGACCGCGCCTACTACTTGACCGTCTCGCCAACGGTTGAGCTCGGCCTCAACATGGCATCCCTCGTCAACATCTGCCCGGCAGAGAATGAGGGGCTTCCATGCCCAGCACCTGCGGGCGCACTGATCCCATGGAAGAGTGCGACTGAGGCAGACCTACCCGGAGATGGCGTAGATGGTTCACTGTTGCAGGCTGGTTCCCATGTCTATTACATCGGCGGGACCAGTGGCGAACCGCGCCTCGCTACGACAGACGTCGCCGTTGCAGCCCTCGATGCCGCGGGGCTGAGCGCCTGGGCTGCCGGTACGCCACTCCCTGAGGCGCGCGCTCATGCTGGCGTCGCATTCTTTGCAGGTAAGGCGTACGTCATTGGCGGCGCTTCCGACACCGCTCCTGCAACTGCATCGGTCTATGTGGGGACACCTGACGTAACTACCGGCCTGATCACGGCGTGGGAGCGACTCGACGCACTTGAGTTGCCAGCCGCTCGATCGGGTGCTGCGGTCACCGTTGTATCTGACGGCATTGTGGTGCTGGGTGGTGAAGGGACAGATCGATCGCCATCGACGACCGTATGGAAGGCGAAGCTTGGCCCCAACGGCGAACTTGAACCGTGGGCAACGTTCATGGAACTACCTGAGCCACGCAGCTTCGCTGCCGCAGCGCTCGTTGGTGATTCGATCTACGTCTGGGGCGGCGACAGTGCTAGCGGTCCAGCCGCCGAAGTTCTTCGCGGTGACATCGCCGTTGCCCCAGCGGTGGGCGAGTCGCATAGCGCGCCAGTTGTGAATCCTGACCAGGGTGATGCCGAGATCGGCACGATCTACCGATGGGATGGAGGACCTCAGGAAGGAAACCTGCCAACCCCGCGCGATGGCGCTGCGCTGTGGAGCGCAAACGGCACCCTCTATGTCGCGGGAGGAACGATCGACGGCACCGCAACATCCAGCGTGCTCTGGGCGGCACCAGTTGCTGCAACCGGTGTCACGAAGTGGACCTCAGTTGAACTGAGCAACCTGCCGGCCGACGGCGCGCGCGTCGGCGCGAGCAGTGTTGTCATTGGTGGTCATGTGCTCCTCCTTGGCGGCGCAGATGCGAGTGGCGCATACAGCGCCGGTGCACTCTCAGCGGCTACTTCGCCAAAGGCGCCTGTCTTCCGCGTCGGTCTCTTCGGCCTCACCGTTCCCGGCCTAGCCCTCCAGGGTGAAGTTGGCCAGCAGATCGGTTTCCTCTCCGCCGCAGGGGCGTGGACGCTCAACTTCGTCATCATGCTCGGCGCCGCAGTTGCCTATGGGCAGCGCGAGCGCTTCCGTGCATGGGTTGGTGCAAAGCTTGGTCGAAAGGGCGCATCCGCCCGCTAATTCAACCCGCAACCGCCGTATACTTTCGCGAAACACCTGCCCGGGTGTGCAGTGGGAGGATTCATGAACATCGCAACCGCCAAGCGCCTCTTTGGTATCAATGCGTTCATCGCGTGGCTCGGCTACGGATTGTCGCAGCTCATTAATATCTTCGACCTAGTGCCCGCGAAGCCGCCGACGGAGCCAGTACTTCTGAATCTGTTTACGCAACCTGAGGCGGGGCTTGCCGGGGCGATCGGTCGAGTGTTCAACTCGCACGGATACTTCACCACTTGGTCCAACCTCTTGGTAGCGATCACCCTCACGGTGCTCTACCAGCACCCAACGGTACGTTCGGCAACGCGAGAATGGCTGCGAAACAGTGCGCTGCTCATGATCACCATGACCTTCGTGCTGTATAACCTCCTGCTCGCGCCGTATGCAAAGGTAGAGAGCTTCCATATCATCACGAATCTCTTGACTCACTACATCACGCCACTCGTAACCATCGCAGTGTGGTTCGTGGCAGGGCCACGTGGGCGATTCGACTTTTCACACACCTTCACGGTGTTCATAGTGCCGATCGCATACTTGGCTTACACGTTGATTCATGGCGCGATCGCCAGCGTGTATCCCTACGGTTTCTTTGATGTGATCACCTACGGATACGCCTCGGTATTGACGCTGATGGGCGGCGTCATTGTTGGTGGGTATGTGGTCGCGCTGATCTTCTACGGGGTGGAGCGCCTGCGAAGCCGTTAATTGGCGGGTGCAAGGCGCGTAGGGATTGGCGAGCCGGGCGGGGTTCGAACCCGCGACCAAGGGTTTAAAAGACCCCTGCTCTACCGCTGAGCTACCGGCCCGCGCAGATTCTCCCACGGCGGGCCACGTTACGAGCCCTGGGCGTGGGAGAATGCGCCTATGAGGCGTTCATGGACGATTGACGCGGCAACGAAGGAGTTGGCCGGGCTGCGCCCGATCATCGCCCTCCTCCGCGACCAACGCATCGAACTTGAGCGCATGAAAGATGAGCTGCTCCGCCTCCGCCGCCTTGAGCGCATGGGTGCCCTGCCAGGCGGAGCCGACCAGAATCAGCTACAGCCAGCCGACCTTGACCCTGCCCTTCGCGATGCGCTGGCGAGCAGTTCTGTTCTCGAGATGCGTATTCGGGCGGCGGTTGACCAGATGCAGGCGAGTGTTGACAGGGTTACTAGCCGTGGCGTTGAATTGCGCGACATTGACCGAGGTCTCGTTGACTTTCCCGCAGCAGCCTTCGGCTTGCAGTTCCTGCTCTGCTGGGAGGAGGGGGATGGCGACGAGGTGCTCTTCGCGCACAACATGGGTGATGGCTATGGTGCCCGACTCCCCGTTGCCGAGTTCTTGCGTCGGCTCGCCGCACAGGCTGAAGGCGAGCGGTAGTGGCCAACCTCCCACTCAGCCTTACCCCCGTTGAGGCAGCGGAACTTCTTTCAGGACCAGACGCCCCGCTTCTCGTTGACGTTCGTGAAGAGTCGGAGTGGAACGAGGTGCACATCCCTGGTGCGCTGCTCATGCCACTCTCGCAGTTCGTGTCGCGCCAAGACGAACTCCCTGCAGATCGGGCTCTGATCATGCAGTGCCGCTCAGGTGGTCGCTCTGGTCAAGCGGCACTGGCGTTGCGTACCACCGGCCGCTCAAACGTCGCAAACCTTGCGGGCGGAATCACCGACTGGGAGGCTGCAGGACTCCCAGTTGTCTACGGGGAATAAGGTTCGCATTTGACGGTTTGCCCCGCGCTGCCGATACTTCGCGAGCGGGGTGGAGCAGTGGCAGCTCGTCGGGCTCATAACCCGAAGGTCGGTGGTTCGAATCCATCCCCCGCAACCATCTCAACACTACCCCCACATCGGGGCACGCCCGCCTACGGGCCGTCGGCGAAGTCGGCGATCTCTGCAACGCTGGTGAACGGACCGACGCGGTAGTCGAGCACCACACCGTCCACGTCGAGGAGTAGGGTGAGTGGTGCGGCATTTACCGGCACCTGCGCGGCGATCGCACCATCGGCATCGATCAGCGTCGTCCAGGTTGCACCGAGCTCTGCCGCAGCGGCCGCCGCTGGCCCAACCGAATCCTTATAGAGCACGCCAAGCACCGTTGCGCCCGGCACGAAGCTTGACGAGTAGTCAAAGAGGAGCGGGATCTCGTCTCTGCAGGGGATGCACCAGCTCGCCCAGAA
>RFPZ01000027.1:0-2500 GCA_009925905.1 Candidatus Aquidulcis frankliniae
TCCGTACCGGGTGCAGTCAGCGCAGTAAGGAGGGAGGTCAGGGCGGGGCCAACGGCGCCAGCAATCGGGCCACTCGCCACGGTGATCACGCCCGCAAGCACGCCTACGAGCAGCACGCGTCGCCATGGTGAACCGTTCGAAGGTCGATGGGGTGTGGTGCCCACGATGACCGCAGCGTCACCAATGGGCTGACGCGGGGCGATGCTGGCGGCGAGTGTGCCGAGCTGTGCCTCGCGCGCTTGGCGGATTTGGCAGGCGCCGCCCACGATGCAGCGTTCTGCACGGGTGGCCTTGGCCAGTTCTGGGCGCGTGGGTTCAGCGCCACAGCGGCTGAGGGTGCGAGAAGGGGTGATGGTGATTGCACCGCTTGGGTCGAGGAGCCAGGGGCAAGGAGTTGCGTTCAAAGGTTCCACGTTTGGAGGATACCCGACGAAACCCCCCAGGACGCCAAAGAGCCCGGCGACGACCTATTTTGCCGAGGAGCTGCCCCCTCAGTATTTTCGGCGCTGGAGAGCTTGACTTCCGTGTTCGGGATGGGAACGGGTATGGCCTCTCCGCTACAGTCACCGGGCTCCGCTTGGCGAAGTCCGAATCCATGACTGAAAACATCGAGAAGGTTCTGTTTCATCGGGGGTGTATCCAAAACGACCACGGGCGCCGAAGAGGCGTCGTGGAGGTCAAGCCCTCGACCGTTAGTAGCGCTTTGCTGCAGCCATCACTGGCCTTCCACATGCGCCCTATCAAACAGGTAGTCTCCCTGCGGTCTTACCCGGTTAACCCGGTGGGGAACCTCATCTTAGGGCGAGCTTCGCGCTTATATGCTTTCAGCGCTTATCCCTGCCGAGCTTAGCTACCCTGCGATGCCCTTGGAAGGACAACAGGCACACCATAGCCCAGGATGCGACGAGCCGACATCGAGGTGCCAAACGGTGCCGTCGATATGAACTCTTGGGCACCATCAGCCTGTTATCCCCGGGGTAGCTTTTATCCGTTGAGTGATAACCCTTCCACTCGGAGTTATCAGATCACTAAGCCCTGCTTTCGCACCTGCTCGACTTGTAGGTCTCGCAGTCAAGCCCTCTTATGCCTTTGCACTCTATGGCTGATTTCCATCCAGCCTGAGAGGACCTTTGGGCGCCTCCGTTACTCTTTAGGAGGCGACCGCCCCAGTCAAACTACCCGCCTGACACTGTTCCCCGGCCGGATAACGGCACGAGGTTAGAAACGAAACACAACAAGGGTGGTATTTCAACGACGGCTCCACCGAGGCTAGCGCCCCAGCTTCAAAGCCTCCCACCTATCCTACACAGGTCGAGCCTCAATTCAATATCAGGGTGTAGTAAAGCTCCACGGGGTCTTTTTGCCCCAGCGCGCGTAACCAGCATCTTCACTGGTATTTCAATTTCGCCGGATCCCTCGTTGAGACAGTGCCCAGATCGTTACGCCATTCGTGCGGGTCGGAACTTACCCGACAAGGAATTTCGCTACCTTAGGACTGTTATAGTTACAGCCGCCGTTCACTGGGGCTTCGATTCAGAGCTTGCACCCCTCCTCTTAACCTTCCAGCACTGGGCAGGCGTCAGCCCCCATACGTCAGCTTGCGCTTTAGCGGAGACCTGTGTTTTTGCTAAACAGTCGCCTGGGCCATTTCACTGCGGCTCTCACGTACAGCAAGCTGCACATGAGAGCGCCCCTTCTCCCGAAGTTACGGGGCTATTTTGCCGAGTTCCTTAACGAGGGTTCTCCCGATCACCTTGGTATTCTCTACCCGGCCACCTGTGTCGGTTTGCGGTACGGTCACCTACTACCTCGCTAGACACTTTTCTTGGAGGCTTGGCTTGCTCGAGTCAAGGCTTACGCCCCTCCCCATAACTTTTCAGAGTTGAATGCGGGACCGGATTTACCTAGTCCCACCCCCTACGAGCTTGGACGTGCATTCCATAGCACGCTCGAACTACCAGACCCCGTCATGCCCTTGCTCCCATCGAACTCCGGCTCGGAGTACCCCCTGACTTTCGTCAGAGAGCCACCCTCCGCCTCGGCCCGACGACACCTTGCGGTGCAAACGGTCTTTGGTGGTTCTGGAATATCAACCAGATGTCCATCGTCTACGGCGTTCGCCCTCGACTTAGGACCGACTAACCCTGAGAGGACGAGCCTTGCTCAGGAAACCTTGGCCATACGGTGTGTGAGATTCCCACTCACATTTCGCTACTCATGCCGACATTCGCACTTCCGCACGCTCCAGCAGTCCTTCCGGTCTGCCTTCACTGCGAGCGGAACGCTCCCCTACCAATCGACGGCCAGTAAACTGGGCGTCGATTTCGCAACTTCGGTACAACGCTTGAGCCCCGTTGAATTTTCCGCGCGGGATCACTTGACCAGTGAGCTGTTACGCTTTCTTTAAATGATGGCTGCTTCTAAGCCAACATCCTGGTTGTTTGTGCGTTCCCACATCGTTCACCACTTAGCGTTGATTTAGGGACCTTAGTTGGCGATC
>RFPZ01000027.1:7500-15540 GCA_009925905.1 Candidatus Aquidulcis frankliniae
GGAGAGGAGCTGGTCAAGCATAGATTCAGCGTCGCGCATGCCGCCGTCGGCGAGGCGGGCCAGGAGCTCAATGGCGGCCGGCTCGGCGACCCGCTTCTCGGTTGCGAGGATGGCTTCGAGCTTGGCCGCGATCTCGGCGCGGGCGATCGGGCGGAAGTCGAAGCGCTGCAAGCGTGAAAGCACGGCCGGTCGAATCTTTGATGGGTCGGTTGTGCAGAAAATAAAGACGATTCCTGGGGGTGGCTCCTCAAGCCACTTAAGTAGGGCGTCCCAGGCGTCATTGGTGAAGCGGTGTACCTCGTCAAGGATGAGCACCTTGCGCTTAAGGTCGGTTGGCGGGTTGGTAATGAGCGGGATCAAGTCCTCGCGCACATCGTCGATGCGATTGGAGGTGGCGGCGTTGGACTCGACGACGTCGAAGGTGGCCCCCTCTGTAATGGCGATGCAGGAGCGACAGGTTCCGCACGGCTCACCCTCGGCGGGAGCAAGGCAGTTCAGCGCCTTGGCGACGATGCGGGCGGTCGAGGTCTTGCCAGTGCCGCGGGGACCAACGAAGAGGAGTCCATGGCCGAGTCGGCCGTCGGCGACGGCACGGCGAAGGGTCTTGGCGATCGGGTCCTGGCCGCGCAGCTCGCCGAAGGTGGTGGCGCGGTAACGGCGATAGATTGCCAGCTGCTCCGTCATGCTCCCCTCCCCTTCTCCTTGATGTTGCTCTCGGCGAGGTATCAGTGCCGCCGGCCGAGCCATCCGCTGCGCCCGCCGCGATCCGCTTAGCGCTGCTTCCTTCCGGACCTGACGCGGTTCACAGAGCGTCGTCGCGCGGAGTCCGACCGACGGCACGGCGATCATAGACGACCCGCCGCACTCCGATCACGCAACGGTCACCCACATAGTGAGCGGCGCGAGGCACTCTACGTAGACCGCCTATTTGGGCGATTGAGAGCGGATTGGAGCGCGAATATGGGCCACACCGTTGACCTACATGCCTATGGAGTCACTGCGGAGCGCGGATTCCTGCCGATCGCCGACCCGAGCGATGCCATCCCGCTCGCCAACTCCGAATGGCATCAGACGGCGCGCAATTTGCCGAGCCTCATTCCAACTGGCCGCATTCGCGAAATCATCGAGGCGCTCCCGCCATTCCGCGCCGATCTCCTAAACAGCGAGGAAGATCTCGAAGCCGCGATGCGCACGCTCAGCTATCTGGGCCAGGCCTACGTGTGGGGGCAGCCAGAGGCGCCGATCGCACTCCCCGCGCGACTCGCAGTACCGTGGCACGAAGTGGCCGCTGCGCTCGGTCGCGAGCCGATCCTTTCGTATGCGAGCTACGCGCTGTGGAACTGGCGTCGCATTGATGAAGATGGCCCGATTGCGCTCGGCAACATTGCGCTGCTTCAGCACTTCTTGGGTGGGCTCGATGAGGCCTGGTTCATTTTGATTCACGTCGACATCGAGCGACGCGCGGGTGCGGCGCTCGCCGCGGGTGCGCGCGCGCAGGCCGCGATATCAGCGGGTGACGATGCAAGCGCGACGGTCGCGCTGAGCGAGCTTGGCGACGCACTCGACGGAATTCTTGCCACGATGCAGCGCATGCCCGAGTCGTGCGATCCGTATGTCTACTACCACCGTGTGCGTCCGTACATCTTCGGGTGGCACAACAACCCCGCCCTACCAGGTGGCCTGGTGTACGAGGGGGTCACCGCCTACGCCGGGAAGCCGCAATCGTTCCGCGGCGAGACGGGAGCACAGAGCACCATCGTGCCGTGCCTTGATGCCGTGCTTGGCGTCGAGCACGCCCCCGATGAGTTGCGCACCTACCTCATGGAGATGCGCCGCTACATGCCCGTGAAGCATGTCGGACTGCTTGAAGCGTTTGAGGCCGGTCCAACCGCGTTAAGCCGCGTCACCGCGCTCGGTGCAGCAGCGCCAGCTGGGCTCGTTGCGGCACGAAACCGTGCAGTCGACCTGTTGCGCGCATTCCGTGCCCTGCACCTGGAGTACGCCGCGACCTACATCAATCGCCAGGCGGCGGCGGCAACGGGGAACCCAACGGACGTTGGGACTGGCGGCACGCCGTTCATGAAGTATTTGAAGAAACACCGCGACGAGACGGAATCCTCGCTCACCAAGAGCTAAGGCTTAGCGGCCGAACAGACTCCGCAGCACGAAGCGCAGGTTTGCTGGGCGCTCCGCCATGCGGCGCAACGAGTATGGCCACCAGTCGGGGCCATACGGCGTATAGATGCGCACGCGCCAGCCGTTGGCGACTAGCCGCTCAGCGAGATCGGAACGAACGCCGTAGAGCAACTGAATCTCGCCGCGAGCCTGAGCACCTTCGCCGAGCCTCGAGATGATCTGATCGTCATGGGTGCCAAAGGCGAGTGGAACTGGTGAGGCGATAAGTTGATCGGCGAGGGAAAGGTAGGACGCGTTCACCGCCTCAAAATCGCCGACCCCCTCAGCACCCGGGTCGTATGCGCCTTTGACTAAGCGGATAGGAATCCCCGCGACTATGAGGCGCTCCACATCGGCGCTTGAGCGCTTCATATTTGCCTGCACAACTGTGCCGACTGGTCGGCCCGCTGCGCGCGCCGCACAAACAATGTCGTGGAGCTGATCAAGGCTGTTCGGATACTCCGCGTCAACGCGAACAAAACCGTTCACCGACTGGGCCGTTGCGAGAATCCGATCAAGACGTGTTGCGGCGGCGGCACTCCCTTCGCCGAGGCCGATTGCGGTGAGTTTGACACTGACGTTTGGCTCCAGGCCAGCGGCCGCTTGCGCGATAAGCAATTCGCTCGCATCGGCGGCGTACGCATCGGCCGCTGCGCCAGATGATGCCTCGCCGAGTCGGTCAAGAGTGACGGTGAAGCCGCGACGCTTCAGATCGAGTGCAACCTCCACAGCGGCAGGGATGGTGTCACCAGCAACGAAGCGGCGAACTGATCGACGGCCCCATGCGGTGCGCTGAACAAGGCGGCCCAACGCATCGGCGCGACTCATTCGTAGCAAGACGGTGCGGCTCAGTGCGAAGAACGGATTCACGCCTGAATCCTAGCGCGGCTGCTGTGGTTTAGGGGCGATCGCGAAGGCGAATGAGCGCGGCGACCGCTTCCTCGACCGACCAGACCACCTCGCCCGATGCGCGGATCGCACCAACCACGAAGAGGTTGATGCCGTCGGCCGGAACGAGCCCTTTGCGGCGCGCAACACGCATGTCAGTGCTGAGGCCAATGATCCCCTTGTAACGCGAAGGGTCCTGCGCGGCGAGGCGACTAAAGATGCCGATCTCCACGGAAGTACCGTCGTCAACCTGCGTGCCGTCAAGCCAGGCGAGGACCGCGTTCGCACCCATGACGCCTGCCAGGTCTACGGCGTACACCTCGTCAGCGGCGGCATTGCCGTCAGAGCGCATGAACTTCTGCTCGGCGAACTGCTCGTGTGGCACAAAAACATCGAAGCCTTCGGCGCGCAGCCGGGCAGCAACAGTGTCAAGAAAGCTCCGCTCTGCATCGCTAAAGAGTGGTCCTGCGAGATAGATCTTCATCGAGGCAGTATCGCCCAGACCGGACCGATCCTGGAGATGTGTTGCGCCAGCGGAGTACACTCAGAGGACTGGCCACGTTGGCCACAGCAAGGACGAGGAGGCACCATGAGCGACGAGCAGAAGGTCAAAATCACCGTGAAAGATAACGGCTCACTTCGCGTCGAGGGCGACTTCACCATTCTTGATGTTGAAGGCAACGAGATTCCGCATGATGGTCCAGCTGCCGGACTCTGCCGCTGTGGTCACTCTGCAAATAAGCCGTTCTGCGATGGTTCCCACAAGGAGCGCTTCGAAAGCGTCGTCCGCGCCCCGAAGGCGTAGAGTTCGCCGCTAGGAGCGGCGAAGCGCGGCGCGCCCACGCAGCATCGCGGCCGCCGGCAATACGATAAGCGCAGCACCCAGGAGCCCCAGTGCGGTGTAGCTCGCCGCAGCAACGACCATTCCCGAGCCGAGTGCAGCAGCGGCGGCGGAGCTCCAGATCATGGCGTCGGTTGCCCCTTGCAGCGACGTGCGCTCGGCACCGTTCAGCCCTTCGGTGAGCAGTGCCGAACCCGCGACGAACCCGAGGTTCCACCCAACGCCGAGCAGAAAGAGCGCCACAAAAAGAATCGTTCCCCCGTCAGGCGGCGCAATGGCGGCAAGTACCGATGAGAAGGCGCTCAGCGCAAGACCGGCGGCAATGACGATGGGGGTGCCGAAGCGACCAGCCAACCGCCCTGAGATGGGCGAGAAGGCGAACATCCCAAAGGTATGTCCGCTGATCACAAGGCCGACCGCGTCGAGGCCGTGATGATGTTCGGTCATGTGGAGTGGCGTCATGGTCATCACGAGCACCATCACCACCTGCCCGGCGATGAGCGCCACAACGGCGGCGAGGATCCGCGGGCGAGAAAGCATTTGGGCGAGTGATGCGCTGACACGCGCCTGCACCTTGGCAGGCGCCGGCGAAAGGCTTGCAGGATCGGGCCGTAAGGTGAAGAACGTGAGGAGCGCGGCGGCTGTCACAAAGAGGACCGGCACGCCGTACACGCCGGCAAGCCGCGGCAGGTTGAACCCTTCCGCGATATTCCCTGAAAGGGTGACGAGATTCGGACCAACAATGGAGCCGAGCGTAGATCCCCAGACAACGAGGCCGATGGCCGAGGCACGACCGGATTCGGGATACATGTCGGCGGCGGTATAACGAGAGAGTTGGTTCGCCGCGTTTGCGCAGCCCATCGCCGCGGTTGCCGCAATGAAGAGTGGGAACGAGGAGAGCACCACCGCGACGCCCGCTGTGAGCGCACCAGCGGCACCGATGCTGTACCCAAGCACGAGCCCGGCGCGACGACCGTAGTGCACCATGAAGCGCGAGAGGAGTGCCGAAGACGCAGCGGAGCCGAGCACGATCGTTGCTCCAGGGAGCCCGGCGAAGCTTGATCCACCTGAGAGCTGTGACGCGACAATCGTGGCGATCGTGATGGCGGCGATATAGCCGGTGCTTCCGAGGCCAACCCCGAGGACGAGCGAGGTTTGAAGCCTGCGCCTGGTAAGCGTGGCGCTCACGCCGACGGTGTAGTGGCGAGCGCCTCGTAGATCAGCTGGAAGATCTCGGCGGACTTTGGCTCGTAGGCAACGAGGGCGTTCGGCTTCTCTTTCTTGGACTGCACGATTGGGCGCTCATCAACTGCGGTCATCCCGCGAGTGAACTCCCCGTGCAACTCAATATCGACCCGCTTTTCGCGCAGGTCAAAGAGTTCTGGATGGGTAATCGCGAAGATCGCGCATGGGTCGTGCAGTGGGCCACCATAGACGCCAAGCTGTTCGCCATACGTGGTGGAGAAGAAGTCGAGCAGCTCCGCGGCGAACTTCGCGCTCGGCGTGCCGAGGGTCAAGACGCGCTGCACGAACTCTTTGGTGATGAGCACCTGGTGCGTGGTGTTGAGGCCGACCATCTTCAGCGGGCCGCCGTAGTTGAAGACGGTCGAGGCGGCCTCAGGGTCAGCCCAGATGTTGAACTCGGCGTGTGGCGCACGATTTCCGTGCAGGGTGCCACCGCCCATCAACGAGATTCCAGCGATGCGCTTGCCGAGGTCCGGGGCAGCGCGTAAGGCGAGAGCTATGTTTGTGAGCGGTCCAAGCGGCGCAAGCCAAACCCCGTCACCTTCATGCTTGCGGACGAGTTCGATGATGGCTTCGACTGCGCCCATCTTCTCAGCGGTGCGACGAACTGGGGGCAGCTCTGGCCCACCGAGTCCGGACTCGCCGTGAATGTGCGGGGCGTTGCGTGGCGGCGCGACGAGCGGTCGGTCGGCACCAGCAAAGACTGGGGCGTCAATGCCGAAGACGTCGCAGGCGATGAGCGTGTTTGGCAGGGTGCGTGAGAGGGGTGCATTGCCGTGAACGGCGGTGATACCGATCAAGTTGGCGAAGTGATTTGCGACGACCAGCGCGAAGACGTCGTCATGTCCTGGGTCGCAGTCAACGATCATTGTGGGGCGCTTGCCAGACGTGCTCATGCGCGAACCTTAGCGCACCTATGGCTACCCCCGTGGGGCATACTGCATGAATGAAGAGCACCCCCCGCCAGGCGAGCGAGACCCCCTTTCGCCCCGAGATCGAAGGACTACGCGGACTTGCGGTAGGACTGGTCGTGGCGGCGCACGCGGGCCTACAGATTCCTGGCGCTGCCCTCGGACCCGACATCTTCTTCGTCCTCTCGGGCTACCTGATCGTTGGCATCCTACTCCGTGGCTTGGAGGCTGGAAACGGAATCAGCTTCCGCGACTTCTATGCGCGGCGTATTCGACGAATCGCCCCAGCCCTTGCCGCAACGATCCTACTGACGGTGGGCGTCGTTGCCCTACTGAACGACCCGACGACGTTGGCACGCACCGCGAAGGATGGTGCCGCCGCACTTGCGGGTGCCGCGAACATCACTTTCGGACTACAGGCAGTCGACTACTTCAGCAGCACCGAGCCATCACCGCTGCTTCCGCTTTGGTCGATTGGCGTTGAGGAGCAGTTCTATCTGTTGGTACCACTACTCCTCGGCATCGCTTGGAAGATCGGTCAGCGTCGCGCAATTCTGATTACGCTTGCCGCCATCGCTATCGGATCGTCCGTCGCAGCCGTGCTGCTCACGCCAACCGAGCCGATCTGGGCGTACTACCTGTTGCCAACACGCGCCTATGGCCTTGCGGCGGGCGGCCTGCTCGCGCTGCTCGAAACGCGCGCGCTCGCAAGCAACGCGCTTCGACGCATTCCGCTCGCGCCGATCGGCCTCGTGATGATCGTGGCGCTCACGCTGCTGCTTCCGGGCGAAAAGGGCTACCCGGGCATCGCTGGCCCGCTCTCGGGCGTTGCCTCGGTGGCACTGGTTGGTGGCATGGCCTCAATCGGCTTGCGCGGCACGGTCAGTGCAACGGGTGGGAAGGCGATGCGCGCTCTCTTCTCCATCGCGCCGCTCCGCGCCATTGGGCGCATTAGCTACAGCCTCTATTTAGTCCACTGGCCGATCTTAATTCTGCCCACGTATTTCGGCATCACCATGAACGAAGCAGCCACAACGATTGCCGTGGTTGCAAGCGTGCTCACTGCAGCGCTGATGTATCGCTTTGTTGAGCAGCCGTTCCGCAAGGGGTTTGCGTTGAGCCAAGTGCCGGGCACCGTCCTTCGTCGCGGCGGTGCAGTGTTGGCGAGCCTGGTGCTCGCACTCGCAGGCGTTGGCATTGCGCCAGATGTAGCTTCTGCTGAACCAGGTGCCAGCGACGATCCGGGTGTCAGCATCATCAGCCCATCACCGAGCCCAAGTGCGCCACTCGTGAGCCCCTCCCCCACCCCATGGGCGCCAATCTCAATTGGCGGCACCGTGGTGCATCAGCTCACTGGCGCCGTACCAGCAGACATCAAGCCAACCCTCGGTCGCGCCGCCGGTGATGCCGACAACATCCTCAATAAGGGTTGCAGCCGCGATCACTACGGCGAGACCGTGCCCGTCTGCTACTACGGCACAAAGGGTGGCACGCGCATCGTGCTGCTCGGTGATAGCCACGCCCTGCACTGGATGCCCGCCCTGGACGCGATCGGCAAGGCGTATAACTACGAAATCATTCCAATTGCCAAGGTCAACTGCGCATTCATGGATGTAAAACTCTACGCCTATCGCCTTGGCAAGTCGTATACCTCATGTACCAAGTGGCGTGCCAACGTAGTTACGAAAATTGCCCAACTGAGCCCGGCGCTGGTGATCCTCTCGCACACCTGGTATCGCGAGGAGGGGAAGCCGAATGAGCTGCGCCCGCAATACTACGCTGACGCCGTTGGCCGCATGCTCGATAAGATCCCGTTCCCCACCCTGGTCTTCTCGGACACGCCATTCGGCCAAAACAACATCCCCACCTGCCTCGCACGCAACCGCAGTAACGTGGCGAAGTGCGTGGTCACCCGAGCCGCTGCGTATGGCAATCGTGGACATGCGCGCGACCTGCTGGTTGCTGAGCAGCGCGGGCTAC
>RFPZ01000028.1 GCA_009925905.1 Candidatus Aquidulcis frankliniae
GAGATACTCAATGATGCGCTCCTTCACCTTCTCGAGACCGTAGTGATCGTCGGCGAGCACCTTGGCCGCCTCCTTGATCTCGATGCGATCTTCGGTGGCAACGTTCCACGGCATTGAGATCAACCAATCAACGTACGTACGAATCACGCCAACCTCTGGTGAGGCTGATGGGATGCGGCTCATGCGATCGAGTTCCTTGAGTGCGCGCGTCTTAATCTCTTCGGGCATGCCCGAGGCTTCAACCTTCTCGCGCAGCTCATTCGTCTCCGCCTGCTGTGGGTCCTCTTCGCCGAGCTCGCGCTGAATCGCCTTGAGCTGTTCCCGCAAGAAGTACTCACGCTGGCTCTTATCCATCTCGGAGCGCACGTCCGATTGAATCTTCCCCTTGAGTTCAAGGATCTCAATCTGTCGTGACAAGAACGACGCGACGTACTTCAGGCGCGCAACCACATCGATAGTCTCGAGCAGCTCTTGTCGCTGCTCGGTCGTCATGTCAGGTGTGTACGCCGTCATGTCGGCAAGTAGGCCTGGATCGCTGATGTTCTTCGCTGCAACAGCCGCCTCAGGTGGCACTGGTGCGCCAGAGGTCACATACGTCTCTACCTGTGCCTGGACGCTGCGCATCAGCGCCTCTACCTCAACGCCGGTTACCTCTGGTGTCTCAACGATGGTGCCCTTCAGCATGAGTGCGGCACCCGTGGTGTCGAGCGACTTCACCTTAAGGCGACGCTGACCCTGAACTACGGCGCGCAGAGTGCCGTCGGGAAGGTTGACTACCTGCGCGATCTTGGCGAGCGTGCCCATCGCATGCAGCTGATCAACGGAGGTGATCTCTTCTTGCTCTGGCTCTCGCTGGGTTACCAACGCGATCCAGCCACCAGCGGCAGCAGCGGCGCGAATGGCGGCAACGCTCTTGTCGCGGCCAACCTTGAGCGGCGCAACCATCTCAGGGAAGATGACGATTTCGCGCAGGGGGACAAGGGGGAAGGAGCCGCGCCCGCGTGGCACAACCGTGTCATCGTCACTTGCGGCAACGGCCTCGTCGATGGCGAGCTGCTCCTCTTCGTTGAGCTCCTCATCAAGGTCAGCCTGGATCTCTCGTTCGGTTCGTTCAGTCATGCTCGTCCCCTTCCTGCCGCTTCCTGCGGCGCTCGCTTCGCCTCTTTTGCTTGACCCTCTTCGTACAGACGCTCCAAGATTCGTTCCCCGAGTCGCTCCTCAAGCTCGAAGAGGAGCTTGATGCCGGCGAGATTGACCCCGAAGTCTTGCGTCAGGTGGCGTATCCAGAGGATGCGCCGTAGGTCGTTCTCAGAGAAGAGGCGGATGTTTGACTCGGTGCGGGAGGGGCAAATCAGGCCCTCCTCTTCGTAGATGCGTAGGGTTCGGGGGTGGACCGAGACGATATTCGCGGCCACGCTGATCACGTAGACCGGCCGTGCTGGATCGACGCCCGTACCTTTACTCCTTAACACCCCTGCAGGCTACAACCCTACCAATAGCATTGTCAAGAGAGTTATCCACACCTAGGCAGGCATGGATGGGGCGGCAGCCCCCAAAGGGGCAGTTGAGGCAAGGGTCCGGAGCTGGGCGCGAACTATTCGAGGTCGCGGCGGTACGGAATGTCGAGGATCACGGTGTTGCGGCGGCCGAGCAGCGTCTCGCGAAGTCGCTTCCCGTTGCCGTTATGCAGAATGCGATCCCACCAGTGCCGGCCAGCGTACTCAGGAATCATCACCACGTTGATGCGGCGCTGCTCTGCGGGCAGGTGCGCATCCTCGCTCTCGATTTCGTCGAGGTAGTGGCTGATCGGCTGCACGATGGCGCGGTATGGCGAATCGACGGTCACCAGGCGAACGCCTGGGAAAAGCGTCTCAAATCGAGTGCGAACCTCTCGCTCCTCGTCATCGCTAAAGACCACACGAATCGCAATCAACTCACCGTTTTCAGATTCAAGGATGCGACCGAGGGTGATCGCCCGAACTGTTGAACGATTGATTTCACCGAACGGCGCGAGAATGCGACGTGGGCGATGCGGCGCATCGAAGACCACCCCTGGCTTTACGGCGAGCTCACGTTCGTGAAGGTCGTAACGATTACGTACAACCTTCATCAAGACGGCAAGTACTGGAATCGCTACGTAGACCAGCCAACCGCCTTCGGTGAACTTATACGTCGTGATGATGACCAAGACAACACTCGTCACGATTGCGCCAACTCCATTTAGTAATGCCTTGCCCGCCCAGCCCTCATTGCGAAGTCGTCGCCAGTGCAGCACCATGCCCGCTTGGCTAATGCTGAATCCGATGAAAACACCAATTGCATATGCGGGAACCAAAAGGGTCACAACTGCGTCAGTGCCAACAAGTAGCAGCGCTGAGGCGAGTGCAACAATGAGAATCCCAACACCAAACGCGAGGCGGTCGCTGCGTTGCGCAACTTGACGTGGCAGGAATCCGTCGAGCGCAAGAACTCGCGTGAGGTTCGGACCGCCATTGAAGCCAGTGTTCGCCGCGAGCAACAAGATGCCAGCGGTAGAAGCCTGGAAGATTGCATAGAGCGGCCCGTTTCCGAGCGACGTGCGCGCGATCTGTGAGAGGAGCGTTTCACCGCCGAGCTCCTGTGGCACCTTCCCGTAGGCGAAGGCAACCAGCGAAATACCGACAAACAGTGTCGCAAGCAATACGGCCATTGCCACAAGCGTTGATGCCGCATTCTTCGCCTCAGGTTTCTTGAAAGAGGCAACGCCATTACTAATCGCCTCGGTACCGGTGAGAGCAACAGAGCCGTGTGCGAACGCCTTCAGAAGCAGAACGGGCAGCAAAACATTCGCTGTCGCCTCTGCTTGCAGCACGACTCCCTGGCTCCAGGTGATCGCAGGATCGCCAGTAATGATCTTGAAGATTCCGACGGCGATCACCGTAACTGCGCCAGCGACGAAAAGATATGTTGGTAGGGCGAAAATTCGACCAGACTCACGAAGGCCCCGAAGGTTGGCGATCGTGAGCAGGCCCAGTGCGGCGAGCGCGAGCTCGAGCCGGAACGGCGTGAGAGATGGAACAGCCGACGTGATTGCCGCGATGCCTGCGGCGGTGCTGACGGCGGCGGTAAGGATGTAGTCAACGATGAGGCTGGCGCCCGCAACGAGGGAGGGCCAGGTGCCCAGCGTGCTCTTTGCGACGGCGTACGCGCCACCACCATTTGGGAATCCGAAGCAAACCTGACGGTAGCTGATGGCGACAATGCCGAGCAGAACGCCAATCCCAAGCGCTACCAGCGGGCCATACATGAGGAAGCTTGCGCCGGCACCCACAAGGACCAGCAGGATCTCTTCGCTCGCATATGCGCTCGACGAGATGGCGTCTGACGAGAAGATAGGGAGCGCTAGCTTGCGGCTGAGGCGCTGCTCGCCTTCTTCGGCATTTGAGATGGGACGGCCAAGGAGTGCCCGCTTTGCGGCGTGGGTGGCCTCACCAACCACGCCAAGATCAGAGGCGACGCTCCCGGCTTCGGATGCAATCAGGTGGTCGGGGGAGGGCTCAACGAAGAGCTCTTCACCAGTTTGGTTATGGTTCCAGTCTGGCTTTACCTTCTGCTTCTCTGTCGACATTGCGACTCACTGCACCTTTCCGATTGAATTAGTACTGACAGGGCTCTCTACCACCCCAATCCTATACCCGTGCCCGCACCCACTCAGATTCGTGCGGGGTGACGCGCACAAGGAGCGCACCCTCTAGTGCGGCCACGTTGACTTCGGTGACCTCAATCGCACTGGACCCAATGTATGAAGAGGCAGCACGTAGCTCTGCATCCCATTCGCCCCCTGCGCGCTTCCACGCCAAGAGCGAGCCGGTGGGTGTCAGGAGCGGAGCGGCGAGGCGAATCAGTTCGCCGAGAGGCGCGACGGCTCGTGCAGTGACGACATCAAAGCGAACACCGCCGCCCTGCGCCAACTCTTCGGCGCGCGCATGTGCAACACGAAGTCGCGGGGCGAGCCCGCTCGCAACGGTAACCGCTTCAAGAAAGCGCGCCTTCTTGCCGATTGATTCGATGAGCGTCATTGAAAGACCGTCGTAACGCGATAGCAAACGCACCGCTAACGGTATGCCAGGGAATCCACCACCAGAGCCAAGGTCGGCGAGCTTGCCGCGACCGCCGGGGATTAGGCGCTCTATGTGCGGGGTGGCGACAAGCGAGTCGAGAAGGTGTCGCGTTGCGCGCTCAAGTGGATCGCTGACGCGCGTGAGGTTGACTGCCGGGTTCCACGCATCAAGGAGTCGGAGATGAGCGGTGATCACCGCGATCTCTTGTCCGGAAAGCGCAGGGAGGGATGCCGCGGCGAGTTGGCGCGCGAGCTCATCGAGCGTTTCGCGTTCTGTAGGTGGCAGCACACTCGGGTCCGTGGGGAGTGGCGCGCGGTCTGGAGCGGACGTGTCGGAGTTCAGTCCGTAGCCCCACTTTTTGGCGTTGCACTACGCGCCGGTCTACCCATCGAGCGGCGCACCACGTCAAGCACCTCTTCGATGGATTTCTCTGCGTCGCCCTTCTCGGCTGCATCTTTCATGCAGCCACGGATGTGGTCTTCAAGAATGAGGAGGCCAAGCGCATCAACTGCGGCGCGTAGCGCTGCGGTTTGCTGCAGGATGTCGACGCAGTACTCCTCGCGGTCGACCATGCGCGCGATACCGCGCACCTGTCCTTCAAGTCGCCGCAAGCGATTGAGCAGCACCTTTCGATCTTTTGTGTAGCTATGCCCGACGTGTTCTGCCATACCCCCTGAGAGTATCTGATCACGCTGCGGTGCTACGATTCGGACGCAGAGCGGCGGGCCCCAGCCGGGGCACCAAGTGGGGAGGAGCAACCATGGCGGCGAGCCAGAACCCGCACGACGACATTGAATCCGTACTCATTACCGAGGCGGCAATCAACGCGCGCGTGCGCGAGCTCGGGGCAGAGATCGGTGCGGCCTACGCAGGGAACGACTCCCTTATTCTCGTCAGCGTGCTCAAGGGTGCCATCGTCTTCGTGGCTGACCTCATGCGCGCGATCCCTGGGAACGTGCAGATTGACCTTATGGAGGTCTCGTCGTACGACGGTGGCAAGAGCACCGAGTCGAGCGGAACGGTGCGTATCCTGAAAGACCTCTCGGGAACGATTGAAGGCCGCGACGTGCTGATCGTTGAAGACATCATTGATACCGGGATCACCTTGAACTACCTCACGAACTACTTTGAAGGGAAGAACCCGCGCTCCGTCAAGATCGTCACCTTACTGAGCAAGCCTGCGCGACGTGTCGTCGAGATCCCTGTTGCGTGGATGGGCTTTGAGATCCCCGATAAGTTCGTGGTCGGATACGGGCTCGATTTTGGTGAGCAATACCGGAACCTCCCGTACGTTGGCGTGCTCAAGCCCGCGATGTACACCTCGACTCCTGAGGAGGAGTAACTGGTGAAGCCGATCGGCCGTATCCAATCAACCTCTGGGAATCTCTTCCGCCGCAGCAGTGGTCGGCGCTTGAGCGGGATTGGCGCCCTAGGTGTGGTGCTCGGTGCTCTACCCGCCTGGTGGACACTGGCAGCCCCTGGCGTACCTCCAACTGTGGGGAACGCCTTTGATACGTACGGCGCCGCTGGGTTCTTCGTCGCCCTCGCCACCCTCTTCTTACTGATCGCCCCAGACGCTTTCGGCGAACAGCTTCGGTTTGACTGGTGGCCTGTGCATGTAGGGCTCGTTAGCGTTGCCTCCGTCGGCTTTATTGCCACACTGATTGGTGCCGCGGTGACCGCAACTGGCTATGACCTACCCCTCTCTGCTGTCTTCGGTCTTGACCGCGCGCCTGGCCTCTGGGTCACGCTGATCGCACTGGGAATTTGGATCTCGGGCGTCGCGCAGATTGTTGACGCGCGAGACGACCGCTAAGCGCGATTCGTGCTCAAACCGGGGTATCGCGCCGCTACCTGCTAGGGTGTGTAGGTGCAGCCGTGCGCTCCGACGCGCGGGCAAGAGGTCGATACCGGCCCAGCCCCGTCGTAGCAGCGCACGCCACGTTATCTACTAAGAAACCAGAGGTACAAAGCAATGGCACGTAATGTCGCTATTTTCGTAGACGTCGCAAACGTCTTCTATGCAGCAAAGGCTGCAGGAGTTGACATCGATTACGTCACTCTCCTTAAGACCCTCACGGCAAATCGCGATCTCGTTCGCGCATATGCCTACACCGGTCTCGATCCAGACAATGAGAACCAGAAAGCGTTCCACAACTTCCTCGCACGCAACAACTACAAGGTTGTGAGCAAAGATGTTCGCAAGTACGGTGATGGTCGCTTCAAAGCAAACCTCGACATCGAACTTGTTGTTGACCTTGTGCGCCTTGCGCCAAAGCTTGACATTGCGGTCGTCATCTCGGGCGACGGCGACTTTGCACCAGCCATTCGTGCGGTGCAAGACATGGGCGTTCGCGTTGAAGTTGTAAGCTTCCGTGCCAACACCAGCAGCGACCTCGTAGAAGTTGCTGACCAGTTCATTGAGATCACCAACATCGCCAAGGTGGAGGCTGGCGCCCGAAGTGGTCGCCGCGTTGCCGCCGAAGGTGAAGAGGACCTCTCTATGACTGAGGTTCCCGATAAGCAGTCTGAAGCCCCAGCGCGACCACGTCGCGTTGGCGCGGCTCCTGAGCGCGAACGAGTTCGCGGCGGACGTGGCGGACGATCTGCAGCACCACGCCCGGGCGCACCGGTGCGTCGCTCGTCAGCAATTCGCGTCGGCGACACGCTCATCGATGCTGATTCCATTGAGACTCTCACGCTTGATGATCTCGGCCCAGACGATCTCGCTGCCGGTGCTGAGCCTTCACCGCACAACCACGAAGGGGTCAGCGCATTCGGTGAGGACGGCCCACGCCGTCGTCGTCGACGTGGCGGTCGCGGTCGTCGCGGTCGTGGTGGAGTCGGTGGTGATGCACTCGACGGCATTGAGACCATGACGCTTGATGACGTTGATGATGGGGCGCGAGGTGGCGTACCTGAATACCTCGCCACTGAGCGACGCGCTCCAGCGGGCCGTGGCCCAGTGCGCGCAGCGCGTCAGCAGCTCGGCTCTGGCCCATCGCGCATCGCCGACGAGGTCGCTCGCTCCCACAAGGACGACACGATTCGCTCAAGCGCGAGCTTCAATGACGCCGATGATGGCATCAGCGATGTCTCGCCAGACGTAGCCGCACTGCTGAAGTCACAACTTCAGGCAACCGGTCGATCGGCGAGCGAGTCGGCGGCCTTCACCGGCAAGGAGGCACCAGTGAGCGGCAAGGGTCGCTCACGTGGCGGCCGACCTGCACCAAAGAGTGCTGCGAAGCCTGCGACCAAGTCAGCCGCAAAGCCTGCAGCGCGCGGTGCCGCCAAGCCCGCCGCAAAGGTTGCTCTTGTAAAGAAGAGCGCCACGCGGCCAAAGGCTAAGGGGAGCAAGGGAGCCTAACGAGATGGCGCGGGCGGTCTCGACGCCGCCTGACGCCGCTCACCCTGCGCGTCGCCCCTCACGCTTCGTCACTCGTGGTCATGACGCCGCCGCAGTGCATCTCGCCGCACTCCTCGCCGACGCACCACCACACGCCCTGCTCATTGTTGGGCCACGTGGTGCTGGTGCAGGAACACTTGCCCGAGATGCCGTCGCAACGCTCATGTGCGGTGCGCTGGTCGACGGTGGACCCTGTGGCGTCTGTCGCTCATGCCGTTTGATCGCCTCAGGGAGCCATACCGACCTCGTGGTCATCTCCCCAACTGGCGAGTCAAATACAATCAAAATCGAGCAGATCCGCACTCTCGCTGCTGGACTCACCCTCTACTCGGTGGAAGGGGGTCGTCGGGTTGCCCTCATCGAACACGCCGACCTTATGAACGAAGACGCACAGAACGCGCTCCTGAAGACGCTCGAAGAACCGCCATCTCGCACTCACGTGATCTTGGCCGCCGCGGAAGACTCACGACTCATGCCAACGATTCGCAGCCGCTGCGCTGTGATTCGCCTCGGCCTCCCCGACGCGCAGCAGGCGAGCGAGCTCCTCGGTGAGCGACTCGGTGTTGATGCACCCACTGCCCTGCGCCTTCTGCGCATGTCATCTGGTCGCCCTGGGCCGCTCATTGATGCTGAGGCAACCGGCGACGCCGCCCGCGCGCACGCGCAGATTCGCCGACAAATTCTTGACTTTGCCGCGACGCAACCGCATGCACGCCTTGGACAGCTTGGAGCGCTTGTCGCTGACGCGCGTGCCATTCTCGTTGCCGGTGCCGATGATAGCGACGCGACCGACAGTGCCGACAGCGATGACAGCGGTGATGACGCGCCTGATGTTGATGCCGAACCGAAGAAGAAGAGTCCTGCAAAGCGCAGCGCCAAACCAACACCTGCAGAGCGTCGCGCTGCAGCAACGGCACTCCTGCGCCTCTGGCGTGGTGTTGCGCGCGATCTCGCACTCGTGAGCACCGGCGCCGTTGACCAGATCGCCTTCCCAGAAGATCGCGCGGAGATTGAAGCCGTTGCACATCGGCTGCCACCTGCAACGTGGGGAGAGGCGCTGCGGGCAATTGATAAATCCTTGAGCGCTCTTCGCCGCAATGGCAACCCAGAGCTTCTCCTTGATGCTGCGGCGCTGAGTTGGCCAACACTATGAGCGGCACTGCACTCACGCAGCAACGAGATCTGTTCACGCGACTCGTTGCACTCGGCGAAGAGGTCACCGATGCACTTGATCACACCAACGTGGTCTCAACCCTCGGTGAAGAGGAGCTGAACCGAGCGATTACCGCAATCGGTGACCGTGCGCTCCCAGATGCTGCGACAAACGCGCTCGCATCACTTGCCGCAGGCGTCGAGCGCGTGATCGCTGCAAAAGATCCACATCGCGCCATTGATTGGATCGGCATGCAGCCGCGCCTTGCACTAACACTCCTTGCAGCGACACTAAATCCTGCGAGCCTGCCGAAAGATGTCCTTTCGCAAAGCAGCGGCACGACGGTTGCAGCGCGCATTCCGTCGGGGATTTCGTTTAGCGATGCGCCGCGCGACGGACGCGCGGTTGTGTATTCAGGGATCCAGGCGGATCCGATCCTGCGACCACTTGCCGTAGCGATTGCGAACGCCACACCCGCCGATCGCCTGATCGCGCGAGCCGTCATGAACGATCCTGAACCGACGACAGCAGAGGCTGCAGCGCTCTTTGCCGCCCTTCCATCACACCGCGCCAACACAGACCCGTTGGTGGTTGGCGCACTCGCAATCGGCGGTAAGGCACAAGCCTCCAACGCGCAGTACCGAGGCGCAGTCGTTGAGGCAATCACCGCGGAGATGCTGCGCCGACGCCCAGCTCTGGCGAATGATGCCGACCGACTGGTCCGGCGCGAGCGCCGCTTCGCCATTGAGGGCGTCTCTGCCGACCCGCATCCGTTCGACGTTACCGTCGAAGCAGGCCCGATCCCAGAGCTTTGGGACTGCAAGTGGGGTGCACGCGGCATTGACGCGAGCCTTCTCGCGGAACTTGAAGATGCCCGAATTCGCGCGGCGGGGAGCGGCGCGCGCATCGCCATCGGCGTGGTGGCGTTTGATACCGCCGCAATCGTTGCTGCGCGCCTAAACATCGTGCGCGCCCCACGAGAGAAGACGCGCTTCATCACGCTCGAAACCCTCGGGCGGCTGGCGGCCGGATGAGCCTGCACGAGCGACTCACCGTTGGCCTGGCCCCCGATGAGGCGCGCCTTCCAGAGCACGCCCGCTACCGCGACGAGGGTCGCTCTGTCCGTTTCGACGAGTGCAACCGCGCTGGCACGATGCGCGCCGCGGCGGTGCTCCGCCACGCGCAGGACCTTGCCTGGCAGCACAGCGAAACACTGGAGTATGGACGCGCCTGGTATGAGTCGCGCGGCGTCGGCTGGGTTGTTCGAAGCGTTGATCTACTCATCGACGAGCCACCCCGCTCTAATGAGGCGATGACGGGCACCACCGCGCTCGTTGGCTTTCGCCACGTGATGGCTCGACGCCGCACACGCCTATTCGGCAGCGCTGGTCGCGTAATCGCCGATGCGACCATTGACTGGGTCATGACTGACCAGAACGGGCGACCGGTCCGATTCCCCACAGAATTTGAACCATTCGTTCAGGAGGTTGGCGCAACCTTCACCCCTGAGAAGATCCCCGCAGAACCATCTGGCGACGCGCTGGGCGTTGCCATCACCGTGCCGCTGCGCGTCGCTGACTTTGATCCACTCGGTCATGTGAACAATGCCGCCTGGCTTGAGATCGCTGAAGAGGCGCTCAACGCGGTTGCACCGGCGCTGCTCAGCGCACCACGCCGACGCATTCGATTGGAGTATCTCGGCCTCACCACTGGCACCGCTGTACCCTGCACGGTTCGTGCCACCACAACGGAAGCCCGCGTCGACATTCATGATGAAGGGGGCACCGCGCTCGTTCGCGCACTCTTCGACGTCGTCGCTTAATCTAATGTGATGAACTCTCGTATTGTCGCCGCACTCATCGCGCTGCTCGTCAGCACAACGTTCGCTGCACCCGCGCCAGTTTACGCAGCCACGAGTACTGCCAAGATCTGCAAGACGAACAACACCAAGCTCGGTCTACTGACCGCGCTTGATTGCCTTCCAGTGGTAGAAGAGCGGATTGGCGGATACAAGCGTTCGCTCTTCAAGCACTGGATTGACGCCAACAAGAATGGCAAAGATACGCGCGCAGAAGTGTTGATTGCAGAATCACTCGTCCCTGTGCGCCTCTCCTCAACGGGGAAGACGGTAAGTACCGGAAAGTGGCTGAGCCTCTACGACGGTGAAACGTGGACGCTCGCATCAGATGTGGATGTGGATCATGTTGTGGCCTTGGCAGAGGCGTGGCGGTCAGGAGCATGGAAGTGGTCAAGCGCGCGACGACAGGCATATGCAAATGATCTCGGAGTTGCATGGACACTTCGTGCGGTGACGGATAACGTCAACCAGTCAAAGAGCGACGACGATCCAACCTATTGGCTGCCACCACTTGAATCAGCGACGTGCATCTATCTCGCCGATTGGGTCGCGGTGAAGATTCGCTGGAAGCTCACTGTGGATGCAGAGGAGCGCCAGTCGATCCGCGACGGTTGGCTTGATGCGCGCTGCTTTGCGCTCAGCAAGCCTCCGGTAGTGACGGTAAAGATCGCACCGTAACTAGAGGCCGAGATTCGGGCCGTCTCCACTCTTGCGCCCACGACGACGCTTCTTCTCGGGCTCCGCACTCTTACTCGGCAGCCCAATCTCAACTGGCTTGATTGGCTTGCGCACACCCCCGCGCTGTTGGGCTGCAGCGACTGCTGCGGCGGGCGCAAAGCCTGATGGCGTTGGCGGCATCTCAGTTCGCTGTCGCGGCGCGGGTCGGTCTGGGCGACGCACAGTGATTGATCCTTGTGGTGCGCGTCGCAGTGGGCGCACCCCTTCTCGTGGCTGTGCGCGATAGGCGATCAACCAGAGCAGGCCAAGTGCGGCAGGGACATAGAAGAGGCGCTCATCAGTACCGCTCAGCCCAACCACTACGGCGCCAGCATTCACAGCTGCGGCAACAAGGAAGAGCGGCCGGCGCAGCAGCGGAACGGTGACGAGATCTTGGTCAGCCATGGGAAGGAGTCTACTCCGTGTGGTGCGCCCGACAGGATTCGAACCTGCGACCTTCTCCTTCGGAGGGAGACGCTCTAATCCACTGAGCTACGAGCGCGAGGGGTGGCGAGTTTATCAGGGGACTCGCCAGGTAAATCCCGGGGGAAATAAATGAGGCGACCCCCTTTGACAGGAGTCGCCTCAAGCCGATCCGCTTGTGGGACGAACAAGTCAGCCCCGCCCGCTACGCTCAAAGAGCATCTATCACGTCGCCTATAGCGACTACCCTAACCCACCTACCCATGGTCTTTGAACAAGAACAGCTGGGGAGAGAATACTCCCTGGAGGGTCGGATTCCAACCCCCCTGGCACACCTTGTGCCGAGAGCGAGGGTCAGGCGATCGTCACCGTGGTCATCTTGACCGGCTCCAGCGGGCGGTCGCCTGGGCCCGTGGCCCCCTTGGCGATCGCGTCAACCGTGGCGAGCCCTGAGGTAACCATGCCGAAGATCGTGTACTTCGGTGGCAGGCTGGCCAGGTCATCAAGGCAGATGAAGAACTGGCTCCCGTTCGTGTTTGGCCCCGAGTTCGCCATCGCGACCGTGCCGCGGGCGTA
This sequence comes from Candidatus Aquidulcis frankliniae, assembly GCA_009925905.1. GTDB lineage: Bacteria > Chloroflexota > Limnocylindria > Limnocylindrales > Limnocylindraceae > Limnocylindrus > Limnocylindrus frankliniae. Next base: position 12,234 of record RFPZ01000028.1, read on the forward strand.
GCCCATCGTGACTGGCTCGTCGTCGAACTTGTAGCCTGGCCCACCCATGCCGGTGCCATCAGGATCGCCGCCCTGGATCACGAAGCCAGGAACAACGCGGTGAAAGATCACCCCGTCGTAGAAGCCCTTCTTCGCGAGGGTCACAAAATTCTCAACGGTCTTCGGTGCCGCATCATCAAGAAGTTCAATCTCGATAACGCCGACGGTCGTCTCAATCTTGGCGGTTGCCATTCCATCTCTCCTCTGTGGCGCAGGGCCACGTGGTCGGCTGGTGCCGACGATGTGAAGAGTTTACCCGCGAACGATCAGTTACGCGGCGACGCTATGGCGCTGAGGGGGTAACCGTGGTGGAGATGATCTTCGGAGGATCAATCGGGCGATCCTCGCCATTGCGCTCAAGTGCTGCGATCGCGTCGACGACTTCCATGCCCGAGATCACCTCGCCCAAGATTGCGTAGGTGCGAACGCTCTCAAGCGGCTCCGCAGCAGCGTCATCAAGAATCACAAAGAACTGACTACCTTGAGAGTCTGGCTGGCTTGATCGTGCCATCGCAATCACACCTCGGCGATAGGCGCCAAGAACCGGTTCATCCTTGATGAAGTAGCCGGGCCCACCCATGCCAGTTCCGGTTGGGTCGCCACCTTGAATGACAAACGGTGTGCCGTTCTCCATATACGCGATTCGATGGAAGATCACGTTGTTGTAAAAGCTACAGCTCGCGAGCGCCGTCAAGTTACTCACCGCAATTGGCGAGTTTTTTACGGCAAGACGCACAACAAAAGTGCCGAGCGTTGTTTCAAATGCGATGTCGTTTGATACGTCGCTGCTCAACGTCGCAGGCTGAGAGGTGGGGCAGCCGTTTGCGTTTGCTGAGGTATTCGGTGATGCGTCGGTGCCACATGCACTCAGCGTGAGTGTTGCAGCAACTGCGAGCACTACAGCGGTTGTGCGCATATTGCTAGGAGTTGTTGCGGCGAGCGGTGCGCAGAATCGTGACGGCCATCGCGGCCATCAAGAGTACCTGACCGATGACGATCTCAATCGTTGGGATCTGATTCAGGAGCACCGCGGCAAGGATCGTTGCCGTTGGCGGCATGGCGAGTGCGCCGAGCGATCCGGTGGTGGCGCTGGTCGCGCGCACCCCAGAGACGAAGAGCGCGTAGGCGAGACACGTTGCAATAAGGGCGAGGTAGGCGAACTGCAAGCCCGGAATCAAGAGATCTTTGTCGGCGAGATCCGGAAGCTTCGCGCCAACGAGCGAGGCTACGATGGAGAGCACCGCGAACCCACCAGTGGCAGCGAGCGCCACAAGTTCGAGTGGGTGAATCCCAGAAGCGAGTCGACGTACGAGCACGATGTACGAGGCATAGCCAACCATGCAGGCAAGTGACCAGAGGATGCCCGCTTGGAACGTTGCCTCTTTGCCGGGAACTGCGCCGTTCACGGTAATCACGATCGTGCCGAGTGCCGCGAAGGCGATAGCGCCGATGATCATGCGATCAGGTCGCTCGCGCAGCCAGATCACACTCAGAGTGGCAACCAGGACCGGCGCGAGGCAGAGCTCAATCGCTGTGGCAATACCAACACCAGCATTCGTGACCGCTTCAACGTAGGCGTATTGGAAGAAGGCTTGAACGAGGCCAAGACCGAGACCGAGTGCAAGCACGCGACTCGGCAGGCGAAAGGCGCCTCGGCCGAGCAGAACGCGCGCAGTGATAGCGGCGGCTGGGGCTGTGATGCCGAGGCGCACGACGACTAGAACGAGGGAGCTGAGCGTGCTCGGGCCACCATCAGCGCCGGGGAAGGCGGCCTTCAGTTGACCGGTGACAACGCCGATCGTGCCCCAGAGAATGCCGGTGAGGATGACGGCAGCAAGCCCCGCGATGGGGCTCAGTGCGAGTGGTTCGTTGATACGCCGTGCCGTTACCATGCGGGGGAGTCTACGCGAGCCGCGCTGGCTGTGCGCGCTACTGCGCAGGGTCGGCGATCCTTGAGGCCTCCTCGAAATCGATCGCGCCCGAGAGGAGCGCTTCACCCAGGATGAGCGTCGCAACGCCGGCATCGCGAAGGCGGCGAATGCCATCAAGATCACTCACGCCACCCGCAACATTCAACTCCATCGCCGGTTGACGAGCTGCGAGGCGCGCAAACGCCGCACTCTCGTTCGCGCCGCCCCCGTGACTCAACACAATTCGCGAAACCCCCGCTGCGGCGAGTTCATCGATTAGCACCTCTGCAGTCGGGGTAGCGGATCGCCTCCAGTTGAACGACGCAATTCGATCTGGTCGGGGGTCAAAGCCAACGGCAAGCCAGTCTCCGGCTGCGGCGATGCATGCCGAGAGTTTTTCTGGCTCATCGATAAGTGCGAGCGATATCACCGCACGCGTCGCTCCGGCAGCAAACGCGATGCGGATTCCCTCGGGCGACTCGAGCCCGCCCGCAACCTGAAGCGGTGTTGCAACCAGGCTTGCAACGGCGCCGATTGATTCGATGTTGACTGGCGCTGCAGCACGTGCCCCATCAAAGTCAACAAGATGAATCAGAGTTGCACCACGATCCACAAAATGCCGTGCAATTCGTGCAGGCTGATCGGTTGGCGCACCGACACCAGTTGCAGCACCGGGCCAAAAGACAATGCGGGATCGACCCTTGTCAAGATCAATAGAAGGAACGATGCGCATCTGCTGCGTTGCGCTACGCGGTTTCGGTCAGCGCTGCAGCGGTTGCCGCGATCGTCTTGGTAATCTCTTCGTCACCAATTCCGTAATGCGTTACCGCGCGAATCTGCCCGTGTGGGTACGCAACCATCAACACTCCGCGCTTCTCCAGTGCAGCAAGGAAGCGTGTGCGGCGCTCTATGCCGCCCGTCACCTTGAAGATCACGAAGTTGGTTGTGACGCGCGCTGGATCCAGTCGCTCGCCTTCAGGTTGCGCGATGTGCCCAGGTGAAATGACATCAGGAAGCGCGGCGATCTCCGTAGCGAGGCGACGTGCATTGACATGATCCTCCGCAAGGCGCTTCACGGTGCCCTCTGGTCCATCAGAGAGTGCAACTAACCCTGCAGCGGCGAGCACGCCAACCTGCCGCATCCCGCCGCCAAGGAGCTTGCGCGCGCGGCGCGCCTTCCAGATGAACTCCTTGCTCCCAACGACGACGCTGCCAATCGGTGCGGCGAGCCCCTTGCTTAAGCAAAAGGTGGCACTGTCGGCATCGGCAACCAGGTCGCGTGCAGCGACGCCGAGCCCTACAACTGCATTGAA
>RFPZ01000029.1 GCA_009925905.1 Candidatus Aquidulcis frankliniae
GCCATGGCGAGAGTGTAGGGGCTGGAGCGGGAGACGAGGTTCGAACTCGCGACCTTCTGCTTGGGAAGCAGACGCTCTACCAACTGAGCTACTCCCGCGTGGGGGGTGAGGATAGCGCATGGGGAGCGCGGGAGGCTACGCTCTAGGCATGGAGTTTGAGCACCGCTGGCTCGGAAGAATCGGCTACGACGAAGCGCACGCCCTGCAGCGAGCGCTGCTGGCTGAGCGCGCCGAAGGCCGCGGCCGCGACACCCTCTTCACGTTGGAGCACGATCCCGTCATGACCCTTGGGCGTAACGCCGACCCGAGCCATCTCCTGCTGCCTGAATCTGACTACGCGGCGCGCGGTATTGATGTGCGACACGTTGAGCGCGGTGGTGAGGTGACCTATCACGGCCCTGGGCATCTGGTGATGTATCCGATCGTGGCGCTGCGAGATAACGGCATCTCGCTGCGCGCACACATTCGCGCACTCGAGGCGGCGCTGATTGCCGGGTGTGCAGCGTTCGGCATTGTGGCAGAGCGGCGTGATGGCGCGCCAGGCTGCTGGGTCGGCGAGCGCAAGATTGGCGCGGTTGGCGTGCGCGTAGAGCGTGGCGTTGCCTGGCACGGCCTGGCGCTCAATGTCGGGCGTGATCTTGCACCATTTGATCTGATCAATCCATGCGGCCACGCCGGCGTCGTCTCAACCTCGATCGCTCTTGAGCAAGACTGGGCGGCCACCGCACGCGGCGAGCGAAATTTGATTGGCGCTGCTGCACCAAATCTTCGCAGCGTCGCAGATCTCGTTGCTGCAGCGTATGAGCGCGAACTTGATGCATACCGCGCGAGCGCTAGTATCCCGGCGATCAGCGCAGTCCCAACAGCTGCCGGGGGTTCACGATGAGCGGTGGGATCTGGGAGTTGCGTCGCGACGAGATCACCGGCTGGTGGTCGGCGACCGTGGTTGACCGTGAGTTTGAGCCACAGCGGTTTCATGAGGCACGTACTCCAGGCGCTCGCGAGGAAGGCTGCACCAACTGCACGCAAGCTGATGCGGCGGCCGTAACGCGACGAGTGTTACGGCAAGGTGCGTTCCATTCGGTTGGCACCCGCATGGATGCGGCGGCGGGGGAATCGGGGTTCCTGACACTAAGCGACGTTGATCGCGCCGGATCCTGGTCGACGCTGATTGCGCCTGGCCGCGAACACGGCGAGCTCGATGAAGTGCCGGTGGCTATGGTTTCAGCGTTCTTGATGGCGATCCGCGATCACTTGCGTAGTGCGCGCGACCTCGGCGCCACCGCCTACATCCAATTTGTTCGCAACGCCGGTGGGCAGGCGGGTGCAGTGATTGCCCCCTTCGCCAGCCGATCGGCGTTTGAGACGTGGGTCATTCCAACCACCCATAGCGCTGACTTTGCCGATACCGATACGGCGACGATCAACGGTTTTGCCAACACCCTACAGACCGCGGTCAGGGCGTTGCGGGCGATCGGCATGCCTCCGTACAACCTGATGCTGCACACCGCGCCCCTGCGCGAGCGGGTCGACGGCACCTATCACTGGCACTGGGAGCTGCACCCGCGTCTCCGCCCGATCGGTGGGCTGGAACTCGCCTCGGGCATCCCTGTGGTGCCGATCTCCCCTGAGGAGGCGGTTGCGGAACTGCGCCGAGCCCTCGCCTAGCCGCCCTGCTATCGTTCCGCAGCACCCGCAACGTGGTCGGCAGAGATCGGCCGGCGGGGCAGAGGAGTAAACCATGGCACGACAGGTGATGAACGCCGAAGAGATTCGCAGGGCACTGACCCGCATCTCGCATGAAATCATTGAGAAAGAGGGGACCGAAGGTCTCGTCGTCGTTGGCATTCAGCGCCGCGGCGTCCCCCTTGCCAAAGTGATCGTCGATGCGATCAAGGAACACGAAGGCGTCACCGTTGAGTCGGGCACCCTCGATATCAGCTTCTATCGCGATGATCTTTCAACGATCGCCGTTGCCCCAGTGCACCGCGGTACCTCGATTCCTGGCGACATCACCGGCAAAACGGTGATCCTCGTCGACGACGTGCTGTATACGGGCCGCACGATTCGCGCCGGCCTTGACGCACTCATCGATTACGGTCGACCGAAGGCGATCCGCCTCGTCGCACTGATTGATCGCGGTCATCGCGAGTTGCCAATTCGTGCTGATCATGTTGGCAAGAACATCCCTACGACCAGCGAAGAGGTCGTACGCGTGTGCGTGAAGGAGATTGACGGCGAAGACCTCGTCAAGGTGGAGCTGCTCGCCGAGCACCTTGCCGCGAACGAGGCGGCTGCCAAGGCGAAAGGCTGAGTCGGCGCACGGAGGGTTGACGATGGTCACCCAGTTTGCCCCGCCTCAGGAGCAGAGCCGCCGCCATCTGCTGGATGTCGCCGGCTATGACTGGAGTTCACTCCAAAAGCTCTTAGCCAGTGCGGCAGAAATGCAGCGGCTGCTTGACTCCCGTGCTGGCGGCAGTAATGCCCTCCGAGGTGTCGGTGTCACTACCCTCTTTTACGAGCCCTCAACCCGCACACGCATCTCGTTTGAAGCGGCCGCTGCTGCACTTGGCGCGCGGGTCACCACGTTCAACGTTGCCACCTCATCGGTCGGGAAGGGGGAGTCGCTGATTGATACCGTTCGCACCCTTGAGGCGCTGCGCACCCAGGTGATCGTGCTGCGCCATGAGCGTGCTGGTGCACCATGGCTCGCCGCACGCCACTTCGGCGGAAGCATTGTGAACGCGGGTGACGGTTGGCATGCGCACCCGACGCAGGCACTTCTTGACCTCTCTGTGCTCTCTCGGCACCTCGGTCACAGCGGGGGATCACTTGCCGGCCGTCGCATCGCCATCGTCGGCGACCTCCTGCATAGCCGAGTTGTGCGATCCAACCTGCACACGCTGACCACCGCTGGTGCAACGGTAGTTCTGACCGGCCCAGCATCACTCACCAAGGGATTCGCTGAACACGCGTCGTCGTTCCGCGATACGCCAGGGAGCGTGCAGTTGGTGGGGAGCATCGACGAAGCGTTGAGTGAGGCCGACGCCGTAATGGCGCTGCGCATTCAACGCGAACGACTCACTCCTGGGGAGCGCGACTCGCTCGAGGCATACCGAGCGTCGTGGGGGCTAACCGAATCACGACTTGCGGCGCTTGCGCCACGCGCACTCGTGCTGCACCCAGGGCCAATGAACGAAGGAGTCGAGATTGACCCCGACGTCGCCGACGGGCCACGCAGCCTCGTACTTGAACAGGTGCGCGCGGGGATCCCGATGCGCATGGCCGTTCTGCAGCAGGTGGTGAGCGAGGCGCGCGCATGACGGATCTGCTGACTAAGAATTTCGCTGAGCACTGGGTCCTTGATCCCGTTGCGGGGCTCGCGGGCGTCGCCGATGTCAGTGTTGTCGCGGGCCAGATCGTGTCGGTGACCTGGCGCGATGGTGAAGGGGCGGCACGGGCCTGCTGGGCGGCGGGCGCGAACCCTGGCCCCAGCGATCCAACGGTTGCCCTCCTGCCGGCGCTGATCGATTTACATGCGCATTTTCGACAGCCTGGTGCGAACGCATCGGAAGATGTTGAGAGCGGCACCCGTGCCGCAGCACGTGGTGGGTACGGCACCGTCGCACTGATGCCCAACACAGAGCCGGCCGCCGACAACGCCGAGACGCTTCGCGCAGCGATCGCGGGCGAGCGCCATGGCGTGCAACTTCTCCCGATCGCCGCCGCTACCGTTGGTCGCGCCGGCACGCAGGTCAGCGACGTGGCGGCGCTGGTCAAGGCTGGTGCCGTCGCCATTTCCGACGACGGGAGCCCGATCGCCGATCGCGCGATCTTCCGCGCCGCACTGCTCGCCGCCGCTGCTGCGGGGATTCCACTGATCGAGCATTGTGAAGAGCCAGTTCTCACGGTTGGCGGCGAGGCCGCCGATGGACTCGTCGCCTCGCGACTTGGTTTGCGGCCCTGGCCCGCGACGGGAGAGCTGCGCGCCGTGGAGAGCGCGATCGCCGTGTTGCGTGACGTGGTCGCATCTGCGCCAACAGTACGTCTACACCTGACACACCTCTCAACCGCAGCGGCGCTCGCGGCGGTACGTTCTGCACAGGGCGAGGGGCTACCGCTCACCTGTGATGTCACGCCCCACCACATCGCCCTGACCGATGCGTGGATTGCCGGCGATCGACGCTGGGCCTGGGAGGTTGCTACCGCTGACGAGTTCCTCACCCCAACCGCTAATGCCTTCGATTCAAATCTTCGCGTCTGCCCGCCGCTGCGCGCCGCGTTTGATGCGGCGGCGTGTCGCGAAGCGTTGCGCGACGGCACTGCACTAGCGATCGGCACCGATCATGCACCTCACTCGCGCGAGAAGAAAGAGGTGGAGTTTGGCCTCGCCACCAATGGGATCGCCGGCATTGAGACATGCCTGAGCGTTGCGCTTGCCGCGCATCGCGCAGAGGAACTGTCGCTCGCGACGATCGTCGCCGCATTAACGACCGGGCCAGCACGACTCCTCGGTGTCGCTGCAACGGGTGTGACCCCGGGTGCTTTGGCATCACTCGTGCAGATCAATCTCGCCGCGACCTGGCGCCCGAGCCGCGCGACGCTCCTTGGGCGGAGCATCAACACGCCACTCCTGGAGCGTGAGCTCCCTGGCGTGGTGCAGATGACGGTTCTCAAGGGCAACTCCGCCTATCAGAAGTAAGTCGTGATCTGCGCCACAATAGGGGCATGAGCATCACACCCGCACCTGAGTCCATGCCCGAATACAAAGGGGCGCCACTCGATGCCGACCGCGGCCCGGGCCTCGGCTGCTTCTGGATCCAGGCGGTGGCACTCGTTATTGCGATGATCCTGGCGCCGCTCTCAGCGGTGCTCAACTGGCCTGCCCCGATCGCGATCGGACTCCTCTTCCTTGTGGTGATCCTCCTCCTTCTGGTGGGGCAGACCTCGATCTTCCTGCTGCGCCTCGTCGCCGCCGATCGAAAGGGGCGCCGCGCGCCGATGCGGAGCGCCACGAAGACGGTCGGGCAGCTGGAAGATGAGTCAAAGGGCGACAAGGGGAGCGGTGGCGTGGGAGAATCCCGCTGATGCCAGTTCTTGCAACCTACTTCTCGATTCGACGGGGGCGTGACCCCTTCTTTAAGTTCTTTATGCGCACCCTCTTTCCACGAACGGTGAAGGAGTACGAGAAGAAGTTCGGCATCAAGTTCATCGGCTGGTACAACGTTGCGCACGGCTGGGATTTTGACAACGTGATCATGTTTGATCTGCCCGACTACGGCACCCTCGACAAGTTAGAGGCCGATGAATCCTCACGCGCCCTAGGACATCGCGCCGGTGAGTGGATGTTTGAGCGTCACCACTCCATGTTTTTGCGCGAGCGACTCTCTTCAGACCTGGAGTACTCGGGCTGATGATCTTCGGACGAAAGCCAAAGGTTGAGGCTCTCCCAGTTGAGGGAGCCCCCGCGATTTCGCAAGATGTTGCACGCCGTTTCGCTGACGCAGCTGAGGCGGCCGGCTCGGAGCGACTTCTGGCAATTGAACATGCAACCGAGCGTTTGAGTCGCTACCTGCGTGAGCATCGCACCGTGCTTCAGGCTGCGGGCCCACTGATTCTTGCAGGAACGGTCGACGCGGCCGAACTCGTGTTGGAGAGCGAGGCAGGCTTCACGATGAGCTCAACCGATGCCGAGGGCGCTACTTCGATGGATCGCGTGAGCATCTCAGAAGTGGTTGAGCTCTGGGGTGCCGCAGATCTCTATGACCGAATTGAAGCGGCACTGCGGGGAGCTGCTGGACTTTCGCCACGACCAACCGGTGCGATCGTGGCGGGCCTCGGCGTGGCCGGGGACGACCGCGCGTCGGTCTAGCTCACGATGGGCAGCACGCCCGTCGCCGGTGAACTTCTCGCGATTGGCGAACTAACTCCCGGACGCATCGCCCTTGAGTTTCGCGCGCCCACACTGATAGCGGGCCTCCGCCCCGGCCACGCACTCCATTTGGTTCGTCCCGAGTCGGGCGGCTATCGCGTACGACGCGTCGCTCCAGTGTCGCGCGTTGATCTAATCCGCGGTAGCGTTGAGGTTGCGCTGCAGCCACGTGCTGATGGAGGGCAGGATGCCCTCGCTGGGCTGCGCGTTGGTGACGTGATCGAGCTGAACGGACCGATCGGCCAGCCGATCCTCATTAACAAGGGCACGATGCGCCTACTGCTCATCACTGACGGTGAAGGGTTCGCCTGGGTGCGCGCGCTCGCGGATGCTGCGACGCGTGCCGGGATCAGCGTGACGATGCTCCAGCAGGCGGATACAGCGGCGGACCTACCGCCACCAAGCCTCCTCCCTGACGTTGTGGAGATCGTTGTCGCCACGACCGATGGCAGCATCGGCCACCGTGGCACCGTCGCCGAACTCCTCGCCGAGTACGTCCCCTGGGCAGATCAGGCGGTTGTCGCAGGTGGCGCAGATATTCGGGCAGCTGCAACATCTGCCGCACTGCGGCGTCGCACAACGGATCGCACCAGCGCGAGCGGAAAGCCTGCCCGCGCTCGCACCGCTGCGGCCGGGGATCGTGCCCCGTGGCTCCAGGCTTTGCTGTCACACGAGATTGGCTGCGGCATTGGTGCGTGCGGTGGCTGCACCGTTGCAACGCGCGCCGGCCAGGTGCGCCTCTGTCGTGAAGGGCCAGCGATCGACGCAACTGGCTCCACAGCAAAGCGGAGCACATAAGTGCCGCCACGTAAACGCGCAAAAGTTGCGGCGCCACGCGCAAGTCGATCCGCGCCGGTGCCAGAACAAAAAAACGAGCGAATCAATCCGCTCACCGTTGATCTTGCTGTCGTTCTTGGCAGCGAGCATCCGCTACGACTAGAACGACCGATTGTTGTCGCCTCCGGGCCACTCGGATTCGGCAATGAAGCGGGCGCCGCGATCGACCTCCGAGATGTTGGACTCTTTGTCGTGCGCGGCATCTCGCTGCGACCGCGATTCGGCGGCCTCATGCCACGAATGGTTGAGGTGCCTGGTGGTCTAATGCATGCGGTGAACCGCGAGAATCCCGGCGCTGATGAGGTGATGGATCGACACGGTGCAAGTTGGCGTTCGGCCCCATGCGCAGTTGCCCTCTCGCTTGTCGCCACCTCAGTGAAGGAGCTGGCACAGCTGATTGAACGCGTGGAGCGTCGCGCTGACGAACTCGGCATCGCGGCACTAGAGATTGATCTCACCGCGCCGTGTGATGGTCTAGAAGGCTCTCGCTGGGAGTCTTCGGCCGACGAATCTCTGCGCCTGATTGATACGGCGCGCGGCGCGACCGATCGAACGCTCATTGCAAAGGTTTCATCGGCGGCGAGTGAGCTTCGCCGCTTGGCGAGCGAATCTATTGACGCAGGGATTGACGTCCTCTCCGTGAGCGGATCACCGCACGGATTCCTCCCAGATCGCGCCCGTCGCTGGCCGGCCTTGGCGGCAGGGATTGGTGAACTTTCCGGGCCGCTGGTGCGCCCGGCCGCACTCGCAGCGATCGCGGAGGCGGCGAGTGGCGCCGGTGCGTCGATCATTGGCGGGGGAGGGATTGGTTCGCCAGCTGACGCTCTCGACACCTTCGCTGCGGGCGCAAGTGCCGTGAGTCTCGGCACCGCACTCTGGGCCGACCCACGACTCCCTGGAGCAGTGGTCGACTCGCTGCGGCGTGCGGTAGCTGCTCGGGGCGAGACGAGCATCCTCGTTCTGCGTGGGAGCGCGCTAGGCTCTCGCCATGAGTGAACCTCTTCGCCCGCTGCGCGAGTCGCTGACGCCGCCCGTTGGCTACCCCACCGCTTTAGTGGATCCACGGGATCGCGTCGCCACAGCACAGCGAATCGAGGGCCTATTACTCACCACCGGCGCACTGCAACGGGGTCACTTCTTACTCAAGAGTGGACGACACGGTGATCAGTATCTTGAGAAGTGGTCGCTGCTCCAGCACCCGTCTGCCGCCGCAGAGATTGCACACGCCCTCGCAGTGCAGAGCCTTGACTTGGTCCAGGGGCATGGCGGCGACATCGATCTCGTCGTCGGACCAACCACGGGCGGAGTTCTCTTGGCGTACGAGGTTGGCCGCCTCCTCGGCGTCCGCGGCCTCTTCGCTGAAGAGGTGCGTGGCACTGATGGTTCTACGCGCCGTGAATTTCGTCGAGGCTTTCAGATTCCACCTCGCGCACGCGTGCTCTTGGTTGATGACATCCTGACAACGGGTGGATCACTTCAAGCGTTGCTCCCGCCGCTCTACGCCGCAGGCGCCCACCCGATAGCGGCCGCAGTGGTCGCAAGTCGCACTCCAGGACTGGACTCAATTGAGGCAGAGGGTCGCGATCCAATTCCACTAATCGCCGGCATTACCCTGGACCTGCCCACGTATGAGGCTGGGGACTGCCCCCTCTGCGCTGCAGGGAGCCCGATCGGCGCACCAGGAAGTAGCGGACGCTAACTAGTTCGCAGCAAGCTCCGCGAGCGCAGCGTCAAGTTCTTCCAGACTAACTACCCCTTCAAGCGAACGTAGGATGCGGCCGTCGGAGCCGACCGTAAAGATCCATGGCTCTACTGGTACTTGCCACGCATCGACAATGAGGTTTGGCTGCAGGCTACCGCTTGCCCCAAGCACCGGAAGTAATCTGCTCCCATTCCAACTCATCTGGTAAGGCTCCACATGAATGATCGCTACTCCTGGGTTCAGTTCAGCAGCGGCCTTTAGCACGGTAAGGGTCGGCCCGCAGGCCTGGGACACGCAGAATGCGGGCGACGCAAAGGCAATAAGGAAGGGGGTTCCTGTTGCAAGCAACTCTGAGGCGGAGTGCGTATAGAAATCGGTACGCGGATCTGGGTCTGTTGAAACCCCGGCGACGCCATGCGGCTCCGTTGCCGCGATCGGTGTTGCGATGGTGGGCGCCATATCGCCAGGCCGTGGGGCGATGCCGTCAGCATTGACAATGGTCGTCACACGAATGAGGACTTCTTTACCGGATGCGTCGGTACCGCTAATAACCAGACCAATCTCTCGCGCGCTCGCAGGAATGTCCGTAGTGCCAATGAAAAAGCCCCGTACGTTCGTAATTGCCCAGGTGAAGGGGAGTGGTGCCGGTGTGGCAATCGGAGTGCAGCCGTCAGTCGTGATGTCAAAGATTTCGCCCTTAAGGCTCCACGCGGGGGAGCCGAGCGGGTAGCTAGCGGCATCAACAAGGCCCAGGATCAGTCGTGTTGCGCCAGGGGCGAGGTCGCTGTTCGCAAGCAATGGAATTGGACCCGTCGAGCTAGCCTGACCTGCGGCCGGCCAGGTGTCGACACAGCCGTTTCGCGTTATGCCTCCAGCGCTTGCGCTCGGGGAGGGGGTGGCACCACCGCACGCAATGAGGCTCGCGCAGAGGGTGGCAAAAACGGCGATACGCAGGCTTCTCTTCATCAACTCACTTTATCCCACGATTCCAAAGGTCGGCGTACCATCTGACCCATGAAGAGTTTCCGCACGGCCGTAAAACTCCTGCTCGGTGCCACCATCGGCCTGGTGGTGATTGGCGTGATTGTTCGTGCAACCGAATCCGGGATGGGTTGCCCTGATTGGCCGCTCTGTTACGGGCAGTTAATCCCCCCGACTACCGACTCAGGGGAAGTTATTGCCTACAAGGCGTGGTTGGAGTGGATCCATCGCACGATCGCCGCAGTGATCGGCCTGATCGCCCTCTCCGTTGCCTTCATCGCCCTGCGAAACCTGAAGGGCCGAAGATCGCTGCAAGGAGCCTCCATCGCCCTTCTCGCGCTCGTTCTTTTCCAGGCGTGGCTTGGTCGCCAAACGGTCTTGGAGTCGAATTCGGGGCAATCGGTGACCGCACATCTTGCGACCGCGATGGCGTTCGTCGGACTTCAGGTGTGGGTACTCGCGCGAAGTGGGTACGATGAAACTCTCGCCGGCATTCGCCGGGCGAGCGGGAGCGTCGTCGCACCGATTGTTGCCGCTGGCGCGATCTATGCGCTTCTCCTCTTCGGATCCAATGTGACGGGCACGGACACGGGCCTCCTCTACCCAGATTGGCCGCTCATGGGTGGCACCCTCTTCCCGCCGATCACCGAGCTCGCGACGCCAATGATCGTGCACCGCTACGCCACAGCAATCGTTGCGCTCATCCTGATCTCGGCACTCTGGATCGTTCGCCGCGAGAAGGGGAGCTCCCAGCGTGTCCGCCAGCTGCTCACCTACGCCGTAGTGGTCTTTGCAGTGCAGTGCCTCATCGGAGCGGTGCAAATCTTTACCAAGCTTGCCCCGTGGACCCAGACGCTTCACGTCGCTCTCGCAACCATCATTTGGATTCTCACCGTTGGTGCTGCCTCAATCGCGCTCCTTGAGGGTCGTGCCGCGGGTGGTGGGACAACGAGTGACTTAGTTGATAGGTCAAAGCGAGCGCCCCAGAGCCGAAGCGAAACTATCTCCGCCTACATCGCATTAACCAAGCCGCGAATCGTTGAGCTCCTCCTCATCACGACTGTTCCGGCGATGTTGCTTGCAGCGCATGGATTCCCGCCGATCACCCTGATCGCCGCAACGCTAATTGGCGGTACCCTAAGTGCCGCTAGTGCCAACGTCTTCAATTGCATCATTGATGCCGATATCGACGCACAGATGGCGCGAACCGCGGCACGTCCGCTCGTGACGGGTCGAATCAGCGTTGGGGCGGCGCTGCTCTTCGCAAGCATGCTCGGTGTAGCGAGTTTCATCTTCCTCGCGCTGACCACGACGGTGATGGCCGCGTTCATCTCGCTTCTCGCCATCGCCTTCTACGTACTGGTCTACACGTTGATCTTGAAGCGCTCAACCCCACAGAACATCGTGATTGGCGGAGCGGCGGGCGCACTCCCGCCCGTCATCGGTTGGGCCGCGGTGACTGGCGATGTTTCGCTTGTGCCGATCTTGCTCTTTGGCCTGGTCTTCTATTGGACGCCGCCGCACTTCTGGGCCCTGGCGCTTCGCATTGGTCCTGATTACGCGGCCGCAGGGGTACCGATGCTCCCTGTCACCGCCGGTCCGGCGGAAACCGCGCGACAGATTTGGCTTTATACGATTCTACTTGTGGCCATGAGCCTGATGCTCTGGGCTGTGGCGGGGATGGGCCTCGTCTACTTCGCCGTTGCCTTCATCGGTGGCGGGATCTTCCTGCTGCGGGCCTGGCGCTTGCGCAGTGATGTGCTCGGTGACGGGTTACTTCGCGGCGCAACGCGCCTCTACCGATTCTCGATCAGTTACCTCACGTTGATCTTCGCGGCGATCGCGATCGACGCCATCCTTCCGCGCTAGCGCGGAAGACTTAGCGCCGGTCCGCGGCCGAAGCTTGTCGCTTCGCTCGACCGCCAGGATCAAGTCGTCCAAGCCAGAACTGCACCTGCGGCCCGATGGTGAAGGCGAACCAGATCGTGCCGAAGCCAAATGTTCCGCCGAGCACGATCCCCAAGACACCGACGACGACCTCGATGGCGGTGCGCATCTTCCAAATGGCTTGGCCGGTGCGATGGTGTAGCCCGGTCATGAGGCCATCTCGTGGTCCTGGGCCGTTGCCACTGCCGATATAGATGCCAGAGCCGACTCCCACCACAGCCGTGCCAGCGATCGCCAACGCTCCGGCCAGCAGTGGCTGTGTGGCGATCTCTGCCGCCGAAGGGACGCCGAGGTAGTCAAGGAGAGCAATCTCAACGTTCATCACCCAGCCGATCACCACAATGTTGCTGAGCGTGCCAAGTCCAGGCCGCTGGCGAAGTGGGATCCAGAGCAGCAGCACGAAGATTCCGCTCAACTGCGCAGCAGTACCGATTTGAATGCCGAGCTGCTTGCTGAGACCCTGGTGCAGGATCTCCCAGGACGGCAAGCCGACGCCCGCTGCGAGCATCATCACGAGGCCCGTGGCGAAGACTGCCTGACCGGCGATGGATTGTGGGAAGCGCTTCAAGGCGTCAGCCGTGATCGCTTGCGAGAGCCAGTTGCTGCGTGGTGTCGTCATGCGGTTCCCCTTACTGCGGCGTGGTCGCCGCGCGGCGAAGGCGGTCCGCAATTGCCGAACCGAGGCCGCCCTCAGGATAGGGGGCGACGACAATTCTCGCGGTCGGTCCGGCGCTACGTAGCAGCGCTGCCTCAAGTTCATGTAGGCGTTCAAAGAGGTGAGCAGCCGCGGCGACGGGATTCAGCGCATCGGAGAGCGCAACACTCGCGTGAACCATGGCACCCGCTGCACTAGCACGTGCTTCAAGCCTTGTAAGGGCCGCACGGTCAGGGGCAAGGAGCGCGCACTCTGTCACTCCCGCAGGGAAGCCTGCCGCTGCCAAGAGGAGCGGCACCACTGGCGCGTAATGCGACTCAGTCATGCCAGGCGCTTGCAGTGGCGTACCAGGTCGCGCCGTTGGCGCGGTCGCAACGATGCCGCCATGACTAGCGAGTGCCAGTTCGAGGTCTTCAAGCGGGATGCCGCCATGTCGCAAAAGGCGCGCAGGTCCGACGCCATCGAGTGCGACCACGCTGGATTCCACGCCGATATCGGTCGCCTCGCCAAGAAGTACGGCGTCAATCCGTCCATCAAGCTGCTCCAGCACATGGTCGGCGGAGGTTGGGGAGAGGCGGCCGAATCGATTCGCGCTTGGCGCAGCGATTGGCGTGCCCGCCGCCCGAATGAGGGCAAGCGCCGTCTCGTGTCGGGGCAGGCGCACGCCGACCGTCTCAAGTCCAGCACGGACCAGGCCAGGAACTTCGGGACGTGCCGCGGCAACCATCGTCAGCGCACCAGGCCAGAACGCATCTGCAAGGATTGTGACGCGTGGATCAGCTAGTGCTGCTTCGGTGAAGAGCCGGACAAGGTCAGCGCGATCGGCGATGTGCACGATGAGTGGATCAAAGGTTGGGCGCTCCTTTGCCTCAAAGATGCGAGCAAGCGCCGGAGCATCAAAGGCGTTCGCTCCTAATCCGTAGACGGTTTCCGTTGGGAAGGCGACAAGCCCACCAGCCCGAATGATTGCTGCGGCACGTGGCATCGATTCCGCGGTGGAGTGCGGAGTGCGCGCGCGTAGGCGTTCGGTGATCACGCGGGCCGCGCCACGTCAATCTGCAGCGCGGCGTGGTCCGATGGTGATTCACCCTTGCGCCCGTCGCGATCCACGCTACTTGAGACAATGTCTCCGGCACGCGGTTCAACGAGGAGGTGATCGATGCGCATCCCCCAGCCGCGATGAAATGCGCCGCCGCGGTAATCCCACCAGGTGAACGGCGCGCGCTCGCCATGGGGGGCAACGGCTTGTGCGGCATCAATCAGGCCAAGATCAACGAGGGAGTTCCATGCGGAACGCTCTTGTGGGGTGACATGTGTCGCGCCAACCAGTGCCGCTGGATCCCATACGTCGGCATCGGTAGGGGCGACATTGAAGTCGCCACCCAGAAGTAATGGCGCAGTCTCGGCGATGCGCTCAGCAGACCAGGCACGCAGTGCGCCATACCAGTGCAGCTTGGCGTGAAAGTGCGGGGCGTCTACCTCCCGCCCATTCGGTGCGTACACCGATGCCACCCGCAGGCCGCCGCAGAGAGCACTGATCAGGCGCGGTTCGCTCAGTAGGTCGGGGAGCGACTCGTCGTGGTTCTTCGGTGCGTATTTGGCGATGCTCTCTTGGACATCACTCAGGCCATGCCGTGACGCGATCAAGACTCCGTTACGGCCGCCAGCCCCGAGGGCGGCGACCTCATACGATCGAGTAGAGAAGAGCCCCTCGGGAATCTGGGAGGGATCGCATTTGGTCTCCTGCAGCAACACGATGTCGGGCTGTGCCGAGTCGAGCCACGTTGCGACCCGCTCAGCGCGGGCGCGGAGGCCGTTGACGTTCCAGGTGGCGATGCGAAGGGTGCGCGAAGCCATAGTCGGCCGAGGGATTAGGAGCGAGGTCCGCGCAAGATCGCGCCGATGATCCCCGCATCGAGTGGCGCGCCTGCCTCGCCAGTGGGATCTGACTCTTCAGTGATGGGATGAAGACCGAGCGTGGTGAGCGCCGCGATCGCAGTGGGAAGCTGCGCGTCGGGAACGCCGAGATGCAGTGAGCCGTCTGCCTCTGGTGCTCCCATAATTCCTTCTACCGCAATGCCGGCTGAAGCGAGCGCGGCGGTGACGTCGGCCAGACTGCCGACCTTCGGGGAGACCGCAACGGTAAACCAAGCGCTCATGCGCCAATCATAGAGGTGGAACTGTGCCGAGGGTGGGAACCGGGCGCACCCCCAAGGGGGTACGCCCGGCGCCACTTACATTTCGGCTGGAGCGCCCTTCGCTCCGCCACGGAGCGGGATCTCCTCGATTAGCGTTGCGGCGACGAACGCCACAAGGCTGGCCACCACGGAGAGCCAGAAGATTGAGCCGATCGCATCGGCGATACCCGCCTTGATCGCGGTGAAGAAGGCGTCGAGGTACTGCAGAGGGATCAGGCCGATCAGGGCCTGGTCAAACTGCCCACCAACGTTGGTGAGCTGTGCCAGATCGCCGCCGATCGCGGTGAAGAATGGGGTGAACGTGCCTGCGGGCGCCGCCTTCGCCAACTCCGCTGGGATGGTGGTTGCAAGCTGCCCACCGAAGTAGGAGCCCACAAGTGCCAAGCCCACCGATCCGCCGACCTGACGGAAGAAGGTGAGGTTCGACGTTGCAGCGCCAAGGAACTTGAACGGCACGGCGTTCTGCACCACGATCGTAAAGACCGAAAGGGTTGGTCCAACGCCTAGACCGGCGAGGAACATCCAGAAACGCAAAACCCACGGATCGGTGTCCGCCTTGATATTCGTCAGCAGCACGGATGCTGCAGCAACGAGCAAGATTGCCCCAAGGATGAGCGACTTATAGCGACCGCGTCGCGCGACCATCTGTCCGGCGGCAACCGAGCTGATAATCACGCCCAACAGGAGCGGGAGCGTTGCATACCCAGAGTTCGTGGCCGTCTCACCGAGTACCGTCTGGAAGTAGCGTGGCAAGAAGATGATTGAGGCGAAGAAGCCGAACGAGGCGAAGAACGAGGCCGCAGCCGCGGCCGCAAAGGTGCGGTTTCGGAAGAGCTCGAGCGGAATGATTGGCTCCTCGACCTTTGCCTCAATGAAGAGGAAGAGTCCGAGCAGCGCAAGTCCGAGTGAGATGAGGCCAGCAACCTCTGGCGTCGCAAACGCGTTCGTCTG
>RFPZ01000030.1 GCA_009925905.1 Candidatus Aquidulcis frankliniae
AAGGCCGAGCGACACCTCAACGCGACGATGCGCCTCACTCGTTGCAATATCAGGCTCAAGTGCGACCGCCATAGCAATCGGATCTGGCCAGTCGAAGCCTTTCAGCTTTGACGACTCTTCACAGAACTTTCGCAAGACGCGCTGAATATCAATGCTGTACTGGCCAAGCGGACCGAGTGCGCGCAGCTCTGCAGCGAGATCATCCTCAATGACGGCGTCGGCGACGGAGACATCCCAGCCGACCATCTCGACCTTCATGCCAGATTCCAACACGATGTGGACGGCCTCGGGGTCGACCCACCAATTGAATTCTGCGAGTGGCGTGATGTTGCCAGGGAGTACTCCCGTGCCGCCCATGATCACGCAGCGCTTCACCCAGCTCGCGAACTTCGGCTCAATGCGAATGGCCAGGGCGAGGTTGGTGAGTGGCCCAAGGGCAACAAGCTCCAGTTCTCCTTGCTCCTTGCGGAAGGCTTTGATCATGGCGTGTACTGCGTCGTTGCTGGTTGCTGTTCGACCCTCCAGCGGCAGGCCGATGTCGCCCATCCCGTCGGCGCCGTGTACATGCTGCGCGGTGGCGAATGGTCGTACGAGCGGCATCTCTGCGCCAGCATGAACGGGTACGCTCTTGCCGCACAGCTCAACGGTGTAGAGGGCGTTCTGCACGCCGAGCTCCACCGGAACGTTGCCGATCACGATCGACATGCCAACAACCTCGGTGTTCGGGTGCTGGAGCGCCATGACGATAGCGACAACGTCGTCGGACGCGGTATCGGTGTCGATCCACATGCGGCGGGTTGGGCTCATGCGCGCATCGTATCCGCTGTTGGCGCTGATTAGTTGCGGCGTTCTGAAAGCGCGGCGGGGTCGGCCTGCCACGGTCGAATCCCTTCGGCGAGGAGCAAGTTTTCGCGATCAAGGTGGGCTGCAAGCAGGGTGAGGCGCGCAAGCGCATCAGGGGCTTCGAGGAGCGTTTGGCGCTGCTCGGTGCTTAGCTGCACCACGCCGCCAACCACGTGCGAGAGTCCAACTGGATCATCGCTCCCTGAGAGACGATCAATGGCGGTCGCCAGCAACTCGCCATCAGTATCACCCGCTTCGTCCGAAGACTCATCGTCGCCTTCGGCGTACTCGGTGATCTTGGCTGGGCCAGCAGCAGTATTCGACGCCACTAGGAGGCGCTCAATCTCCGAGACAACCTCTTGGCTGAGCGCCGCGCCCTGCTCCTCTTCGAGCGCCTCGTCAATCGCTTCCGGGGTGACCTCATCGTCGTCGATGTACTCGCCCTCCCCATCTTCGTCATCATGGTTATGTTCGTGCTCGCCCTCGTCCGCGCCCCGCAGTAGTTCAAGGTAATCAATGAACATGTCAGAGACGCGCTCCGCGGTAGCGCGCACCCGCTCTGCAGGCTCACCCACCACCTCTTCGAGAAGTTCGACTTCGGCCTGAAGGTAGGCGGCACTGCGATCAAAGTTCGTGATGCGGAAGCGCTGGGTGCCGAGCGCCACGATGTCCCAGCGCCCGTCGATGTAGCGCGTTGCTTCGCGGATCTCGGCAAGGGTGCCGATCTCTGAGAGACCATCGCTGCCGGAGCGAACCACCCCGAACGGCTGATTCAGTTCCAGGCAGCGCTTCACCATCAGGCGATAGCGCGGCTCAAAGATATGCAGCGGTAGGGCAACACCTGGAAAGAGAACGAGTTGCAGCGGGAAGAGCGGGATCAGATTCGGCGCGTCGCCGTTCCGCTCCAGGTTAGTGGCTGCAGGCCGAGGCCTGCCCCGCCGAATCCGCCGTGCGGAAGCTGGAGCCGCAGCCGCAGCCGCCAACTGAGTTCGGATTCTCGACAGTGAAGCCGGCGCCCATCATCGCGTCGACATAGTCAACGGTTGATCCCTTGATCAGCGGAACGGCCTTCTCATCAACGTAGACGCGGACGCCGTTCGCCATGAAGACGCTGTCTCCTGGGTTCTCAACATCGTCAAGCATCATGCCGTAGCGATAACCGCTGCAGCCACCCGAAACGATGTAGACGCGCAGGCCAATCAGTGGATTCGTCTCGCCCTTGGCAAGCTCAATCACCTTGGCGGCGGCGGCGTCGGTGAGGGCGAGAACGGGTGCGCCGGTTGGTGCTTCACTGGCGACCTGTGGCTCCTGGTTCAACATCGCTCCTCCTTCGGCTACTGCCGCTGCTGTGATCACGATTCTAGCGCGCCTACGCCTCGACGCGCTCTACCAACATGGCGATCCCCTGGCCTACGCCTATGCACATGGCGGCGATCCCGTAGCGGCCCCCGCTGCGGCGCAGTTCACGCACCAGCGTCGTTGCCATGCGGGCGCCAGATGCGCCAAGGGGGTGCCCAAGGGCGATCGCGCCGCCGTGCACATTTGTCTTCGCGGGGTCGAGCCCAAGCTCGTTGATACAGGCGACCGCCTGGCTGGCAAAGGCCTCGTTGAGCTCCACGCGATCAATGTCGGCGACGGTGAGCCCCGTGCGCTCTAGTAGTTTTTTGATTGCGGGGATTGGGCCAGCACCCATCACCGACGGATCAACTCCTGCAACCGCCGTTGCAACGATGCGCGCATACGGTTTCAGACCGAGAGCTCGCGCGCGCTCCGACTCCACAACAAGGAGCGCCGCGGCGCCATCATTAATGCCGGATGCGTTCCCAGCGGTGACAGTGCCGTTAGCGGCGAACGCCGGCTTCAACTTGGCCAGTGCTGCGGCAGTGGTGTCGGGTCGCGGATGTTCGTCGCGATCCACGACGATCGGTTCACCGGAGCGCTGCGGAACAGAGACGGGCACGATCTCTTCTGCATGCACGCCACGTGCTGCAGCGGCTGAGGCGCGCTGCTGTGAAGCAAGGGCAAACTCGTCTTGTGCCTCGCGCGAAACGTGCCACTGATTGGCGACGCGCTCCGCCGTTTCACCAAGCGAGATCGCGGGGTACTTCGCATGGAGTCGCGGATTCACAAAGCGCCAACCGATGGTGGTGTCGACCAGTTCACGATT
Organism: Candidatus Aquidulcis frankliniae; assembly: GCA_009925905.1. Lineage (GTDB taxonomy): Bacteria > Chloroflexota > Limnocylindria > Limnocylindrales > Limnocylindraceae > Limnocylindrus > Limnocylindrus frankliniae. Next base: position 3,011 of record RFPZ01000030.1, read on the forward strand.
ACCGCGCTCAAGGCCGCTCTCGGGCTTCAAGGTAACGAGTGGCGCGCGACTCATGCTCTCGACACCACCTGCAACCACCACTTCGACATCGCCAACGGCAATCGCGTTCGCCGCGGCGGCGAGCGCCTGTAAACCGGAGCCGCAGAGGCGATTCACCGTTTGCCCGGGAACTTCAACGGGGTAACCAGCAACAAGGAGGGCCATGCGCGCAACGTTGCGATTGTCTTCGCCCGCCTGGTTGGCACAACCCAAGATCACATCGTCGATGTCGGCAGCGTTGATGCCGCTGCGGGTAACGACCGCTTCAAGCACCGTGGCGGCAAGGTCGTCGGGGCGAACGCTCGAGAGCGCGCCGCCGTAGCGACCGAAGGGGGTGCGCAGCGCCTCAACGATCCAGGCCTCCTTCAGGGGGCGGCCCGGGGTGCTGCTCTGGGAGAGTGGTGCGCTACTGCTCATGCCCTCAGTCTACGCCCGCCCCTCGGCTAGGATGGAGGCATGAGCGAGACCCTCGTACCCATCACCGCCGCCCTCCCGGCAATCGCAACCAGCCTCGCCCCTGGGCTCCCCACCGCGGCCGAGCTCTTTGACTTTGCCGCCGGTGCCGAGCGCCGCTTCCGCACCCTGCGCCTTCGTATTGAGGAGCGCACCGTCACGGCTGCAGGCGAGAGCCTTGGATCAGTTGAACTGCTCCTTGACCGACCCAACGCCCGCGTCACCACCGCGCACCCACAGGGCGGCTACGACGTCTGGCTCACCAACGGCACGAGCGTGCGCGGCTACAACGCTGTGACCAACACCGCCACGCGACGGCCGCATCGCGCCGCGCCAGCCGGTCTCGATGAGCGCGGTCTGCCACAGAACTCGCGCGTGCCAACGGACCTGGGCCCGCTCCCTGGTAAAGGTTGGGCAACAACCTTTGTTCGACCAGGTTCGTTCTGCACTAGTGTCCTCGCTGGTGCAGTGCTCGGTGCAGTTCATGAGACACGTCTCGCCGAACGTGTCGCACTGACGATAGAGGCAGCGGCACCGCGTGCCGTTGGATTAGACGGGGACCGCGCAGACTTCCGCTTCCGCGTCACCTTTGATCGACTCACCGGTGTACTGCTTGGTGTGGAGGAGTTCCGCGGGGCGCACCTCGTGCGCAGCGCGCTCTGCACCGCCTTCGAGGCCGATGCGCCGATTCCCACGAGTGCCTTTGAGCTTGAACTTCCACTCGACGTTGTGACGCTCTACTGAGCTTCCGATGAGTGAGATTGTTGGCCAAGCGGTTCTTGAAAAATCAGTGGCAGACCTTGTTGCCGCAAGTGACGAACCGGCGCTGATTGCAAAACTCATTCCCGGTTGCGACGGATTACATCGCATTGACGCAGAGCACATCGAGGGTCGCCTTGCAACACAGGTCTCAGGCATCCCAATTGAAGCCGCCATTTCGATTCGTCGCACCGTTGAGGTGCTCGACGGTGGCGTAACGCGTCTGCATCTGCGACTAAAGGTTCGGCCAGATATTGGCGGCCACGCGATCGTTGTTGCGCTCATTGATCTAACTGAGGCGAATGCCACGAGCAGCAACGCCTCGTGGCGAACTTCAACAGAGCTTGATCCGATGCTCGCCGTAATGGCGGGGCAACGCGTCGAGGACTACTTGCGCACGTCAATCGATCACTTGATCGCGGGGCTTGCGAGCTAAGCGTTCAACGCCACCCAGATCGCGGCGATCACAATCGACGCCAGTGCTGCAATCATCAAGACCCACCCGGCGCGAAAGAGCGCGCGTCCGCGACTGATCGGCCACCAGGCACCTACAGAGCGCGCAATGCGCAGCGCCGCTTCGCCCATGGCAACAAAGAGCGGAATCGAGCCAATTAGCAACGGTACCTTCACGATGCCGTCGCTCCACTTTGCACCAAGGTTTAGCGCACTGATCACGATCGTGCCGCAGATGAGTGCAACAACGCTCAGATAGATGTAGCCGCCGCGCAGCGGTGTTGGGTCAGACTCCGGAACGAATGCGGGGAGACCATCGTCGGCGATTGGTACCGGCTGGCGGTCAAGCTTGATCATTCCTGGCTCGTAGCGCTCATCAACGAGTACGCCACGCATCAGATCGCCTGCGTCTGGTGCCTCCTCTTCGGCGCCAGGGAGTGCGTGTGGAAGCGCCTCTGCACCGTCAATTTGATCGGGACGAACAATTCGTTGGCGTTCGTTGCTCATCGTCGAGCGAGCAGGAACCCGACAACCGCCAGAACGATACCGATGACGCGTGTCGCCGTTACAGGAATCGCTGCGGCGCCAAGAAGTCCGAAGCCATCGATGGCGAGTGCGGCGCCTAGCGATCCGAGGATGTAGATCAGGGTTGCCTCGGTCACGCCGAGCACCGGCACGGTCGTGGCAAATCCAGTCACGATCAGCGCACCAAAGAGGCCGCCAGTGAGCAGGAGGGGTGGAACCTTCGTTGCCTCGACCAACTGCAGTTTGCCGCTGAGCAGTGCGACGACGAGCAGTACGGCAAGTCCACCAATGAATGAGACGACGGCGGCGCTCACCGGATCGGTGCGGCGGCCGAGCTCGGCATTCAAGATCGACTGCACCGAGGAGCCAACCCCCGCGGCGAAGATAAAGAGTGCCAAGGCAATGAACTGCATGCGTCCCCCTCTACTGATTTGATCCGAGCGGCGTGAAGTCACGGACTACTCGCCTTGGGCTCGAGTGAATCCCTCTTCGCTACCCCAGACGCGCAGCTTCTCAAGGTGCACCCACGGCGCCACCCCCGCCACACGAGCAGCAAGGGCGAGGAGTGTTTCGTCGGGAAGGTCAGCGCCATCAGCGCGAGCCAAGAAACGGGCGCGGAAGAGTCCGGTTGGATCAAATGCGGGTGCCGCATTTGGCCACACCACCGTTCCCTTACTCTCGATCATCTTGAGGGTGAGCTCTTGAACGGCAAGTGCGGAAAGCTTCGCACCAAGCTCGGCGGGAGCCATGAGTGACTGCAAGAAGAGATCAAGCCCAACGACGCGCGCTGCGCCAACTTCGCGCTCGCGCGCCTCGCCGCTCGTCCAGCGTGCATGCGGCTTGACATCAACTGGCCGTGGGCGGCTGGCGGCAGCGGGCACCGTTGTTGGACCGGCGTACTTCGGCGCGGAACCGTGCACCGCTTCGAAGATCGCGACGCCATCACCGTAGTTGGCGCTCGAGGCAAAACCGAGACCGCCAACAAGTCCTGATGCAAGGTCGCTAATGATGTCGCCGTGCAGGTTCGTTGCAACCACCACATCGAACTGAGCTGGATCTTTCACCATCTGATGTGCAACGTTGTCAATGATTAGGTGATTCGCCTCAAGCGATGAATACTCCTTGCCCAGATCTTCACCGACTTGCTTGAAAAGGCCTTCGGTGAACTTGAGAATGTTTGCCTTGCTCGCGGTGGTCACCTTATGTCGACCTTCGCGCAGTGCAAGTTCGTACGCGAAGCGAATGATTTTCTCGGAGCCGGTGCGGCTAATCAGCTTTACCGCTTGTGCTACATCGTGTGTCTGCAGATGTTCGATTCCGGCATAGAGGTCTTCAACGTTCTCGCGCACGATGACCATGTCGATCCCTTCGCCCTTGTAGCGCGTGGGGACTCCAGGGAGTTCGCGTGCAGGCCGAACGTTGGCATAGGTCTCAAAGAGTTTGCGCAGCGTGACGTTGGCACTCTTTTCACCGAAGCCGACGGGGGTCTCGAGTGGCCCCTTCAGTGCAACTCGAGTGCGTTCGATGCTCTCGCGGGTTGCGGCCGGTACGCCGGAGGTATCGCCCTTCTTGAAGACCTCGGCTCCGGCATCAGCCTCTTCCCAGTCAAAGGCCACGCCCGCCGTTGCGGCGGCGGCGTCAAGGACGCGCTTTGTGGCGAGGGCGACCTCAGGGCCGACCCCGTCGCCAGGGATCAGGGTGATGGCGTGGCGTCGCAAGGTTGTCATGCGCTCAGGATAGCGGGGTTAGCGTGAGGCGCTGGGGGCGGCGATCGGTAGGTTCACATACCCACGGAACTGGAAGCCAGGTCGGCGAACGGCACCTGGCAGCAGCGTGATCTCAGGGAGCGCCTCCGCCAATGCGCCGAAGAGGAGCTCAAGTTCTAGACGAGCTAGCGGCGCACCAATGCAGAAGTGAATCCCACCACCAAACGAGAGATGCGATGTTTCTCCTCGCTCAATTCGGAATGCATCGGGGCTCTCGTACTTCTCGGGGTCACGATTCGACGAGCCGATCATTAGCCCTACCTTTGAGCCGCGAGGGATCGGCACGCCGCGCACTTCGAATCCGTCGTCGAGCACCCAGCGTTGAAAGAACTGCAGCGGCGGATCCCAGCGCAGGATCTCTTCAATTGCGCTCTTCATCGGCACCGTTCCATCGCGCAGCAGCTGCCACTGATCTGGATGAGCAGCAAACGCCGCAACGCCATTGGAGGCGGCATTCACTGAGGCCTCGTGACCGGCCATCAGGAGCACCATCACCGTGGAGATCACCTGCTCGTCACTCAAGTGTTCGCCATCAACCGTGGCGTCAATGAGGCCGGTGAGCAGGTCGTCGGCGGGCTGGCGGCGACGGGAGCGAATCAGATCTGCGGTGTAGGCGGCAAACTCGCGCACTGCGAGGTTGGCGTGATCCTTGACTGCGTCTGACGGCGACGGCTCGTACATGGAGACCACATCGTGGGAGAGCGCGAGGATGCGCATGCGGTCAGGCTCGGGGACGCCGATCAGCTCACAAATGATGGTTAGTGAGAGTGGCTCGGCGAGGTCCTGCACGAGGTCGAGGCTGCCACGCTCTCGTGCGGCGGCGATGCGTTTACTAATGAGGCGGCTCGCTGGATCGCGCTGGGCCTCCACAGAGCGTGGGGTGAAGGCAGTGGTCACGAGGCGGCGCAGCTTCGTGTGGTCGGGCGGCTCCAGGGCGATCATGTCCCAGCGCTCGAAGGCCTTGAAATCAGCGTAGCGATCGTCGCGCCACGGCTGCAGGTCGGCCGGGTCGCGAATGAACTCCTCCGCGCTGTAGCGCTGCGAGAAGTCGGAGCCGAGGCGCTTGTCGCGCCACGCGGCGTGGACGTCGGCGTGGCGGGTGATGAAGTGAATCCCGCTCTGCGGCGAGTGCCATACGGGGCCGTACTCCCGAAGCCGGGCGTAGGCGGGGAAGGGGTCGAGCGCGGTGGCCGGGTCAGTTGGGTCGAAGAGGAGCCCCGCGTCGGCCATGGGGCTACGCCCTGGCGGCGCGGTCTCGAGCGATCAGCAGGCGCAGGCCATGTACGGCGGTGTCGATCACCGGATCAATAGAGAAGTTCTTCATTGAAGCCTCCGACTCTTCATGCGTCATTGATGGGCTCCCGACACAGACCATGATGCCGCCTGCGCGTGCGCGAAGCGTCGCCGCAACAATAAAAAGTGTCGCCGACTCCATCTCCGAACTGATGGCCCCGCCGCCGATCCACGCCTTCCAGCGGCGGGCAAGGTCGTCTGATACAGGCATGCGCTCGGGTTCAACCTCACCGTAGAACGAATCCTTCGACTGCGCCACGCCCACGCGATGGCGCACCTTGCGCTCACGCGCGGCATCACGCATTGCCAGCACTACATCGAGGTCGGCGACGGCCGGGAACTCCATCGGCAGGTAGTGGCTGCTTGTGCCCTCATCGCGAATCGCGCCACTGATGACGGCCAGGTCCCCCGTCTGCATTCCAGGCTGCATACCTCCCGACGTCCCGACGCGAATGAAGGTGTCGGCACCGATCGCGTGCAACTCTTCGGCGGCGATCGCCGTTGACGGGCAGCCGATGCCCGTGGAGGTGCAGGCTACTGGCACACCATCGAGTTCGCCGACCCAGGTGGTGTACTCGCGCTTCTGCGCTACAAATCGGGGATTATCAAATCGGCGCGCGATCAGTTCAACGCGTCCAGGGTCACCCGGCAACAGCACATAGCGCCCGACGGCGCCTCTCTTTAAACCGAGATGGTGAACGGTGCCGTCTGGCTCAAAGATTGCCATCTAACTACGAGCTTATGAGTGCACGAATTGCGACAACAAAGACGCCAAAGAAGACGAGGAGCCCGAAGCCAAACATCAGCATGGCAATAACGGGGGCAAAGACGAGCGGCGTTGATGCTGACTGCCCCCAATTCTGCAACCCGTAAATTGTCAATCCGATCATCACAACAATGCCCAAAAGGCCGACGAACAGGTCAAACGGCCCGCTCGGCACACGTCGATACGAGGTCTTCTCTCCCTTTGATCCGAAGGCCCGCGACTCCAGACTGATGGCGAGTTGCTGCACCCGTTCGACCGCACCAGCCGCGACTGGCACGAAGGAGGGAACGATTGAGCCGAAACCAGTTCCCTTCATGCCACGTGAGCGCTGCGCCGCAAGGACCAGTTGCACCTCCCGCTGCAGCACAGGCACGAGCTGGAGCGTCATGGAGATCATAAAGTTGATGAGGTACGGAACCTTCATGCGCGCCAAAGAGGCAAACATGTCTGATGGATGGGTTGAAAGGATCAGGCCGAACGCAAGAATCTGGAATGAAGCGACGCGCAACATGAGCGAGAGTGCATGCGAGAGGCCTTCCCCATAAATCTTTAGTGGCCCGAAGTACATCTCCTGTTCGCACGATGCGCCGCAGAGGACAGGTGACAACCCCTGAATGACGATGATTGAGGCCGTGATTGGCGTGAATAGAACGAGCACGCGCAGGAGCGGCTTGATGATCTTCGCACTTATTGCCACGGCGAGTCCAAAGAGTAGAAGCCCAAAGAGTGGCAACGGCAGATATGTCGTGAAGCAAAAGATTCCAGCAGGAATCAGCCAGGCAAACTTCGCGACTGGATCAAGCCTGTGCATCCAAGAGGTTCCGCGCACATGAGTTACAGAAACGCTCGGTCCGTACATCAAGCAGCCCCTTTCTTGCCCAACTCTTTGGCCAGCTCATCCACACTCAGTGCAGCCGGCTTTCCCTTGCGGCTCTTGAGCTGTAAGGAGATTTGTGTAATTTGTGGAGGAATGATGTGCGTGCGCGTCATAACTTCTGTGTTGCCAAACACTTCACGCGCCGTTCCATCCGCGATCACTTTGGCGTTCCACATCACAATCATGCGCTCGCTCACGTCAGCCAAGAGAGGCATGTCATGCGAGACACAGATCACGGTTGAGCCCTGTTTTGTAAGCCGGTGGATCAGGTCATTGATTACTTTTGTTGTCTGATGATCTTGCCCAGTAGTCGGCTCATCAAGCACAAAGACCTTTGGGCCCATGGTGAAGACCGAGGCGATTCCTACGAGCTTGCGCAGTGGGAAGCTCAGGCGATAAGGGTGCATCTCGCCGTACTGCTTGATATCGAAGAAGTCGAGGGCTTCTTCTACGCGCCGTTCAACTTCATCGGGTGGGAGTCCGAGATTGGTTGGGCCGAAAGCGAGTTCGGCACGGACGTTCGTGGCGAACAGTTGATGGTTTGGGTTCTGGAAGACGTAGCCCACCGTCGCGGCCATTTGCTGCACCGTGTGCTGGGCCGTGTCTTTACCGTCCACCACAATGCTCCCCGACGTTGGCTTCAGGAGGCCATTCAGTAACTTGGTGAGCGTGGTCTTGCCAGATCCGTTCTGCCCAACAATGCCCACCGACTGGCCCTCTGGAATCTCGAGGCTAACCCCATCAAGCGCGAGCACCGCGCCATTGGCGTAGACGTAGCGCGCATCAGTGACCTTGATCATTGGGGTGCTCATGCTCGCGCCTCGAGCCAAGCAACCGCTTCGGCTGTCGTAACCGGCAAATCCTTCGTGCCATTTTTTGTTAGAGCGATGGCAAGATCGGTTGCTTGCGGAACACGGATCCCAATCTTCGCGAGTTCATCGCCACGCGAGAACACTTCGGTTGGCGTACCAATCATGACAATCTTCCCCTCGTGTAGCACCACGATTCGATCTGCGTACGCGGCTAGTACTTCTGATTCATGTTCCGCAACTATGACGGTGAGGCCTTCGTCTCGATTCAACTTTCGTGCGAGCTCAAAGACCTCTTCTTTGCCAATTGGATCTAGATTTGAGGTTGGCTCATCCATAAATAAGATCTTCGGCTGCATCGCAAGAACAGACGCAATAGCGAGACGTTGCTGTTGCCCTCCGGAGAGCCCCATTGGTGACCGCTCTTCAAATCCTGCAAGGCCAACAGTCGCCAACGCTTCGCTTACGCGCGGTGGCATCTCTTTATTTGGAACGCCGAGATTCTCGAGACCAAGTGCAACCTCCTCGGCTGCGCTGACCTGGCTCATTTGAAATTCAGGGTTGTCAAAGACAATGCCAACGGTTCGCGCCATCTCACGCACTGGAGTGGTGGAGGTGTCAAGACCTTCGACCGTGACTTGTCCTTCGTACATGCCCATCGTGCTCTGGGGAACGATGCCATTAATTGAGAGCCCGAGGGTTGTCTTTCCCGCGCCATTGAGGCCCATGATGCCGAGATACTCGCCGCGCGTAATCTCAAGATTGATGTTGCTGAGCGCTGGCCGTTCACCGCTGGAATAGGTGAAGCTCAAGTTCTCAATCTTTACGACGACATCTCTAGACAATGGAACCTCCCTCTCTGCTCATTGTATGAGGCAGCTTGGCAAGCGAACCGCCCGACCGCACCCTGCGGTGCGATCGGGCGGCTGTCGCGCGGCTATGCGCGACGTTGCGGTAGGTCAGTCCTTCGCGCGAATGACTGCCACGCCCGCGCCGAGCGTGAAGAGCCCTGCCAGCACATTCATTGCTGCAAGGGTTGGGAATGCCTGATCGGCCGCCTCAACCTTGATGCTCGCGACTGCGAATGGCAGAACGAGCATGAATACGCCCATTGCTAGGACGCCAACAGCTGCAGCCTCACGAGGCCCAACTGTTGCGCCACCTGAATTCTTAGCCATGATGATCCTCCTTAAGCGGCAGCGCCGGCTTGCTGAATTGCGATCAGCAAGAAGGCGATACCAACGGCAAGACCGATGAAGACGTACTTAAGTACGCCATTCTGGTCAGTCTTCGGAAGGCCAACGCCAGCCGTAAGGCCCGACGGTAGCGCCTGAAGAATTGCCAGGCCAACGAACGTTGCGATGAGCTTGTCCGCGAACGAGCCTGGAAGGCCGCCGATGAACGAAGCCTGAAGGGTGCCCAAGCCTGCAGCGCTAATGGCTGCGACGAGCGCATCCGACGAGTGCCCAGTGGCACCACCGAAGACGAACGTGATGATTGGGGCCGCCATCGCCTGCACGGCGACACCGCAGATCGCACCGACGGCGATGAGGCCGGGGAGCGACTTGCCGAGGCCGAAGCTGCGAATGCCGTAGCCCCAAACGAGGGCGCCAACGACGTTGCAGAGGGCGAATGGAATGCCGACTGGGCCGTTCACCAACGAGCCCGCGGTATTCGTGATGATTCCGGTGAGGGCGCCCCACCAAGGTCCGAGCGCAACGCTCACGACCATGGTCCCGATCATGTCGAGGAAGATCGGCACCTTCACGATGCTGATAATGAACCCGCCGACAATGTTGAGGGCCGCCATTACTGGCACAAGGACCGCAACATACGAGAGCGGGATTCGCTGGGCGCCGCGCGCCGCTGCTGCTCCTGACATCTCTGTTCCTCCCTTTCGCCAACCCCTGTGGGGCTGGCCTGTGTCGCCTCGAATGACAACGCCACTCTCGGCTGTACAACCAAACGGCAACCCGCCGTTGCGCGGAGGTTACGCTCCCTTAACCTTCTGTCAAGCCCCTGATGCGTCAGGCGCACCGCCTCAAGCGAGGTGGGGGCACCGGGCTTCGGGGTATGGTCTCCCCCAATGGGATCAGGGGTCGGGTGGCCCAGCAAGGAGGCGAAACGTGCGTGGGAAGTGGTGGTCAAACCCAGTTCTGGGCTCCCTGACCCCAGTTATTGCGGGGTCGGGGTTTGTTACAACGAATGAGGTGGAGGTTCGGCGCGTCGCCCATTGGATGGCCGCCGAGGAGTTCCCCGATTTCCGTTCTAGCGCCCCGGCGGCGAAAAGCCCATTTGATATTGGACCCGACCCCGACAAGAACATCGATCTCACGATGCTCATCACCATCCTGAACTTCGCCTTTACTGACTTCGCCACCTCTAAGAAGTTTGAGGTGACCTACAACGGGGTCCGCTACTCCGATAGCGAGGCAATGTTTGCCTGCCTCCATAAGGCGATCCTAGCGGGAGAGCCGATCCTCACCGGCCAGTGGGCTGCAGGGGTTACGCGACGAGATCTGGAAGAGCTCTTCCGTGGCGACATCGAAATTCCAATGCTTGACGAGCGGGTCTTGGCGCTCAACACGGTTGGTACCACCCTCACTGAGAAGTACGACGGAAAGTGGCACCGCTGGGTCGCCTCATGCGCCCCCGCACTCTACGCGGGTGGTGACGGACTTCTTGAGCGGCTCGTTACAGAGTTTCCACGTTTCAATGATGTGAGTGATTGGAAAGGCCATCAGATTCAGCTTCAGAAACTATCGCAGCTCGGGCTGTGGGGGCTCCATCGTGGCCTCGCCCCACTTGGCCGAACAGTGTTGAATGACCCGGAGATGTGCACGGCGTTTGCCGACTACATTGTGCCCGTCGCCCTTCGCACCATGGGCATCTTTGAGTACGAGGCGTCATTGGAGAAACGCATCATGGGCGGAGAGCTTATTCCGCGTGACTCGCTTGAGGAGATTGAGATTCGTGCGCACACAATTTACGCAACTGCACTGCTCACCGATGAGATTAACGCGCGGCGGCCAAAGGATAAACAGCTTTTAATCCCAGAGGTTGATTACCGACTCTGGAAGACATATCACGCAACACACTATCCGCACCACCTCACACGAACGATCATGTACTAGCCGTGGCAAGCCCACGACAATCTGTACCTAAGCGCAGGCTGCCGTTCGCGGATATTCTCTCTCAACAGGGCGCCATCTTTACCACCCTCGGCGGTCTGATTGCACGTTCGCCAATCTCGATGGTTCCTATTGGATTGATTGCAATTGGGAGTGGGCCGTTTGGTTCCTATGCAGTAGGTGGTGCAGCAGCTGGCGCGTTCTCAATTGCTAACGCAGTCGGTGCGACACTGATCGGCCGAGCTGCTGACGAACGAGGGCATCGCCCGACGCTTCTGCGAGCCTCAGGTGTGATGGCACTTGGTGCCGTTCTCATCACAGCCGTAGCGATTCTTGTGCCAGATGCCCTTCTGCTTATTGCGGCCTCTGCTTTATTCGGTGCAGCAACCCCTGGTATGGGCTCCATCATTCGCGCTCGGTGGACATCTGTTGTGCATACGGCACCGCTTCGGATTCGAGCTATGGCGTTGGAATCCGTCAACGATGAGGCCAATTTCCTCCTCGGCCCACCACTAGCGTCTCTTCTAATCGTTCAGGGATTTGTCTGGGGTCCTGTGGCTGCTGCGGCACTGTTGTTTGTTGTTGGAACGTTGCTAGTGATCTCTCAACACAAATGGGAGCCGAATCTCCACGAGCGGGATGCCGCGGGGATGCGAGGAGAGATTCGTGCCAACGGTCTACTCATAGTTAGCGCAGCTGCAATCGGCGCAATCCTTGGGGCGAGTCAGGTGCTGCTCTTGGCATATTGTGCGGCTGTTGGAGCGTCTGCTGGAATCGCACTCGCTCTCGGTTTGAACTCGGGGGCTAGCCTTGTTGGCGCAATACTCATTGGCTC
>RFPZ01000004.1 GCA_009925905.1 Candidatus Aquidulcis frankliniae
GGCTGAGAAGTACATCAAGGTCACACAGGTTAAGAGCGAGCTTGGACATGTTGCGCGTAACCGCGGCACCATTCGAGCTCTCGGACTCGATCGCATCGGTGACACCAATCTTCTCCCTGACAATCCGGCCGTTCGTGGCATGGTGCGACAGGTGAACTTCCTTGTTTCGGTCGACGAGTTGACCGGCGCAGAGGCCGCGACTGCAGCAACCGCTGTCGCAACAAAGAAGGCTCAGAAGGCGAAGAAGCCTGCCAAGGTGAAGAAGGCGAAGGTGACCAAGTGAAGCTCCATGATCTGCAGCCAGCACCAGGGTCAAAGAAGAAGCGCATCCGCGTCGGTCGCGGTATTGCAGCTGGGCGGGGTAAGACTGCCGGTTACGGTACGAAGGGTCAGACCTCACGAAGCGGTGGCAGCATCCCGGCCTGGTTTGAAGGCGGGCAGACGCCGATTCATCGTCGTATCCCAAAACTTCGCGGCTTCCGCAATGTACTTCGCGTTGAGGTTGCCGTCGTCAACGTTGGTCGCATTCAACAGTGGATCGACGCGGGCCGCCTAAAGGGGGAAAGCCCACTTAGCGTGAACGCCGACATCCTCGCCGCAGCCGGACTTCTCAAGACTCGAGGGAAGCCGTTGAAGGTGCTCGGCACTGGTGAGATTTCAACGAAGATCCTGTTTGCCGCCAACGCTTTCACGGACAGTGCTGTGGCCAAGATCAAGGCCGCCGGCGGCGACGTTACGGTGTACGAGATCGCCACTCCAGCCTCAGCCGCCCCAGTCGGGGTGAAGGCGGGGAAGAACGCCCCAACTCCAGGGAAGAAGGCTCCAGTAAAGCGCGCCCCTAAGGCGGCAGATACCGACGGAGCAGACGCCTAAGGTTTAGGTCGTGGGTAGGCTCGTTGAGCGTACGCAGAGCGGTGGAGGAGACGAACGATGATTGACACTCTAGTGAATGCGTTCCGAACCCCAGAGATTCGACGCAAGCTCTTCTTCGTCGCCGCCATGCTCGTAGTCTTCCGACTTCTGAGCCATGTTCCCGTGCCAGGAGCCGACCCAGCGGCGCTTTCAGACTTCTTCAAGGACAACGCCCTCTTCGGACTCCTGGACCTCTTCTCCGGTGGCGGACTGGCGCGGTTCAGCGTCGTGGGCCTCGGTTTGAATCCATACATCAACGCCTCAATCATCATGCAGCTCATGAGCGGGGTTGTGCCGCGCCTCATCGAGCTCAGCCGTGAAGGTGAGTACGGCCGCAACAAGATCAATCAGTACACCCGCTATTTGACGGTGCCGCTCGCGGCGCTACAGAGCTACGCCTTCCTTGCGTTGTTGAACAGCCAGAATGTGCTCAAGACTCGCTTCGACCTCGCCAGCCCAGAGACGCTCGTCCAGATCGTGATTCTCACGACCGGATCGCTGCTCCTTATGTGGATTGGCGAGTTGGTCACGGAGCGGGGCATTGGCAATGGCATCAGCTTCATCATCTTCGCTGGCATCATCGGCCGCGTACCGGGCGCGATTCAGGAATTCTTCAGCGCGCCTGACATTGCGGTGCTTCTCGCCTTTGTAGTTGTCGGTGCCGCCGCCGTAGCTGCAATCATCTTGATCACCGAGGGGCAGCGGCGTATTCCGGTTGAGTATGCGAGCCGCGTCCGTGGTAATCGCGTCTATCAAGGCGGACGCACGTTCTTGCCGCTAAAGGTAAATCAGGCTGGCGTGATTCCGATCATCTTCTCAATGAGCATTTTGCTCTTCCCGGCGCAGATCGCTGGTTACTTCACCGCGTCAGAGGTTGACTGGGTCAAAGCAGGCGCACAGTGGATCGTCGACACGCTCGGGCCGCAGAACGAGCTCGTCTATCTGCCGTTCTATTTCATCCTCACTGTTGCGTTCACCTACTTCTATACGGCATTTACCTTCAAGCCTGACGAAACAGCTGACCAGCTGCGTAAGAACGGCGGCTATATCCCAGGCATTCGCCCAGGTATGCCAACCCAGGAGTACCTGGGGAAAGTGGTTACGCGCATCACCCTGCTCGGGTCGCTCTTCTTGGGGCTCGTTGCGGTCTCGCCGTACGCATTAGGTGCACTCTTTGGTGATCTCGGTGGCCTTGGCGTGAGCCTTGGTGGAACCGGACTCCTGATTGCTGTGAGCGTGGTCGTTGAAACGATGAAGCAGCTCGAAGCGCAGATGTTGATGCGTAATTACGAGGGCTTTATTAAGTGATCCTCGTCCTTCTCGGCGCCCCAGGCGCAGGGAAGGGGACGCAAGCGGAGGCACTCTCCGCAGCAACGGGGGCAGCCCACGTTGCGACTGGCGACCTCTTCCGTGCTGAAATTTCTGCCGGCTCGCCGTTGGGTGTTGCTGCAAAACAATTTATCGATGCTGGGCAGCTGGTTCCCGATGAGGTCACCATCAACATGATTCAGGCGAGACTCGCCAAACCAGATGCAGCGGACCGTGTGATCCTGGACGGATTTCCGCGCAACCCTGCGCAGGCAACTGCCCTCGATGCCGCGTATGCGACGAGCGGGCGGTCAATTCGCGCCGTACTTCTGAAAGTTGACCGCGAAATCCTTATCGAGCGTCTTACGGCCCGACGAGTGTGCCCATCATGCGGGCGGTCCTACCACCTGCTTAACCGTCCTCCACAGGCATCGGGGATATGCGACGTGTGTGCCACCCCTCTGATCACCAGAAGCGACGATGCAGCGGAGACCGTCGCGGCGCGCCTGGCTAATCAGCTCTCCGCACTCGAATCGGTGGTGGATCTCTATCGCGCAACTGGGCGCCTCGCTGAGGTGGACGGTGTGGGTCCGATTGAAGAGGTCCAGGCTCGACTGGCGGTGGCTGCTGCGGCGGCTGGGCTGACGGCCTAGCGATGGGTGCAATCACGCGCAAGAGCCCAGCCGAGATCGCGCTGATGCGCCGAGCAGGCGCCATCGTTGCCGAAATCCATGAGCTGGTCCAAGAGGCGGCGGTCCCAGGGGCAAGCACCGCGGAACTAAACGTGATCGCGGAGCGATGCATCAAGCGCCACGGGGCAACTTCGAACTTCAAGGGCTATCACGGCTTCCCGTCGGTCATCTGTATCTCCCTCGATAACGAGGTTGTGCACGGCATTCCTGGTGACCGCGAGATCAAAGAGGGGATGCTCGTCTCCATTGACGCAGGGGCCATTTGGGATGGCTGGCATGCCGACGGAGCCCGCAGCTTTGTGGTCGGCGAGGGCTCCCCGGAGGCGAAGCGCCTGGTGGCGGTGACCCGTGAGGCGCTGGATGCCGGCATCGCCGCCGCCCGTCCAGGGGCAACGATTGAAGAGATCTCCGGCGCCGTTGAGGATGTTGCCCTGCGGGCGGGGTACGGAATTGTCCGCCCCTATGTTGGCCATGGCATTGGTCGTGCCATGCATGAGGCTCCGCAAGTCCCCAACTACCGCACGGGGCGGAAGAGCCTGACGTTGGCAGAAGGGCATTGCCTCGCGATCGAGCCGATGCTCACGATTGGCTCCCCAGAGGTCGGGGTGATGGACGATGAATGGACGGTTGTAACAATTGATGGGAGCCTTGCGGCGCACTGGGAGGACAGCATCGCCATCGTGGCGGGGGGCTCCACCATTCTGACGAGGGGGTCATGAACGCCCCCCTCGTGCGTGGATCGTGGGGCTCTGCTATTGTCTCCCTTCGCGCGTCTGCGGACTCCGTAGTGCGCCGTCTCGGTCTTCCGAGACCCAGTAACGCGTTCTGATCGGGGGTTTGTTGGCGAAGAAAGATTCGATCGAGGTCGAGGGGACCGTTGTGGAGCCGCTACCGAACACATCGTTCGTGGTTGAGCTTGAAAACGGCCACCGGATCCGCGCCTATATCAGTGGAAAGCTTCGGACGAATTTCATCCGGATCCTTCCTGGTGATCGGGTGAAGGTCGAACTCTCGCCATACGATCTGACCCAAGGTCGGATCACCTACCGGTTGAAGTAGTAGTACGAGCGGCGCGCCGCTCACAGCAGGAGAACGAGTGAAAGTTTCTGCGTCAGTCAAGGTTCGATGCGACAAGTGCCTCGTGATTAAGCGGCACGGACGCGTCATGGTCATTTGCGAAAACCCGAAGCACAAGCAGCGACAGGGTTAACTGATGGCTCGTATTGCAGGCGTTGATATTCCACGCGAAAAGCGTGTTGAGATCGCACTCACGTACGTCTTTGGCATCGGCCTAACCACCAGCCAGAAGATCTTGGCCCAGACCTCCATTAATCCAGACACGCGCGTGCGCGATCTGACCGAGGACCAGGTCAACCGACTGCGCGAAGTTATTGACAAGGGCCGAAAGGTCGAGGGAGACCTTCGCCGAGAGATCGCCATGAACATCAAGCGACTGATCGAGGTTGGTACCTACCGTGGCACCCGACATCGTAAGAACCTCCCGTCGCGTGGACAGCGCACGAAGACGAATGCACGACAGCGCCGTGGCGCACGCAAGACTGTCGCCGGCAAGAAGATTGAGAAGAAGTAGGTAGAGAGATGGCTGAAGAGAAGAAGAAGCGCGCACCGAAGGTTCGACGTCGCGAGAAGAAGAACGTGCCTGTTGGACATGTGCACATCGCTGCGTCGTTCAACAACACCCTCGTCTCCATCACCGACCTGACCGGTGCGGTGCTTTCGTGGGGTTCGGGCGGCGTCGCAGGCTTCAAGGGCTCACGCAAGAGCACCCCATACGCCGCATCGCTCGGAGCTGAGGCAGCCGCACGTAAGGCCATGGAGCACGGACTTCGCTCCGTTGCCGTCTTCGTGAAGGGGCCAGGCGCTGGGCGCGAGCAGGCGATCCGTGGTCTTCAGACCGCGGGCCTCGACATCACTGCAATCACCGATGTGACGCCGCTGCCGCACAATGGCTGCCGTCCTCCAAAGAAGCGCCGAGTCTAGGAGAGGTAGAGCATGGGTCGAGATACTGGAGCGGTCTGCCGTCAGTGCCGTCGAGAGGGGGCGAAGCTCTTCTTGAAGGGCGCGCGCTGCTACACAAAGAAGTGCTCGTTTGAGAAGCGCCCAACCCCTCCAGGCATGCACATGATGCGCCGTCGCAAGGTGGGCGACTACGGCTTGCAGCTCCGCGAGAAGCAGAAGATGCGCCGCGTCTATCGCATCGGCGAGACACAGTTCCGCCGCCTCTTCGAGGCCGCTGAGCGCGGCACCGACGTGACGGGTGAGAACCTCCTCCGCCTCCTTGAGCTCCGATTCGACAACGTGGTTTACCGTCTCGGACTCGCGACTTCGCGAGATCAGGCACGACAGTTGATCACACACGGCCACCTCGCCATCAATGGGCAGGCGGTCAACATTCCTTCGTATTCACTCAAGCCAGGTGATGTGATCTCGGTCCGTGAGGGTCGAGCCGACATCGGGCCGTTCAAGGAGGCCGCGGGCTCCCTTGCAGGTAATGGCATGCAGGAGTGGCTCCGCGTGGATGCCACCAAGTTGACCGGTACGGTGGTCGCTGCTCCGCGGCGCGATCAGATGCCGGGCGACTTCAATGAGCAACTCGTCGTCGAGTTCTACTCGCGGTAAGAGGGAGAGAGAACATGTCCGATGCACTGACCACCAAGATCGCCCCGCTCGAGGAGCTCGGCTCGTACGGCAAGTACGAAGCGGGTCCATTCGCGCCAGGCTATGGCGTCACCCTCGGCAACGCGCTTCGCCGCGTTCTCCTCGGATCGCTGGAAGGCGCTGCAGTCACCGCCGTGCAGATCGATGGAGTCATGCAGGAGTTCTCCTCGCTGCCAGGCGTCCGTGAGGACGTTGTGCAGATCCTCCTGAACGTTAAGAAGATTCGACTTCGCAGCTTTGCGAAAGAGCGCATTGAACTCACCCTTTCCAAGAAGGGGGCGGGCCCCGTCACCGCTGGCGACATCAAGCCGAACGGTCAGGTCGAGATCGTCAACCCAGAGCTCGTTCTTGCAACGCTCGACTCCGACAAGGCGGCCATCGAGGCCACCCTCGTTGTGGAGACCGGTGTTGGCTATGTCTCATCAGACCGCGTGGATGCAGACCCTGAAGGCGAAGTTCGACCACGCGGCGTCATGAGCGTCGACGCCATCTTCACTCCGGTTCGCAAGGTCAACTTCACCGTTGAGAACACGCGTGTCGGCCAGGACGTTGACCGCGAGAAGCTCATCCTCGAGATCGAGACCGACGGCACGATTACGCCAGAGGCAGCGGTTCGCAAGGCTGCGGCAATCCTCGTCGGTCAGTTCACCGCCTTCTCAGGTCTCGGCGAGGCTCCAGTGGCTGCACCTGCTGCGGAGGCGGGCGGCAATCTGCTGGACCTTTCCATTGAAGACCTCGATCTTCCAATGCGCGCCTATAACGCGCTAAAGCGCGCAGGCATTCTCAAGGTTCGCCAGCTCCTCACCGCCCTCGATGGCGGCGAGATGGAGCTCCTGAAGCTCCGCAACTTCGGTCAGAAGAGCCTGAACGAAGTTCGCGAGAAGCTTGTTGAGCGCGGCTTCGATGTGCCAGCGAGCACGATTCCAGCCGACGCCATCTTCGACGAAGACGAGAGTGACGAAGACGACGAGGAGAAGGCCTAATGACGTCGCACGCAATTGGCGGACGTAAGCTCTCCCGTAAGCAGGGACCACGACTCGCGCTCTATAAGAACCTGGTCGTTTCCGTCCTGCGCTATGAGCGCATCCAGACGACGGAGGCAAAGGCCAAGGAGATTCGTCCGCAGGTCGAGCAGATCATTACGCTCGCCAAGAAGGGTGGGCTTTCGGCCCGACGCGCCGTGATTGCGGCCCTGCCAGAAGAGCCGCTCGTGGTTGAGAAGCTCTTTGATGAGATCGTTCCGAAGTACGCGAACCGCACGTCGGGCTACTGCCGTATCACCAAGATCGGCATCCGCCAGGGTGACTCGGCGCCGCTTGTGCAGCTTGAATTGATCTAGGAGGATCAGATGAACACGAAGACTTGGACGCCTCGCGCCGCTGAAATCGAGCGCCGCTGGTTCGTGATTGATGCCGAGGGTCAAACCCTTGGTCGACTCGCGACGAAGGTGGCCTCTACGCTGATGGGGAAGGGGAAGCCAACCTTTGCTGACCACCTTGATTCCGGCGACTTCGTGATCGTGATTAACTCTGCAAAACTTGTTGTGACCGGCGACCGACTGCTTTCCAAGAAGTACCACACCCACTCGGGCCAGCCGGGCGGGTACCGAATGGAGCTCCTCGGTGATCTCTTGAAGCGCAAGCCGAATGAGGCGATCCGCCGCGCCGTGAAGGGAATGCTCCCGAAGACGAAGCTCGGAAATGCTCAGATTCGTAAGTTGAAGGTCTATGCCGATGCGGATCATCCGCACGCTCCGCAGAAGCCGGAGCCCCTCGCGTGAGCCCGAAGGAGAAGAGCGTGGCCAGTTTGCCGTATTACCAGGGAACTGGTCGACGCAAGACCTCCATCGCGCGAGTTCGCCTCGTTGCCGGCGAGGGTCAAATCGTCATTAACGGACGAACCTATGAGCAGCACTTTGGTGGCGCTGTTCCGCAGTCTGAGGTGTATGCACCGTACCGTGTAACCGGCACTGAGGGTCGCTTCAACGCGATGGTGAAGGTTGAGGGTGGCGGAATCTCTGGGCAGGCTGGCGCAATTCGCCACGGCATTGCCCGAGCGCTCCTCTCTGCCGATCCAGAGGCATATCGACTACCTCTCCGCCAAGCAGGATTCTTGACGCGCGATCCGCGCGCGAAGGAGCGCAAGAAGTACGGTCTCCGACGCGCACGCAAGGCGAAGCAGTTCACCAAGCGCTGATCTAGCGCAAGGAACGCCGTGACCACGGTTCGCTTCGGCACCGATGGGATCCGCGGGATCGCTGGCGAGACACTTACCGTTGAAATAGCTGCCGCGTTGGGCGTTGCCCTGATGCAGCAGCACCCAGCAGCCCTTGTGCTTATTGGCCGCGACACTCGACCGAGCGGACCCGCGCTGGCGAGCGCGCTTGCCGGTGCCATTGAGGCTCACGGCGGCACAGTTATTGATGTGGGCGTTATTCCAACGCCAGGGCTTGCTTTACTCGTTGCAGGTGAGCCACGCGCCGCGTGTGGTGTGGTGGTAACCGCTTCCCATAACCCCGTGGAGTACAACGGCTTGAAGGTGCTCGCGCGTGATGGACGAAAGATTCCTGATGCGGAGGAGCGAGCACTTGAGACGGCCATGGATGACGCTCTGGCAGGAAGTCTTCAGGTGGTGGCCCCGTCGGGCGCTCATACGTCTGAGGCGCAGGCATATCGCGATCGATATTCGCGAACGCTTGCAGAGCTTGCGCGCACCGTGAGCGCCAGCGCCCTGAGCGTGGTGGTTGACGCTGCACATGGTGCCGCGTCGCCCTTTGCCGCTGCAGCACTCGCCGCCACGGGCGCCAAGGTCGTGCCGTTTGCGATGGGAGAGGGCGTTATCAATGACGGGGTTGGCGCGACCGACCCCACCGCACTCGGTGAGCAGGTACGTGCGCACGGCGCCGATCTCGGCATTGCGCTCGATGGCGACGCTGACCGTTGTGTGGTTGTTGATGCTGACGGGCGAGCGATTGATGGTGACGTCTTGATCGCCCTCATCGCCTTGGATCGGAAGGGGCGGGGAGTCGCTGGCTCTGAACGTGCCGTCGCTACCGTGCTGACGAATAGTGGCGTTGAGCGCCATCTGGCTGCGCACGGGATCACCCTAGAACGCACCCCCGTCGGCGACCGGCACATTGCAGAGCGACTCGCCGCTGGTCAGGGGGGCTTCGGTGGCGAGAAGAGCGGCCATCTTCTCTTCACTGAGCTCTCACCGACTGGCGATGGGCTTCTCAGCGCGATTACTGTGCTGGGGCTCGTCTCCCGCGCAGGGGCCCCCGTTGGAGAGTTGGCCAGCGCAGTTCCGCTTGATCCGCAGCTCCAGCGCACGGTGCCCGTGCCTCCAGGTGCGGGGGCGGGCCTGCTCGAGGAGCCCGACCTCCAGAGCGCGATCCGTCAGGCTGAGAAGTCGCTCGCACAGACAGGTGGGCGCGTCCTTGTGCGCCTCTCAGGAACCGAGCCCCTGCTTCGCGTCATGGGCGAGGGGCCCGATGAGAAAGCCGTCAAAGCAGCGGTGGAACACCTGCTGGAGGTTGCCGCGAGCCTTGTACGCGGGCGGTAGACTACCGCTATGTGCGGGATCGTTGGTTACATCGGGTCACGCGACGTCTCAACGACGTTGATTGAGGGGCTGCGCCTTCTTGAGTATCGTGGCTACGACTCCGCAGGAATTGCCGTAGCGGCAACCGGGGGCGAAATTTCGATGCGCAAGCGGGCTGGACGCCTTGCGAATCTTGAAGGTGTCCTTGATGAACTGCCCACTGGCTCAATCGCTGGCATCGCTCATACACGCTGGGCCACCCATGGCGCGCCAACCGACCTGAACGCCCACCCCCACATGGATGAGCATGGCGAGATCGCCATCATTCACAACGGAATCATTGAGAACTACGCCGAGCTACAGCGGGAGCTGACGACGAAAGGCCATACACTTTCGAGCGACGTCGATACCGAGGTGATCGCCCACCTGATCGAAGATGCCTATCAGGGCGACATTCGACTTGCCGTTGCGGCAGTGCTCCCTCGCCTGCACGGGCAGTGGGCCCTTGTGGTGATGCACCGTGGTGAACCAGGTCGAATTATTGCCGCCCGCCGCGAGGCGCCGCTTGCGGTTGGGATCGGCGAGGGGGAGCAGTTCCTTGCCTCGGATCCTGTCGCGATTCTTGAGCACACCAACAAGATCGTCTTCTTGCGCGACGGCGACCTCGCTGACCTGCAGCGTGCGGGGATCACCCTCTACGACGCAGCGGGCGCGACATTCGCGCCGAAGATTGAGACGATTACCTGGGATGGTGCCGCAGCGCGCAAAGAGGGGTACGACCACTTCATGCGCAAAGAGATGGATGAGCAACCTCGCGCACTCTCTGCCGCCATGCTCGGACGTGTTTCGGCCGACGGGGTAGAGATCAGTGAGCTTGACACAATTGCCCCAGCTATCAGCGCAGCGCGTTCAATAGAGATCGTCGCTTGCGGCTCGGCCTACTACGCTTCACTCACTGCGGCCACGCTCGCTGAGCGTCTGCTGCGTATTCCAGTCCGTGTGACCGTTGCGAGTGAGTTCCGATACGATCCACCCGCGCTCGGCTCATCGAGCCTCGTTATCGCTGTCTCGCAATCAGGTGAAACGGCGGACACCCTGGGTGCCGTTCGGATTTCAAAGGCAGCAGGGGCCACAGTTCTGGCCATCGTAAACGCGGCGGGATCATCACTGACGCGAGAAGCCGATGCCGTTGTCTTACTACAGGCCGGGACGGAGATTTCAGTAGCCGCAACAAAGAGCTACACCTCGCAAGCTCTTGTGACGCTACTCGTCACCCTGGACCTTGCGCGACGTACAGGAGTACTGTCTGCAGAAGATCTTCGATCGTGGTCGACAGAACTACTCACAATCCCTGCGATGGCGTCTGCCGCACTTGATTCGTCAGATGCACTTCCGGCGATTGCGAGGAAGTATTTCAATTCAAGCGGTTTCATGTTCGTCAGTCGTGGCGCAGGCCTCGCAACGGCGTTTGAGGGAGCCCTAAAGCTGAAGGAACTGGCCTACATCCATGCCGAGGGAATAGCCGCGGGTGAGATGAAGCACGGTCCAATCAGCCTCCTTGGAGCTGACCACCCTGTGGTTGCAGTGGTGCTGAATTCGCCAGTACTTCCGAAACTCGTCAGCAATCTGATGGAATCACGTGCACGATCGGCACCGGTGATCGCCATCGTTTCTGGTGTACCTGACTGGTCGAGCTTCGCTACGGATGCCGTGGTGATCCCCGCTGCGCGACCGGAGATCGCTGCGCTCATTGCGACGATTCCGCTGCAGCGCTTCTCGTACGAGATGGCACTTCTTGCCGGCGCTGACATCGATCAGCCCAAGAATCTGGCAAAGTCCGTCACCGTCGAGTGATGGACGGAGGAGAGCACATTAAAGGTACGCCGGAAATCGGCATTGACATAATTCGCGTTGAGCGAATTGCGAACGTCTTGCGTCGACACCCAGAGCGATTTGAACTTCGCGTGCTTACCGCCGCCGAGCGTGCGTATGTCCGGGGCCGTCCCGAAACGATGGCTGGGCGCTGGGCTGCCAAAGAGGCTGTCTCAAAGGTTCTCGGCCTTGGAGTTCGCGGTATCGGCTGGCAAGAGATCGAGGTGGAGCGCCTACCAACTGGGCAACCCTCTGTGCGACTCCACGACAGGGCTGCAGCACGGGCGACGCAGTTGGGAATCCAGCACATAGCGCTCTCAATTACCCACGAGCGCGAGTATGCGGTGGCCATCGCCTACGCAGTTCGAACGGCTGGCGGCCGATATCTCTTTCCGCCCCAGATAGGGGAAGACCTTGATGCCGCTGAATCGGCACTCCTCGCGCGCATTGAGCGAATCAAGGCGCTGCGGCGAGAGGAGCTTGCTCTTCTCGCGGAGACGGCTGGGAAGTCCCAAGGATGAGCGGCATCCCCGAACTCATTCAGCAGGCTGCCTTGCCGGCGCTTGGGCGCGACGCATGGGTTGAGGTTCGGCTAGACGCGATCGCAACCAATGTTCGCGCGTTGAAGGCGAAGCTGCCTTCTGGTGGCCATCTTGATGTGGTGTTGAAGGCTGATGCATACGGCCTTGGAGCAGTTGCTGTTGCACGTGCCGCGCTAGACGCTGGCGCGCGTGCGGTCCTCGTCGCAACGTTTGATGAGGCTCAGGAGTTGCGCGACGCAGGGATAACTGGCCCAGTTCGTGTCCTCTGGCGCGTTGCCCCTGCCCACTTGCGTGACGCCGCGGCTATGGGCATTGGCGTTACCGCCTCATCGCCGGCCGTGGTGCGCGAGCTGCTCGGGGTCGATCTCTCTGGCTTGCCGCCGCTCAGTGTTGACATTGAAGTAGATACAGGCCTCGGCCGTGACGGCATCCTGCCGAACGAACTCGTAGCGCAAGTAGCGGCGCTTCGAGGAAACTCTGAGATTGCCCTTCGGAGTATCTGGAGCCATTTGACTGCTGCGGAGAACGTTGATCGATCGCGACTTCAAGAAGAGGTGCTTGAAAAGGCTGCTATTCAGGTTCCAGACCTCGAATCGCACCTGGTCGGCTCGGGAGGACTTCTCACCATCGGAGAGACACAGAGGATTGCACGGGTGGGAATCGCGCTCTTCGGCGTGGTGCCAAACGCGTTGCGACCCACGATGACGGCGGCAACGATTGGTATTGAACGGGTGTACGGCCTTGCAGCACGACCAGTGCGCATCGCAACCCTTCCAACTGGTCATGGCGTAGGGTACGGCCCTGCGTTCGTCGCTGAGCGTGAGTCTCGCATCATCACGCTTCCGATCGGCTATGCCGACGGAATCTCGTACCACGAGCGGGGTGTCGCAGAGGTATTGGTACGCGGCGTGCGCCTCCCCGTTGTTGGAACAATTGCGATGGACTCCATCACCATTGATGCGACAGATCACCCGGCCACAGACCTCACCGAACAAGACGTGGTGGTTTTCATTGGCCAATCAGGTACAGAGGTCATCGAACCTGTTGACGTCGCGAAGCGGCGGAAAACGATCACAAACGAGGTATCAACGAGTTTTACGAATCGGCTTGCGCGGGTGTACACGGTCGGCGGTCGACCGGTCGCGGTGCGAGACCTGCGGGGCTACCACTACGTGGGACCAAAGTGAATCGGTCGTCGTATCTCTTAGTGCGCGAAGATCCTGATCGAAGCTTTTATGCGCTGATGTCAGATGCGGAGCCCACACGTTTACTGAGTAGCATCACGCTGCCTGCGGGGGCCGAGAGCGGCGCTGTGGAACAGATGCTGCAGAGCCTGGCGGGCGTAGACGCGAATGCGGGCATCTCCACGACGTTGCGCGGCGAGCCAGACTCGCTCGGACGGGCGGCGAGCCGTTGCGCTGCGGCGCTTGGGGTTCCCGTCGTAATTCTTGACATCGCTCATGATGCTGGCCGTGCAGCCTGGTCCGCACCAAGCACCGAGGGAGAACTGCTCACCGTTCCTGAAGCGGCCTTGGTTCCCACAGATGCGTCTGAGCGCCGTCGGCGTTGTGATGCGATCCTCCGATCAATAGGCGAGCAAGATCGAGCGGTTGTTGCAGATCGTCTTGGTGACATTGCAGATCGGCCAATGTCGGGTCGAGATGATCTGGGCGACCAGATTCGTGCTGCCGCCTGCGTGGACGCACTGCGCTCACTGGCGGAGCACTCGCGTGATTTGGTCACCTCTATGAATGGTGCGGTGCTGATTGCCACAGGTCAACTTGCAGCGTATCTCGCTTCGAGCGCCGTGCAACTTGCAGCCCTCGCTCTACTGGGGCCCCTCGGGCGCTCCACGGTCCTACTTGACGGTGCTGGAGTCGTCGCTGCACTCGGTAGTGAACAGCTCAATGAGACGATGGGAGGGGAGTTGGCCCGTGCGACCGCCGAGCAGTTGCTTCTCCCTGCTGGCGATCTGCTGGTTGTAGTCGATCACCCAGACGAAGAGGTTATTGTTCGCGCCGACCAAGAGGAGTACGAGCTGTACTCGGACGAAGTGCAGGCGTTCGAAGTTGCGGCAGGAGAGGTTGCGGCTATCGATGTCTCGATTGAGGGGCGTGTCGTTTCGGCTTTGATGCGCGGTGGCCTTGCTGGCATCGCAATCGTGCGAGGCACTCCCTCAATCGGCGTGGTGGATGCCCCGACGGCGGCGCGGTCGGAACGGGTGCTTCCCATTGCCGCACCGTTGGAACTTCTACCTCGGTCGGCGAGCGCAACGGGCGGGCTTGGTGGTCGCCTCTTGCTTGGTGATGAAGTAGAGGGGAGCCTCTACTACTCGGCAACAGAGCCAGATAGCCGGGGCTGGGCCGCCGCTCAGAAGGCGGGGATCCTGGCGGTGGTCTCGGTGTCCCCTGAAACTGTGCTGCGCGCCCGGGCCGTCGGCATTCGCGGCCTTGTGGTCGGAAGCCTTAGCGACGGCGAGCGTGAGGCGCTCAGCGCCTCCATCGATCGACGTGTTGCCGCAGGCGTCGCCCCATCCCCGTTCGGTCTACTGATCCTCGGTGGGCGCCGTGAGAGCGACGAGTGGGCTGCAGAGCTGGGGAAAGCTCTTGCGGCGCTGCACGGCAGCGACGTTCGCCTCGAGCGTCATCCGGCAGGTCTCATCACACCATCTGCGCGCGCCACTTCGGAGCGTTCGGGCGCGGATATCGTTGTGATCGGTGGCCCGCGAGCGGGCTCTTTTGGCACTTGGCGTGGTCTGGCCGATGCGCTCCCATCTGATCCACTGGGTGCTGTCGAGATTAGTGGTGATCTTGTCATGCTCCCCCTTGGTGACCTACAGCGCCTCACCGCGTGAACGTCGTCACTATTGCGCTCGATAGCCTTGCAGCAACGACTGCGCTCGGCGCGGCGATCGGCGCATCACTTCGGCCCGGCGATCGCGTTCTTCTCTCGGGAGACCTCGGGAGCGGCAAGACCACACTCGCGCGCTCCATTGGTGTCGCACTGCATGCAGAACCAGAGCTGACCTCGCCAACGTTCATTCTTGTCGCTGAGCATCGCGGGGATCTGCCGATATGGCATGTGGATGCGTACCGTCTTCCCGTGGGGAGTGACGCGCTTCGCGCAGGAGTGATTGATGAGCGACAGATGCATGGCGTGACCTTGATTGAGTGGCCCGAACACCTAGCAGGGCTCGCCGATGAAGGCCCAGGAATTCTGCACGTACATCTTGCTGTCGATGATCGGAACGACGCCCGCTCCGCAGTGATCCGAGGAGCGCGACCAGATCTCCATGCTGGCCTCTCCACAATAGTTGATCCGAGTGAGAGCGGTCGTGGGTAGAACACGCACGCTCGTGCTTGACGGCGCACTTGGCTTTGGCATCGTTGCGATTGTTGAGGAGCGTGGCGACGCTCCAATATGCATAGCCGAGGACTATCAATATGAGCGGCCGATTCTCCAGCGCATCAACAACCTCATTCCTGATCAGGTAGAGCGCAGCGCGATTACGGGGGTTGTGATTGGGACTGGCCCTGGAAGCTACAGCGGCGTTCGTGTTGCTGCGTCGGCCGCCGTGGGTATTGCTACGGCGCTGGCACTCCCGTTGCGAGAGAGCGCCTCTGATCAAGCCCTCTTGCTAGCGGTACAACGACCGTTCTCTATTGCATTGGGCACCCGAGAATCACTTGAGGTGAACGAGGTGGGTATGATCATTGTGAATCGTGACGCCGCCTCTCCGCACATTAGCCAGGAAGAGAGTCGCGGACGTGTCGCATGTGCGCTCGTACAAACGGCTGGTCGACGGGTTGAACACGTTACCTTGCGATATCCAGCTCCCGCGCGCGGAAGTGAGGCCTAAAATGAACGCACCTGTGCTTGCGCCTCTCACGGTTGCCGACCTTGAAGAGGTTGCGCTGATTGAAAATGTTTCATTCACAGCGCCATGGCCCACGAGCGCATACGTTACAGAGCTGACAACTAATCGTTTAGCTCGATATGTGGGGGCTCGTATTGACGGAGCGTTAGTTGGATTTGGTGGCATCTGGCTCATGGTTGATGAGGCGCACATCACCACCATGGCCGTGCTCCCTGCGATTCGGCGGAACGGAGTCGCGACGGCGCTGCTCCTTGAGCTCCTCCAGGAGGCCCGACGAGGCGGGGCTCGCGTGGCAACGTTAGATGTCCGTGTCTCAAATCTTGACGCGCAGCGCCTCTATCTCGCGTTCGGTTTTGTTGAGGTTGGTCGACGCATTCGTTACTACGACGATAACGACGAGGATGCGTTGGTGATGACTACTGCGGAACTTGAAAGTTCTGTTCAGTTGGCAATTGAAGCCAGGTTACGTTCCAAAGTAGTGGAGCGTTCCGAGCGTGGGTGATCGACTGCTGCTGGCTATTGAATCGAGCTGCGATGAGAGCGCGGTGGCCCTGGTGCGCGGTGGCCGTGAGGTGCTCGCGGAACGTGTTGCAAGCCAGACTGCGATCCATGCACCGTTCGGCGGCGTGATTCCCGAGGTGGCGGCGCGAGCCCATCATGAGTGGTTGCCACGCCTTTTGAATGATGTACTGCAGGAGGCGGAACATCTCGGAGTTGCGGGCGAAATTCAAGGAGTAGCGCTCACAACTGGCCCCGGCCTAGTTGGATCACTCCTCATCGGCGCTGGAGTTGGTAGCGCTTGGGCGTGGGCGCGCGGCCTTCCTGTGCTCCCCGTGAATCACCTCGAAGGACACCTCCGCGCCGCATGGCTACGCGAGACAGTTGGCGCTGACGAACCAGCGCTTCCGGCGATCGGACTGGTGGTCTCTGGTGGGCACACGCTGTTGGTGCGGATTGATCGCGATGGGTCGATTCAGCGCCTCGGTGGCACGATTGATGACGCAGCAGGTGAGGCCTTTGACAAGATCGCGCGTCTCCTCGGGGCTCCGTACCCCGGAGGAGCGGCGCTCTCAGCGCTCGCCACAAAAGCGCCACGAGGCGCACGGATCACGCCGTTGCCGATTGCGAAGACCGATCAGCCGTACGACTTCTCGTTTAGTGGGGTCAAAACGGCAGCGATTCGTCAGGCGATGGTCGCTAACGGGCTCTCCGACCGAAGCCCATGGCGCGCCGCAACTCTCACACGGCAGTTCGCCGAACATCCACTCTCTCCTGCGGCAGCAATCACCATCGCCGCGGCAACCGAGCAGGCAATCGTTGGTGCGCTACACGCCGGTGTGCAGCGCGCCTTGCGCGCACATCCAGACTGTTCGCTCATTGTTGGCGGGGGAGTGGCGGCCAACGGGCCGCTCCGTGCAGCGCTCGCTAGCGTCGCGAGCGAAGAGCGCCGAGCCCTCGTAGTGCCACCGCTCAAATGGTGCACCGATAATGCGGCCATGATCGGTGCGGCAGGCGACGCGCTACTACGTGATGAACGCGGTGCGTACCAGGAGCCGAGCGCGGGTCTTGAGGTGCATGCTCAGTGGCGCATCGGAACGGCGGTGCCCATATGAGCCCGAAGTATCGCCAGGCACCGAGCCGTGGCCGAGTTGACGGCCATGCGGCCAAAAAGCGCCTCAGCCAGAACTTCTTGCACGATCTCAATGTGCGAGATCACATCGTCCAAGCTGGTGCCCCAGTTTCAGGTGAGCTGGTGTTGGAGATTGGCCCGGGGCTTGGATTCCTCACCGAGGCGCTCCTAGCCAGTGGCGCACACGTCGTGGCCGTTGAGCTTGACAGCGATTTGATCCCTCGCCTGCAACACAAGTTCGCTGCCATGATCAGTTCAGGTCAGTTGACACTCGTGCACGGAGACGCTCTCACCGTTGATCTTGAGTCACTCGCACCTAGCAGCGGGAGCTGGCGCGTGATCGCGAATATTCCGTATCACGTCACAAGCCCGCTCCTGCATCGGCTGCTCCTTCTCGCAAATCCTCCAGTGCGCATCGTTTTGCTCGTCCAGCTTGAGGTCGCGGAGCGAGTTGCCGCTGCGCCGGGTGACTGGTCGTACCTCACTGCATTTGTCCAGGCCCGAACGGCGGCCTCCATCGTTGCTCGAGTGCCCCGTGAAGCATTCGATCCAGTGCCTGGCGTCGATTCGGCAATCTTGCTGCTTGAGCATCGAACTGGAGGCGATGCGTTCGCCTTGTCCCCGCACGACGAAGCGCGCCTTTGGCGTTTAGTGCAGGCAGGATTCCGTGAGCGGCGGAAGAAGCTTCGCAACGCGCTGCCGCGAGCACTCCCGATCCTTGAGAGCGATATCGTCGCGGCACTCGCACGCGCCAACCTGAGCCCCGACCAACGTGCACAGACTCTTTCAGTAAAGGATTGGATCGCCCTCTTAGCGGAGCTACCTGAGCTGGATGCCGGTGTGCCGACAAATGCAGCGCGAGCCGCCCTTGCGCGACGCAGTACGAGTGGAGGTGGAGAGGCGCAAAAGCGCACCGAAACGAACGTGAGGCCTGCGGTCAATCAAACGGTTGAGATGGTTGCTCATGGAAAAATCAATTTGACGCTCGCCGTTGTTGGTAAGCGGTCAGATGGATATCACGAACTTCACTCTGTCGTTGCACAATTTGAAGCGGGTGATCGGCTCTACCTGCGTCGGGCAACTGATGGAGCTGACTCGATTCGACTTGCTGGTGTGCCGCTGCAGCTGGAGGGGGAGAACCTCTGCGCCGTGGCGCTCGCCGCCCTGCGACGAGTGTGCGATGTTCCACCAGTTGAGATCGTGCTCGAGAAGCGCCTCCCCGTTGCCGCAGGGCTGGGTGGCGGATCTAGTGATGCAGCCGCCACACTCCTTGGCGCTATCGAACTCTTTGATCTGGATATTGATGACGAGTCCCTCAACGACGTTGCCGCCGAAGTGGGCTCCGACGTCCCACTCTTCTTGGTTGGCTCACCAGCGCTGATGGAGGGTCGCGGGGAGTCAGTGACTCCGCTCGCCCCGTGGATCGGCGAGGCCTTGGGCCTCCTTCTGGTCACTGCGGGCCTGCCGCTTCGAACACCAGAGGTCTTTGCGGCATTCGCGGGGGGGCTTCGCTCCCCGGCGCAGGGCGCTGCCCTGGTCAGCTCCCAGCACCTTGCCGCCGAGCTGACAGTCGGCATGAGCGGTGAGGGACTTCTGCAGCGGGCTGCCGCTCTGGCATCGGCGAACGACCTACTGGCCCCTGCCAGAGCAGTGGCGCCGTGGCTGCGCCCCTTTGATCACGCCCTTCGCCGCCTCCTGGGGCGCCCGCTCTCACTCTCGGGATCGGGGCCAACCCTGTTCCTCCTCTATCCTTCACAGCGAGAGGCAGAGGAGGGGGCAGCCCTTATCGCCAACGCCCTCGCGAGCGGGGAGCTCGTGGCACCCGAAGGTGTCACGCCCTCCGTGATCGCAACGAGACTAATCGCGCCAGGTACTGGCGGAAGGGGAGTAGCGTGAAGCGTTCGATCTCTGGGGCCGATATCCCTGCCGCAATCGGACCGTACAGCCCAGCTATTGCCGTTGGCGACGAACTCTTCTGCTCCGGGCAGCTCGGGCTCAATCCGGAGACAGGTGTGCTCGCCGATGGCGTTGCCGCCCAAGCCGAACAGGCGGTTGCCAACCTTGGGGCGCTCCTGGCCGCTGCAGGGTACGGATTTAACGACATCGTCAAGACTACGATCTTCCTCGTTGACCTCGCCGATTTCGCGACCGTTAATGAGATCTACGGTCGAGCGTTCACCCCGCCGTACCCAGCACGTTCAACAATTCAAGTTGCCGCTTTGCCGAAGGGTGGCTTAGTTGAGATCGAAGCGATTGCTAAGCGAGGCGGCGCCGCAGGATGAACCCGTCAAGTCGCGGGCCGGAGCGCCTCGAGGGCGTGACGGCAATCATCCTTGCCGCTGGAGTGGGATCGCGAATGCAGTCCCAAGTTCCTAAGGTACTGCACCAACTCCTCGGTCGACCAATGGCTGGCTGGGTGGTGGCGGCTGCCGCTGAGGCGTTCGTGGATAAATCTGTCGTCGTTCTCTCGCCCGGGACTGCAACGCTTGCCAAACTGCTAGGGGATAACGTCTCAATCGCGGAGCAGTCTAAGCCGCTCGGTACCGCTGATGCAGTTCGCTGTGCACTTGCTGCATTGCCACCTTCTGCCAAAGAGATCCTCATCGCCTGTGGCGATACGCCGCTCATCACCGCTGCGCTCATGCGTGAGGTTGTTGCCGCCCGTCGAGAAACCGGCGCGCCGATCGCCTTGGCTGCATTTGATGCAGACGATCCAACCGGCTACGGCCGAGTGATTGAAGCGAGCGACGGATCAGCAGAGCGCGTCGTAGAGGAGCGTGACGCTAGCGAAGAGCAACGTGCGATCGGAACAGTGAATGCTGGACTCTACGCTGTTGATCGAGCCTGGCTCACCGACGCATTGGGCGCGATCACGCCGTCAAAGGCCAGTGGAGAGCTCTACCTGACCGATCTGGTAGCAGCGGCGCACGCTGCGGGGACCCCCGCTCCCATTGTGTATGGCCCCGAGATTGAACTTGAGGGGGTGAACGACCGGCACCAGTTTGCTGATGTCGCGGCCGCGTTGCGTGAGCGAATCAATGAGGGGCATCTTGACCGCGGCGTGGCGTTGATTGATCCAACGACCGCATGGATCGACGTCCAGGTTGAAATTGCCGCAGACGCAGTCATAGAACCAAACGTGACGCTCATCGGGGCAACGAGCATCGGAGCGCGCACTCGGATCGGGAGCGGTTCACGGATTGAGTCGACCTTGATCGCTGAGGATTGCATCGTGCGCTCTTCGGCGATTGAAAGTTCTCGCCTCTCTTCAAACGTTGACGTAGGGCCGTACGCGCATATTCGGCCCGGGTGCACCATTGAAGCGAATTGCCACGTTGGAAACTTTGCTGAGCTGAAGGCAACAAGCCTGGCCACCGGCGCAAAGGTGGGCCACCATTCGTATCTAGGTGATGCGGTGGTTGGCGAGCGTGCGAACATTGGCGCGGGCACCATCACGGCAAACTACGACGGCGAGAAGAAGCACAAGACACTGATCGGCGCGGATGCATTTACCGGCGTTGGAACGCTAATTGTTGCTCCAGCAGGTATCGGCATCGGTGCCAAGACGGGGGCGGGCACGGTGGTGCTAGCCGATATCCCTGATGGCTGTACGGCTGTTGGTGTGCCAGCCCGCATCATTCGGGAGGCGTAACGATGCTTGGAGCCGACATTCTGGTCATTCTCCTCTTGATTCTCATCAACGGGTTCTTCGTCGGCGCAGAGATCGCCTTTGTCTCTGTCCGTCGCACTCGCCTCGACGAGCTTGCTGAGGCGGGTGACCGACGCGCCAAGCGCGCCCAGGTTCTCATGCGCGATCCGGGACGATTCTTGGCGGTGATCCAAGTGGCGATCACCTTCCTCGGCGCACTCGCCTCGGCGGTTGCCGCCGTGAGCATCGTGACCGTCGTCGCTGAGCCGATGCGGGGGATCCCGCTCCTTGCCGATCAGGCTGACACGATCGCCCTGCTCCTCGTAACATTCATTGTCTCTGTGGTCTCTATCGTGCTCGGCGAGCTCATTCCAAAAGGGCTTGCTCTGGCCAATCCAGACCGCATCGCTCTGTTCGTCTCTGGCCCAATCAGCCTCTTTGCCAAGATCGTCAGCCCGCTTGTTGCCGTGCTCGTGGCGCTCACCAAGCTCATCTCGAAGCCATTTGGGATTGACCCAACGCGCACCCCAGAGCTCTCTGCGGCAGAGATTCGTCTCATCGTGGAGCAGGGGAGTCAGCAGGGTGTTCTTGAAGCCGAAGAGGAGCAGATGATTAGCGCGGTGATGTCGCTAAGCGATTCAAAGCTACACGAGGTGATGGTGCCGCGCATTGACATCGTGGCGATTGACCAGGATGCAACCTTTGACGAAGCCGTCACGCTGGTGCTGACTGAGGGACATAGCCGCACACCGCTCTACAAAGAGTCGGTTGACCATATTGTCGGCATCCTGTATGCCAAAGACCTACTTCGCATCATTGCTGCAGGTGGACCACGCCCACGCCTACGCGACATCATGCGCCCAGCGCTCTTCGTCCCCGAGTCACAGGCGGTCGATGATCTACTCAACGAGCTGCAGCGGCGCCGAGTGCACATGGCCATCGTCCTTGATGAGTACGGCGGCACTGCGGGCCTGGTAACAATCGAGGACCTTCTCGAAGAGATCGTCGGTGAGATTCAGGACGAATTTGACGAAGAGGAGCCGATGAAGGTGATCGTTCGCGATGGTGAAGCGATCCTCGA
Organism: Candidatus Aquidulcis frankliniae; assembly: GCA_009925905.1. Taxonomy (GTDB): domain Bacteria; phylum Chloroflexota; class Limnocylindria; order Limnocylindrales; family Limnocylindraceae; genus Limnocylindrus; species Limnocylindrus frankliniae. The sequence continues at coordinate 21,783 of RFPZ01000004.1, forward strand.
TGGTCGAGCAGATATTGACGAGATGGGCGAACTTGTTGACCCTGCGCTAAAGCTCGAAGACGATGAGGAGTACGACACTGTGGGTGGCTTCGTCTATCACCGGATTGGTCGCGTCCCCGTTGTAGGCGACACGGTAGCGGTTGATCCTTTCAACATCACGGTGATCAAGGTTATTGGACGCCGCGTCGGCAAGGTTCGAGTGACCTGGGACCCAGGAAAGCCGGCGGCCAGCGTCGATTAGGCGGAGATCACCCGGTCGATGATCTCTTCAAGCTTCGCGACGGCACGCGGGTTGAGCTGTGACAGGCTGCGAATCTCGCTGATGGCTTTGGCGCGCCACTCCTGCGCTTGCAGACGGGTGTATTCACGCGATCCAGTGCGCTCCAGGACCTGTAGGCCAGCAGCGATTGATGCAGCGCCTGGGTTGGCCTCGGCGTAGAGATTCGTGAGCACCGCGCGGTCGGCGGGGCTGGCCTGCTCCATGGCGTGAAGGACGGGGAGCGTCTTCTTGTGGCGGGCGAGGTCTGACGCCTCCTTCCCTGTAGCTGCTTCGTCGCCCCAGATGCCAAGGAGATCGTCGTTGATCTGGAAGGCGAGGCCAAGCGCCCAGCCGAAATTGCGGAAACGTCGGATGACCTCTTCGTCATCACTCGCGAGGATTGCACCCGATTCAACGGAGCCCGAGATGAGGGCGGCGGTCTTTCGCCCGATCATTTCAAAGTAATGCTCAACGCTCTGCATTTCTGTGCGTGCGCTTGCGGCGATATCGATGAACTGGCCCTCACAGAGCCGGAGACACGTCTCGTCGTAGAGTTTCATCAGGCGAATCACTTTGGTGTCGGAGAAGCCAAGGGCAGTGAGATGATGGAGCGCCACGCGGCTAATCGTGAAGAGTGCATCGCCAGTATTGATGGCCTGTGGCACTCCGTCGCGTACCCAGAGCGTTGGCCGGCCACGGCGCTCCGCGTCGCCATCCTCGATGTCGTCGTGAACGAGCGAGAAATTGTGGCCGAGTTCGACAGCCGCGGCACCAGGGAGCGCGCGATCCCAGTCTGATGAAATCGAGGCGTAAGCGAGGAGGCCGAGCAGGGGGCGCATGCGCTTACCAGGTCGTGCTGCCGGATCGGCATAACCGAGGTGATAGCGAATCTGTTCGTACATGGGGGCCGTAATCGGCTCCTCCCATTCGGCGAGGAGCGCAAGGATTGTGCGATCTGTGGCGGCAACAAGGTCGTCAAGGTTCAGGCTCAAGAGGTCTCCCGCCGTCCCTTGCTGCTGCTCGCTCACGAGTCCCCCCTGCTTTTAGCCCGGCGCTCGCAGACGCGGCGCGGTTGTAGGGCAATGCTACCCTGCGCAACATGCCTGCACGTCAAAGCACTACGTCGCTGGCCGTAGTTACCTCCCGATTCCGCCTCGGCGAGGCCGATCGCGTGCTCACCCTTCTCTCTGCTACACGCGGCAAGTTCAAGGCGATCGCGAAAGGGGTAAGGAAGCCGACGAGCCGCCTGGGCGGGGGCGTGGAACCCTTCGCTGAACTTGACCTCGCCCTCGTCGCAGGGAGAACCTTCGATACGGTCACGCAGGTACGGAGCGTACGGGTGTGGCTTGGCCTGCGAAGTAGGCTCGGCAGCACAGCGGTTGCTTGGTACGTCGCCGAGCTAGTGGAACGAGCCACGAGCGATGAACAACCTGAACCTGAACTCTATGAGTTGCTCCTACATGCCTGGGACCTCCTCGAATCTGGGGCGCCGGACGCCCTGGTTGCGCGATGGGCCGAACTCGCCCTCCTCGATGCTGCGGGGCAAGGTCCCGAGCTCGATGTATGCCTTCAGTGCGGGCGCGCACCCGTTGCGGGTGAAGCGCTCCGCTGGGACGACGAGGGCGCGGGAATTCGCTGTGCCACACATACCCTTGGCGCTCAATTTTCGAGTGACGCACTGCGACTGATGCGGGCGCTCCGGCGTTTTGCGCCAGAAGAGCTGGTTTCGCTCACGCTGCCACCTACCCCCCAGCGTGAAGTCAGTTGGGCACTTCGCGGTGCAGTCCAGTTGCTCTTCGGCGCGGAGCCGAAAAGTCGCAGCTTCATGGACGAGGTGTTGGCGCAATGAGTGGTGCAGAGCTGCTGCTGATTGCACTCGGTGGTGCATTCGGTGCTGTGGCGCGCGCGCTCATTGATTTTGCTGCAGCTCGTGCGGGTTGGCTGGCTGAATTTGGCACCCTCACCATCAACCTCATCGGCTCGCTCCTTGCTGGCCTCTTCGTGACGCTGATCGTTGAGCGCACCATGGTTCCTCTGGAATTTCGACAGTTTCTGATCACAGGCCTCCTGGGAGGTTTCACCACCTTCTCTGCGCTCTCGCTGCATCTCTCGCGTCAGATAACGGCCGGAGATGCGGTCGGTGCTGCAGCCTACGCTGTCGGATCGGTGGCACTCGGCGCAATGTGCGCGTTGCTTGGCGCAGTGATCGGACGCGCGCTGTAACGGGGTGAGCCCGGAGTGACGGGATTAGAGGCGAATTAGGCCGCGATGAATCCCGTCGACGTGGCGACAAACCAAATTGCGCCGAGCAGCGCGAGCAACGCACCATACGTCACTAAGATCCGACGGAGGTCACGGCGTACGACAGGCATCTCTTCGGCGATCTCTGCGGCGAGTCGCTGTGTTGACGCGGCCCGGCTACCAATTGGTGCCGACGTACTTGTGACAACGGTGGGCTTCGGGGTGACGAGCGTAGCCTCATAGGCGGCGGCAGCGGCCTCCTCAGCGGGGGTGAGGCCACGCTTTGGGGCGTCGGCATGCGACTTCAGCTTTGGGCGCTGGTCTGGTCGGAAGCGCTTCTCTCGTTTTGCCATGACTCCTCCTTACAGGATCGTTTACAGAGGATACCCGACCCAGCTCGAGGGGGCGGCGAGGACTGATAGGATGCAGCCGTGGATAGGGAAGTTCTCCTAGCAATCGCCGTCGCTGGGGCAATCATTGCCGTGCTCGCGCTTCTCCTTGCCGTGATTTCGATCCGCAACCTTCGGCGCTTGCGTGCCGATTACACGTCGCTGGTCTCCGAGAGTGGCGTGCTGAGCGCCGAGCAGCGATTCGCTCAAGTGCTCGAGCGCGTGGCCCAACTTGGAGTCTCGTCGCAGGTGATGGGGTCGCGCCTCTCCTCCCTCGAGGAGGCCGCTCCTGGCGCCCTGAGCCGTATGGGCCTCATCCAATTCCAGGCTTTTGAGGATGTCGGAGGTGGGCAGAGTTCTGCTCTGGCGCTGCTTGATTCCGTGGGGAGTGGCGTTGTGATCACCGCGTTGCATGCACGAGTCGGCACGAGGATCTACGTGAAGCGCGTGATTGAGGGTCGGGGCGAGGGGACCCTGGGCACTGAAGAGTCGGCAGCGATAGCTGCCGCCTTGGCGCAGCCCGCCTATAGCGCCCCACAGCGGTGACGTCGCGCGCCGCGGGTGCGGGCGAGCGTGAAGGTGGGTCACAGATCCCAGTGTGGTCAGGAATCACACCAAAGCGCCCCACGGCGCCAACGCCCACAATCGCCCACCTTGTCGATGATTTAAACGACGAGCAATACGCGGCCGTCACCCATGGCGAGGGGCCTCTCCTTGTTGTTGCAGGTGCAGGCACCGGAAAAACCCAAGTCATTACGCGCCGTGTGGCTTGGCTCATCGCGGAGAAGTGCGCCGAACCAGAAGAGATTTTAGCGCTCACCTTCACAGAACGTGCGGCCGAGGAGATGCAAGGGCGTGTTGATCGATTGGTTCCGTACGGATATGCCACAACTCCAATCAAAACGTTTCACGCATGGGGAGACGAGCTACTTCGTGTGAATGCACATCGCCTTGGGCTTTCTGGCGAGCTGCGAGTGTTGGGACGCGCTGAAGTCGTGCTCTTACTTCGCGAGCACCTCTTTGAGCTCGGCCTAAAGCGCTTCCTTCCTCTCGGGGATCCAACCCGATTTCTCGGTGACATCGCCGGCTATTTCTCACGCGCCAAAGACGAAGCACTTGGCCCAGACCAGATTCAAGAGTTCGCCACACAGCTACGCGCTCGCGCGGCTGAGGCACGGAGTGCCAGCGTGTCGACTGCCGATCTTGAATTACAACGCAGCCTCGTCTCGTATGCCGAGGCGGTAGACCTACTCGCAGTCGAACATGGGGAGTTGGGCGCCGCGCTCCTCGCCTATCGCAGGATCCTTAACGAGCGAGGCCTGCTTGATTTCGGTGATCAGGTGCTCCGGGCATACGAACTGGTACGTGATGACCCACTCGTTGCCGCGCGTGTGCGCGAGCAGCACCGATGGATCCTGGTGGACGAATACCAAGACACGAACCGACTCCAAGGGGCGTTAGTCGATCTAGTCTCGGAGGGGCGTCGCAATCTGACTGTCGTGGGGGATGACGATCAGTCCATTTATCGCTTCCGAGGGGCTGCGATCAGCAATATCTTGAACTTCACCGAGAGGTACCCCGATGCGAGCAAGGTGGTGTTGACGAAGAACTACCGCAGCACAGGTTCAGTGCTTACTGCCGCGCGACGCCTGATTCGCTTTAATGATCCAGAGCGGCTTGAGGTACGCCTCGGAATTTCTAAGGAGCTCACCCCGGAGGGGATGCCCGGTGATGCGCTCCCTGTCACGTTCCGGAGGTTCCGCACCACGGCGAATGAGGCGGATTGGATCGCTACAGAGATTCAAGATTCCATCGCGGGTGGGCGGCGTGCTCGGGATCACGCCGTGCTCGTGCGCGCCAATGCAGATAGCGTTGAGGTGGGTCGTAGCCTCAACATGCTGGGCATCCCATGGCGTTCGAGCGGTGCTGCTGGACTCTACGATCGCCCCGAAGTTCGCCTTCTCTTGGCAGGGCTCCGTCATGCGGCCGATCCGGACGCGGCAGCCCCACTCTTTTTGATCGCCGCAGAGTCCCGCTTCAAGGTGCCGCCCACGATTCTGGCTGCCGCCGTGGGCAAGTCACGCCGTGAACACGCACCGCTTCGGGAGAGCTTGGCGATCGTTGGGGCAGGGCATGAGGCCACAGAGCGGCTCTTGGAGCGCCTCTCGGGCGTGGTGAAAGAGAGCGTCGAACGGACGAGTGGTGAGGTGCTGTACCGCTGGCTGCGTGAATCAGGACTTCTCGCTGAGCTGACTCGCGAGGCCACGCCGGAGTCTGACGAGCGGATTCGCAATATCGGACGCCTCTTTGATGTGGTGCGCTCCCGTAGCCGCCTCTTGGAACTTGATCGTGCACCATTCCTCGTGCGATACCTAGAAGAACTCGGTGAGGCTGGGGACGATCCGTCGGCCGCGGATGTGGACCCCGATCTTGACGCTGTCGCGCTCCTTACCATTCATCAATCCAAAGGTTTGGAGTTCCCCGTGGTGTTTGCGTCAAACCTTGTGGAAGGTCGCTTCCCGGCCAAGGGCCGACCGCCGCGCCTCGCGCTTGCTGCAGAACTTGGCGGCTCCGATAACGTTGTACCGCGCGATCCGCGCGCCCCAGACGGGCCAACTGAGGCAGACGACGAGGCACTTCGCGAGGAGCGACGTCTCGCCTATGTTGCGCTGACGCGAGCGTGTGAACGTTTATCCCTCACCGCTGCAGAGCGGAGCAGCGGTGGTGTAAGACCACGGAAGGTCAGCAGATTTGTTGCCGAGGCGCTCGATCTCACGCGCGACCAGCTTGAGGAGTTCCCGCTCACGGGCGAACCAGCCTCGACGATTGATGGGCTCACCATCGTTGCCCCGCCGCTGCCAGTACTCCCGACGCGGGATCCCAAGATGGGGGAGAGTGCTCCACTTACGCTCAGCTTTACGGCGATAGAAGCCTTCCTGGCCTGCCCGCTGCGCTACCACTATCAGCAGCGCCTCCGCATCCCGTTGCCACCTCATCACTCTGCGACGTATGGCGCCGCCATGCACGCCGCTGTTGCGGAGTTCCATCGCGGTCAGATGGCGGGTTCGCCACCCAAGCTCGATGAGTTGTATGCCGCGTTGGATCGCAGTTGGCAGAGCGCTGGCTTCCTCTCTCGCAGCCACGAAGAGGCGCGCCGTACCGCTGCACAAGAGGCGATCGCGCGATTCCGCAGCGAAGAGATTGCCACCGGGCACGCACCGGCCTACGTCGAGAAAGACTTCTCGTTTGAGTTAGGTGGGCACAAGATTCGCGGTCGTTGGGATCGCGTTGATGTGCGGGCACTCCCGCCTGAAGGGCGAAGTGCACCGATTCCGACGATTGATGCTCCTGGCGACGTCGTTCGTCCGACGCTGCCGCTCGGTGACGACGAGTGGGTAGTGGTGAGCGACTACAAAACGGGTGGTCGCGATGATGAAGATGCGAGCCGAAAGCGAGCGAAAGAGTCTCTTCAGCTGCAGTTATATGCATTAGCATGGCGCGCTGCGACCGGGCGTCTTCCCGACGAGGTAAGCCTGCGCTTTCTTGATACGGGACGTGTCGCCACCGTGCCAGTTGAACCGAAGCGTATCGTGAAGGCGCGTGAGCTCATTGTGGTCGCAGCGGAGGGTATTCTCGGCGGCGTGATGGAGCCAAAACCAGAGTTGATGACCTGCACCTACTGCTCGTACCGTGAGCTCTGCCCGGCCTCGAAGGCTCCAGCCGGTCGGCCTGCATGACGCTTCGGGATGGAGATCGGCGCAGCGCTGCAGAGCAGCTTGAGCTGCCCTTGGATGAACAGCCCACCGCAACATTTGCGGGGAAGGTACTGCGCCCAAATGCTGTGGCACCGACTCCACCGCGTATCCCTGCCGATGACCAGCGCCTGATTCGTGCTCTTGGAGTTGGTGCGCTTATTGCCGCGCTGGCCACAATCGGCGGTGCGCTCACCGTTGACCCAGTGCTGCAGCCGACCCGCGCCCTCGCTGTGGCCGGCTCCTTAGCGTTAAGCGTGACACTCGGTATTACGTCGTTCCTCCTACTTCGGTCATTTCAGGGGCATCCAGGGGTGTGGCGGGTGCGCCGCCGGCGAAGCCTGCGGCGAGGACTGTTTGCGGGGTCCCTCATCGGTGGGTATCTGGCGCTTCGGATCATTGGTCTCGGCGGACCGACCGGACTCCTCATCGCCGTGCTCCTTGTGGTCGTTGCTGAGATGGCAATCTCACGGGGTGAGACTGACACGGTCTAGCCGTCGAATCTGCCCCCTAAGCGGTGTACGATTGTTGGGCGCCCTGCTGGACGTTGGCTCGCACCGGCGGCGCATCTGAGCAAGTTGGTGATCAAAATGAGCCCGAACACTCCACCCTTTGCCGCCTCTCTCGCCGCGCTCGGCTGGAACGGCACCCCAGAACGGCGCGACCCACTTGATCGCCCTTCGTACGTAGGGCCGGTCAGTTTCTCCCAACTTCCATGGGTTGAAGATGCCGCTGAAATTCGCAGTCGCATTGCCGACATCGCAATTATTGGTGCCCCCTTCGACGATGCGGTTACCCATCGTCCGGGAACACGATTTGGGCCGCGTGCGATTCGCGAGGCGCAGTACCAGACCGGTACGCTCCACTCGCTGCAGGTTGGCGTCGAACCGTTTACCGCTCTCACCGCGGTTGACGCAGGTGACGCCCTTGTCTACCCGGGGCGACTCGAGCACGGTCACGGCGCTATCTATCGCAAGGTTCGGGAGGTCGCGGAAACTGGTGCGATTCCGATCGTGCTTGGCGGCGACCACTCAATCACCTGGCCCAACGCAACGGCGATTGCAGAACTTCGTTGGCCGCAGCGCATTGGCATCCTGCACTTTGATGCCCATGCTGATGCGTCAATCGATGGGTACGGCTCCCTTCACAGTCATGGATCACCAATGCGCCGTCTCATTGAATCTGGCGCAGTGCTCGGCAAGAATTTTGTGCAAGTGGGCCTTCGTGGCTACTTCCCCGACACCGAGACACTCGGTTGGATGCGAGAACACGGCATGCGCAGTCATTTCATGACTGAGATCGAGGAGCGTGGCTCGGAGGCGGTCATCGCTACCGCCATTGCCGAAGCGCTCGACGGGCCAGATGCGATCTGGATCAGTCTTGATATTGACGTGGTCGATCCCGGCCTTGCCCCAGGAACCGGCACACCGGAGCCGGGTGGGATGCTCTCGCGCGAACTGCTTCGCGGGCTTCGACAGATTGCGGCGAAGGTTCCGATCGCTGGGATGGACATTGTTGAGGTGTCACCGCCCTACGATTGGGCGGAATCAACGGCGATGATCGCCAACCGTGCCGCGCTTGAGGTGATTAGCGCGCTCGCGAAGCGCAAGGAGTCCGGCGAAACGATACGTTGGGAACCCTCCCGCTGAGCGG
>RFPZ01000031.1 GCA_009925905.1 Candidatus Aquidulcis frankliniae
AACCGTCGGAATCCTTTGCGCGATCGGCGCCTCACTCGCGTGGGGCTTCGGATCGACGACGTCGGATTACGCGTTGACCGCTGGGGTTGGGAACGACACCTTCTTAGTCGTTGAGCTTGGGATTGGGTTCCTGACGCTGTTCCTCATCGCCGCTCTGCGCGGCGAGCTGTCAGCATTTCGGTTTCCAGGGCTCTTCCGCGCCTCTACGACTGGCCTCATTGAGCCGTGGGGTGCCTACACGCTCGGCAACATAGGCATCATCTTCTCAAGCGGCGCTTTTGTTGCGTTAGTCTCGTCGCTGAACCCGGTGCTGATTGGTCTTCTCGCGGCGCCCTATCTCGGCGAGAGGGTAAGCCGACCAGCGGCGATCCTCATGGCTGTCTCAATTGGCGGAGTTGCCCTTGTCGTTGGCGGCGCAGGATTTGATGGCACGCTTCATCCATTCGGGATCATCTTTGCCTTGTGCGGACTGGTTTGTGCTGCGACCTATGGCCTCCTCTCATCAAAGTTAGTGCGCACGGTTCCAGTGCTACCTCTTGTCGCGATGCAACTACTCGTCGCCACCATCGCTTCGGCAATCGTCTGGTGTCTCCGCGTCTTGATCCTGAATGGCGATCCACAAATTCCAGCGAATGAGACAGAGTGGCTCGTTACGGTCGCCACCGGGATCTTCGGTGGGGCAGCGCCGTTCATCCTCTACCTCGAGGCAACGCGTAGGATTCCAACAACCACCGTGAGCCAGTTCGGTACGCTCGTGCCTGTGATCGCCCTTATCGGCGGAGTGGTCTTCTTGAATGATGTCACTACACCGGTGCAACTTCTTGGCACCGCCATCGTGGTGGTCTCGCTTTCACTCCTCGCGCGTTACGTCCGAGCACATTGAAGTGGAGGCATTTATCCTCTCGGCGGGGGTGATCTTCCTCGCGGAACTCGGCGACAAGAGCCAGCTCATGGCAATGGCGTTTGCCGCTCGTTATCGCTTCTGGCCGGTAATGATCGGCATCACAGGTGCGACGCTGCTCGTGCATGCGGGGTCGGTCTTCATTGGGCGGGTTGCCGCAACAGCACTTCCCGTTGACGCCATCAACATTGCGGCTGGTGCCGCCTATCTCGGGTTCGCGGTGTGGACGTTGCGCGGCGATGAGCTCGGCGACGAAGATCAGGCCCGTGTTACTCGCCTTGGGCGCTGGGCAATCCTCGCCATTGGCACCTCATTCTTTTTGTCGGAACTCGGCGATAAGACGATGCTTGCGACCGTCACCCTCGGTGCCACTCATGAGCCGATCGGTACCTGGCTTGGATCAACCGCCGGCATGGTGCTCGCCGACGCTCTCGCGGTGGGGGCGGGCACGCTCCTTGCAACCCGTGTAGCTCCGCGCACAATTGCACGGGTTGCCGCAGCTTCGTTTGTGATCTTTGGGCTACTCCTTGCCTACGAAGGAGTGCGCGGCCTGCTCGGTGTTTAGGAACTCACTGTAGCGCGGAGCAGGGCAGCGGCCTTGCGAGTTCGTCCCACGACTGGTCGATGCGGGCGCCGCACACCGTAGCCGTCACGCTCAATTTGGCGCAATATCTCGCGATAGAGGTGCGCTGCTACGCGAATCGAGCGCCCACCATTCTGAAGGTGTCTGATCCCAGCGATTCCAACCTCGTACTCCGCGTCAGCGCGAGCGATCTCCGCCCGATAGAGGGCGCGGCGATCACCGTCGCGGAGCGACGTTGGGCCGCTGGCAGCTGCGGGGTCAAGCCCCACCCGTCGGAGCGCAGCGGCAGAAAGATAGACCCGCCCATTCGCAAGATCCTCGTCGACGTCACGCAAGATGTTTGTACGCTGCATCGCCGCGCCAAGCGCACGAGCGGCGCGATCTGCCTGCGCCGCGTCACCAGCGTGCACGCCGAGTAGTGCCGCCATGAGTCGGCCGACGGTGCCAGCAACCTGATAACAGTAGAGATCGAGATCCGCGTCACTCTCCATGACCGGGCCAGCTAGGTCGCCCTCCATACCATCAAGGAATGCGCCGATCGCATCGGTTGGGAGCGAGGGAGTGCGGCGCTGCAAGTCAACGAAGATCGCCAGCTCTTCGCCGGGTGTGCCGTTGACCGTTCCAGTGTCAACCCAGGTGCGAATTGCGGCGATGCGCTCCTGGGCGTCAACGCGGTGAGTGGAACCGATCGGTGCCTCAAGGTCAACGAGATCATCGAGGCGACGGAGTGCCAGATAGAGCAGATTGATGTCGTTGCGCACCTCGCGCGGCAAGAAGCGCGCGGCAAGAGAAAAACTGCGCGCAACGCGATCGATGGTCACCTGCGCTTCGGGAAGGAGGGCCGCCACGCGCGGATCGCGCTGGAGGGTCATGCAGTTACGGGCGGACGAGGTTTCCGGTCGGACCGGTTGCGTGCGAAGTGAATGGCGCCGGATAGTCACCACGAATCAGGTCTTGGGTGACTTGTGACGTCAGGAGAGCACCCGGCATGCCGGCTCCAGGATGGGTGCCGCCACCCACGTAATAGAGGCCGGCGATCGCTCGGTCACGGTTCGGCTGGCGGAAGTAGGCCGACTGCTGCAGCGACGGCTCGACGGCAAAAGCGTTGCCATCAGGGGCAAGGAGCTCGTCACGGAAGGTGAGCGGTGTCCACGAACGCTCCACCACAATGGAGTCGCGAAGCCCTGGTAGCCCCCAGCTCTCGAGCCACTCCAGCGTGCGATCGCGCATGCGTGGTTCCGCTTCGGTCCAGTCATCGCCTGAGGCCAGGTTCGGCACGGGGAGCAGGATGGCGATGGAGTCGCCGCCTGGCGGGGCCATCGCCGGCTCGGTGCGCGAAGGCGCGTGAATGTAGACGGCGTTACTTCGCGGCATACGTCGATCGCGGGTCACATCTTTGATGAAGCCGTGATAGTCGTCACCCACGACGAGGGTGTGATGCAACAGCTTCTCAAACTTCTTGTTCGTGCCCAGGTACAGCATGTGCGCCGACATGGTGGTACGCAGTGGGCGGAAGCGCCATGGGAGCGCATCAGGGGCATCGGGAAGGAGTGCATTGCGTGCGGTAACGTCGCCGTTGTAGATGACAAGGTCGGCGTTATGCACGACACCGTCTGCGGTGCGAACGCCTGTCGCACGACCGTTGCGATGCAAGATCTGATCAACCTTGCTGTTGGTGTGAATTGCGCCGCCCATCTTGGCGATGATCTTGCCGAACGATTCAATGATGCTGTAAACGCCACCCTCGGTGTACCAGATCCCATCAGCAATCTGCAGATAGGCAAGCGCCGAATAGATGGCTGGCACGCGCGACGGATCACCACCGATGAAGAGTGAGTGGAATCCGAACGCCTGCTGCACATGTGGCTCCTTGAAGAACTTGCCGACCCATCCCTCAAGGAAGCGGATCGCGTCAAGGCGCGCCATGGTGGGGAGGAGCTTGACGAAGTCTTTTAGGTTCAAGAAGTTCTGACGACACCAAAATCAAAGTGACGATCTTCGCCCGTCCAGAAGATGCGATAGCCCGGCTGGAGCTGGCGCAGGGTGACGTGATCCGACATCTTCTCGCCCGCTGCGGCGTAGACCTCTTCAAAGAGCCACGGCATGGTGATGAGCGATGGGCCAGTGTCAAAGGTGTAGCCGCCCTCGCGAATGCGTGAGGCGCGCCCGCCGATCTCGGGGCGGGCCTCAAGGATGGTGACTTGCCAGCCATCGGAGAGGAGGCGGATGGCTGTAGAGAGGCCGCCGAAGCCGCTCCCCACGATAATCGCCGTTCGACCCTCCTGCGCCATGGACCCCCCTTAGTCGGTGCCGCGGAGGCAGTGCCCCCTTTGGCAACCATCGTAGGGGCGCTGCGCGTAGCGCGCTGAGCACGAATCACGCCCCCGATTGACGAGAGCGCCCCGCGGGCGGATCATCCGCCCCCAAGGGAGGAGCACCATCTGATGAGTAGTGAACAGGCACGCGGTCGCGCCGCCCAAAGCCCCGACGAGGGCCTTGATCACGCCAACGGCACGGCGGCGCATGGCGCAGATGACGCCGCAGTTCGATCCGTTGATCGTGCCGCCGCGCTGCTTGTCTGCCTGGCTGATGCCGATGGCTCGGCCTCGGTCACCGACCTCTCCCACTCCCTTGATCTGCACAAGTCCACGGTGAGCCGACTCCTTTCGACGCTTGAACGTCGCGGTCTTGTGGAACAGGATCGCGAGAGTGGGCACTTCCGCCTCGGTGTCGGAATCATCCGCCTCGCGCAATCTGCAGAGCGCACCTTAGACCTACGCGCGATCGCCCTACCAGAGATGGAGGCGCTCGCGAAGGCGACCCACGAAACCGTCAGCCTCGAGGTCTTCGACGGCGTCGCCGCTGCAGTTGCGATCTGTCAGATTGACGGGCCAAACCTCACGCCAATGCCCGACATCACTGGGCGACCAGTCGCGATGCATGCGATCGCCTCCGGAAAGGTGCTGCTCGCCTCACTCCCTGAGCGCACCGTCCTCTCGATCGCCCGGCGCGGCCTCGTTGGCTATACGTCGCGCACCATTACGGATGCGCGCGCGCTTCTCGAAGAGCTAGCCACGATTCGTCGCCGCGGCTACGCGGTCGCGATCGGCGAATGGGACGAGCGAATCACAGCCGCGGCCGTTCCCATCTGTGATGCTCGCGGCACCGTCATCGCCACCGTTGTCGTGTGGGGCGCTGCTACACGAATCACACCTGGAACCCTCCCGGCACTTGTGACTGCGGCGCGTGATGCTGCCCAGCAGATCAGCACGAAGTTGGGCTGGAGCGGAAACCAGCGCCGTGCCGGAATCGTGCCGCATCTCAAAGATGATGACGGGGAAGAGCAGGAGCACGAGGTGGAAGACGACGAGGAGGCCGCTGGCTAGTGGGCGACGCATCAGAGCAGCACGGGATTGAAACCTTTCAGGCCGAAGGCCTCTCTTTTCCTCCCGACGCGGCAACCGCCGGCGCAGCCAATGCGCGCGCCGACCTATATGAGCGTGCCGCTTCCGACCCCGTTGCCTACTGGGCTGACCAAGCACGCGAACTGCTTACCTGGCGGAAGCCCTTTACCAAAACACTGGAGTGGGATCTCCCATTTGCTAAATGGTTTGACGACGGTGAACTCAATGTCTCAGAGAACTGCGTCGATCGCCATGTTGCGGCCGGTCGCGGCGAGAAGGTGGCATTCCACTGGATCGGCGAGCCAGGTGACCGTCGCACCGTTACCTACAACGACCTGCTACGCGAAGTGCAGAAAACGGCCAATGCGCTGAAGGCGCTTGGGGTGACGAAAGGCGATCGCGTCGCCATCTATATGCCGATGGTTCCCGAGGTGGCGATTGCCATGCTCGCCTGCGCCCGTCTCGGTGCCGCGCACAGCGTGGTCTTCAGCGGCTTCCCCGCGAACGCGCTCGCCGATCGCATCAATGACGCGACCGCGAAGGTGCTGATCACCGCCGACGGCGGCTATCGCAAAGGGAACTTCTTCGAGCTGAAGCCGATCGCCGACGAGGCACTTACGAGCACCCCGTCAATCACCGGCGTGCTTGTCTACCAGCGGCGTCAGGCGGGCACCGCTGGCACCACCGCAATGCAGGGCGGTCGCGACCACTGGTGGCACGAGTTCGTGCCAGGTCAGCCAGTTGAGTGCCCGGCCGACCCGATGCCAGCCGAACAGTTGCTCTACCTGCTCTACACCAGCGGCACCACCGCGAAACCGAAGGGGATTATGCACACCAGCGCTGGCTATTTGCTCGGTGCAACCTTCACCCATCGCGCCGTCTTCGACATCAAGCCCGACGACGTCTACTGGTGCGCTGCCGACGTTGGCTGGGTGACTGGACACAGCTATATCGTGTACGGTCCACTCAGCAACGGCGCGACACAGGTGATGTACGAGGGAACCCCCGACACCCCAGCGTGGGATCGGTGGTGGTCCATCGTCGAAGAGTTGAAGGTCAGCATTCTTTACTGCGCACCAACGGCGATTCGTGCCTTCATGCGCCAAGGCGATGAACATCCGAAGGGGCACGACCTCTCCTCCCTCCGCCTTCTCGGTTCTGTTGGTGAACCGATCAATCCCGAAGCGTGGCTCTGGTACCGCGAGCTCATCGGCGGCAACCGTACGCCGATCGTTGATACCTGGTGGCAGACCGAGACGGGGTCGATTCTGATCAGCCCACTCCCTGGTGTCACCACCACCAAGCCTGGTTCCGCAACCTTCCCGCTCCCTGGCATCTCGGCAGATGTTGTCGATGATTCAGGGAAGAGCGTGCCGCTCGGTTCAGGCGGCTACCTCACCCTTACAAGGCCCTGGCCTTCTATGCTGCGCGGCATCTGGGGCGACCCAGAGCGCTTCAAGGAGACGTACTGGAGCCGATTCCCCGGCTCGTACTTCGCGGGAGACGGTGCGCGCCGCGACGCCGACGGGTACTACTGGCTCCTTGGCCGCGTCGACGATGTCATGAACGTCTCGGCGCACCGCATCAGCACTATTGAGGTGGAATCAGCGCTCGTTGACCACCACGCTGTGGCCGAGGCTGCGGTGGTAGGGAAGAGTGACCCGCTGACCGGCCAGGCAATCGTCGGATTCGTCATCTTGAAGAAAGGGATAGACCCAACGCCCGCACTGCTCGAAGAGTTGCGCGGGCACGTAGGGAAAAGCATCGGTGCAATCGCCAAGCCGAAGCATCTGGAATTCGTGCCGGAGCTTCCAAAGACACGCTCGGGGAAGATCATGCGGCGCCTGCTTCGCGACATTGCCGAGGGTCGAAACCTTGGGGATGTGACCACCCTCGCCGATTCATCGATCGTGGAGGTCATTCGCGCGAACACCGGCGCCGCCGACGAGTAGGGACGCAGAGAGTGGATCTTTTCCACAGTGGCGGCTGGGCAGTGGCTCAGCCGTGGAAAACTCTCCCCGGTCGACCCAATAAGTCGTTGATAAGTCCCTTCTGCTGAGGGGTCGCACTCGCGATGCTACTCGTAGCCCGAAGGGGCCAGCGGTGAACCCGCCGACCGAGCAATCGGCCAGGCGGCACGAACTGTGGCGATAACGGGATCGAACCGACAGGCAACTGACGGTGCTGGTGAATGACCACCAAAGCGCGGGGCAACTCGCAGCGGCGGAGCGGAGGGTCACCTGGGAGCTTCGGCTTTACGGCTGGAGCGACTCGATCCGATCTCACAGCGGAGGGGAACCGGCGTGCAAGCGTCGCCCCCGACATCGGATGGTCTCTCGGGCGAACTCTTTCCCCTCTCCTCTCCCTACGGAGCGGTGCTTTCAGGCGCGCTTGGTGGAACCTCGGGGCTCACACTTGGCACCTCTGATGGGCTGGGCGATGGTGACGCCACGACAGGGAAAGCACTCGCGATTACGCTTCGAATCTTAGCGATGGTCGCCGCAGTTAGATACGCCGGATAGGCGCTTGGCGCGAAGCGGTAGAGGCGGACCTGCGCCGTTGCAGCTCGAGAGAACAGGTCAACAAGATTCGGTAGGGAGGTGCGCGGTAGGTCGGTCCAGACGTACCCCTTCGCCGCAGCCGCCAGTGCAGGCGCGTTCAGGATCGTTGCCGCGCCAAGTTGATCGCGGATCGCCAGGAGCAGCGCCTGCTGTCGACGCATTCTTCCGTAGTCAGAGTCTTGGTGGCGGCTTCGTGCGTAGGCGAGCGCGAGTCGACCATTGAAGTGCTGCAACCCGGAGTCAATGCGCAGTTGGATTGAGCCGAGCACCGGGTCTGGGTAGTTCGTGTCGTAAATCGGCTCCGTCACGTTCATGTCAATCCCACCCATGGCGTCAACAACCTTGATCACGCCCCAGAGGTCGGCAACGAGCACAGCGTCAATCGGTCGCTGTGCTAGCTCCGAGATGGTGGCGCGCACCGCCGCGATTCCCGAGACACTCCCGTCGCCAGGCCAGAGCTGCGGGTAGTAGAAGGTGGCGTCGGTGTACACCTCATTGAGGAGCTTTGTGAAGCAGCCGCATGGGCTAGCGTTGCGTGCGGCGCCAGGTGGGAGTGGCACATTCACCATGTTGCGCGGAAAGCCAAACATTGCCACTCGTCCAGTGGCGACATCAACCTCGACGAGCAGCATCACATCCATGCGGCGACTCCATCGGTCGTTTCCGGCGTCGGAGCCGAGCAGTAGCAGATCGAACTTACCGTCATCACCCCATGGGATCTCACCAGGTCGCGCCCATGGCGTAGTGACGGTGAGGGAGGGGAGCGTGCCGGTGCCGTCGCCACGGCCGATAGAAGGTCCAGGACTTACTTCAGTGGAAGCATCAGGCGAAGCGCTACCCGCGGCAGATCCACTCGCATTCGGTGCGGGGCTGGGCGACGTCTCTGCAAACGTCTCATTGAGTAGTTCATCAAATGCAATGAGCGATCTGCCGACGGCGAGGTGCGGGGCTGCGACGAGGAGCAGCGTTGCGATGGCAACTAGCACGCGATCACGACGTAGCAGCTGTGCGCCGCGTAGTAGGTGCGCAAGGGCACTAAGTCGCCACGCGACGAGCAGGAGGTTCAACGCTCCAAGGAGCGCGAGTGACCCAGGCGTGACGAGGAGTATGAGCAGCTGTGTCGTTCCACCAACGAGCACGAGGAGCAGCGTCGCGCCGGCAAGTGTGAGCACAGGTGTCAGAAAGAGCGCGGCATGGCGGCGATCACCAAGGGTGAGATGCCCAAGGCCGGGGAGCAGTGCGGTGAGTAGCGTGGCACGAAGATTCGCTGGCGCGATGGGAGCAGGTTGGGTCTTGGCGGGCCTCATTGCCCCATCCTCCCCCATCTCGGGGTCGGGCGGGGATTTTGCCTACTCGGCGACGGGGAGTGCGCGACCCTTCGCCTTCGCCTCAGCAGCCTTCGCCGCCCATGCGCCGAGGACCTCATCCTTGTGCGGTCGAATTGGGCAGTGGCCATCTTTGTTGCCGGACTCGTCGCAGTAGCCAAGCGGCACGCACTTCGGGGCAAGGAAGCTGCCCAGGAACGGGCTCACTGCAAACACCTCGTGCCGAATGAGCTGGAAGAGTCGGCGGATCTCCCACTGCGCCATGGTGCAGAGGCGCAAACCCGACATGTGGATGAGGGCGCGCAGATTGACGGTCATGATCAGGTTTGTGCGCGTGGCGTTCGGGAAGACGAAGCGCGCATCCTCGGCGGGAATCCCCGCGGCGACGAGATCGCCGTAGAGGCCGAGAGCACCCTGCGTCGCCTCTTCGAATCGGGCGCGGACCGTGTCATCAGCCTCGGCGACAGAGCCAGGAAGCATTGTTGCCGCTTTCTTGAAGGTCACATAGCGCTGTGATTGCTGGTCGAACGCCACGCCGGCACGGTGGCGAACTAACTGATGACTGAGCGTACGGGTGACGCCCGTAATGGCGAAGGTGAAGACGATGTGCTCAATCGTGCTGCCATGGCCGGACTCAATGACGCGGCTGACCAGTTCACGCTGCTTGGCTGGGTCAATCTCACCCGCCTCAGCGCGGCGATAGATCTCCTCTGGCGGCAGCTCGGAGTAGCAGGTGCGGCAGGCCGTGTAGATGATCGGCACATAGGAGCGCTCGACGATCTCGCGATCCGGAAAGAGCATCGTCGCCTTCATCCCAAGGTCGTGGCGACCAGGGTTCTTCGGAATCCCGCTCTTCTGCGTCTCCGCCATTTAGTAGTAGTCCGAACAGGAGAGGAAGTAGCCACACTCGCAGATCATCTTGCATTTGCGATCGATCATCTGTGCGCCGCAGTTGGCGCAGCAGGTCATCACCAGGCCTGGATCAACGTCGGTCAGCGTTGTTGGCGCGACCGATGCCGGCGCGCTCTCATCGCTTGTGGGGGCCGGCGCAGATTGGTTCAACATCTGCACGATCCTACCGCTCCGCGGGGGAGGCTGCGCCGCGCGACGCCTCCCAGGGAGCCCCAATTCCGATCCGTGCTCCCATGAGGAGGCGCGCCTCAGCGAGCACCATGCTGGCAGGTGTGCCACTCGGTAGCACGTGCACGATCTCGAGGTCGGCGGGGCCAACGACGAGGCGGCGTCGGACGAGATCAATCAGCTCTACCCAGGCATCGCCAACGAGCAGTAGTGGTCGCGCGTCACTAACCTGCAGCAGATTCCAGGCGACGGCGATCTCGGCGAGGGTGCCAATCCCGCCGTCAAGGCCAATGAGGAGGTCGGCCTCTGCGAAGAGTCGCAACCGGTCAAAGAGATCGGCGGAGTCAACGCGGCGCGTCACTGCCTCGTTGGCGGCGAGACCGTCCCACGAAGTCACCGTGTACCCAAGCACCTCACCTCCCTTTGATCGGGCACCTCGTGAGGCTGCGCCCATGATCCCCTCATACCCGCCAGTGGCTACCGTGTATCCAGCTTCCGCAAGCGCTGCGCCCAGTTCAAACGCCGCAACCCACCGGGGGTCACTCTGCGGTAAACGGGCAGAGCCGTAGACGCCCACGATGAGGCGCTCAGTCATTGCAGCGCGTCTCCTCGGGTGGCAGCGTGCCGCTCACGAGGAAGGTGATCACCGCATCGTCGATGCACGCACTCTTCCCACCTACGCCCGTGTGGCCCTCGCCGACGTAGGTCAGCAGGTGACCACTCTCGAGCAGGTCGGCCATGCGTTGCGACCACGCGTATGGCGTCGCAGGATCCCCAGTTGTTCCCACCACCAAGATTGGCGCGGCGCCAGCTCCATTGACCAGCGCCGGTAGCGGGTCGGCACTCTTGTATGGCCACACGCCACAGAGCAGTCCTGAAGCGGCTTGCCCGGCGGCAAAATCGGGTGCCTTGCTGACGAATTTTTCATAGATCGCCTTGTAGCGAGCAATCGAGGGGGTGGTCGGCGCGTCGATGCAGCTGATCGCGGGGAAGGCCTCCATGATGTTGGACTTATACGTGCCGTCCTCTGCACGATCAAGGTACGCATCTGCGAGGAGGCTCAGGAGATACCCGTCGCCCTCGCTCGCGCCCGCGAGCCCTTGTACGGCGTAGTCCCAGTAGTCACGGTTGTACAACGTCATCACGACGCCGGTCCAGGCAATGGCAGAGTTCAGCTTGCGGCCATCCTCAAGTTCAATCGGCTGATCATCGAGGCTGTTCATCAGTTTGTCGAAGGCGGCGCGTGAGTTGCCACCGCCGAAAGGGCAGGCGGTATCTGCATCGCACCAGGCGAAGAGCCGATTGAGGGCACCTTGGATGGAGACTCCCTGTTCGCCGTATTCGGACTCATCAGTTGGCGCCATATCGACAGCACCGTCAAGAATCATGTGTCCGGTTGCGGTAGGGAAGAGGGTTGCGTAGACCGCGCCGAGGGCGGTGCCATAACTGAATCCAAGGTAATCGAGCTTCGCGACGCCAAGGCCAACGCGAATGCTCTCCATATCGCGTGCCGAGGCCGTGGTGCCGATGTAGGCGAGCATCTCGCCGGTGCCCGCCTTGCACTTGTCAGCGAACCACTGCGCATCGTTGAGCGCTGCAGTCCAGTCGGTTGCCGTTGGTCGCGATGGAATGCCGGGCGTCGCCGCCCAATCATCCATCTCAATGTCGGTGAGGCACTCAACCGGGGCGCTGCGATTAACACCGCGGGGATCCCACGAAACAAGGTCGAAGCGATTGCCGATTTCGGCCGGGACGACACCACGTCCCGACTCGGCAAGGATGTTGATCCCCGATGCGCCAGGGCCGCCAAAGTTCAAGAGGAGCGGGCCGACTTTATTCGCTTGGTCGGCGGCGGGGAGGAGGGCGAGAGCCAGATCTATCGTCGGCCCATCTGGCGTGAGGTAGTCGCGTGGCACGGTGATCGTGGCGCAGAGAAGTTCTGGGTTGCCACCAGTGACCGGGTCGGTGACCGGGCAGCTCTGCCAATCAATTGTGCCGCTCGGGATGAACGTGGCGGTTGGGCTTGGTGACTCACTGACAAGTTCGTCGCATGCGCCAGTCGCCAGCGCGACGGCAAGGAGCGTGACGATCGCGAGACGGGCGCGGTTCCCTGTGGCTCTGCGCATCCGTGGCCTCCTCTTTGCTCAGTCCTCTTTCTCAGTTGTAGCAGAACGCCCCAGCCGCCAGAGGCGACCAGGGCGTTCTGAACGAGGTTCCGCGTTCGATCAGCTGCAGCCGCTCGTCGTGCCGCAGGTCATGCACTTGTAGCAGGCTGCGTTGCGCACCATGATCGCGCCGCACTCCATGCACGCTGGTGCATCGGACTGGTTCTGGAAGCCGAGGCCAGCGGTTGCAAGCACGCCACCCGTCGCCGCAGGTGCGGCAGGAGCAGCTACTGGCGCTGGGGTGCTAATCGCAACAGGAGCCGATATCGACCCCGACGCGCTACCGCCCTTCCCGCAGGTGCAATTCGGACCGCACGACTCCACCGCACCCACGCGAACCGTGGATGGGAGGGCGCCGAGGACTGGACCACCATCGGTGCGCTCCTGCAGGCCGAGGATCTCGCGATCGCCAGCCGGTAGGAAGCGGCTTCCGAGGTAACGGAAGACGTAGTCCACGATTGACTTCGCCAGTGGGATCTCGGCATTGCCGGTGAATCCGCTTGGCTCGAATCGTACGTGGGCGAACTTGTTGACCAGGTCACGGAGTGGCACACCGTACTGCAGTGCCACGCTGACGGAGGTCGCGAAGCTGTCGACGAGGCCACTCACGGTGGAGCCCTCCTTCGCCATCTTCAAGAAGATCTCACCTGGCTGGCCATCCTCGTAGAGACCAACCGTGAGGTAACCCTCCTGGCCGGCGATCTCGAAGCGATGGGTGATTGCCGTGCGCTCCTTTGGCAGGCGTCGTCGCGCTGCACCGGCACCAGGCAAGATCGCCGAGGCGACTTCGGCGATTGCCGCTTCGTCCTTCTTCTTGCTGGTGTTGAGCGGCTGCGAGCGCTTCGAGCCGTCGCGATAGATCGCGATCGCCTTGAGCCCAAGCTTCCAGCCCTGCAGATAGACGCTCTCGATCTCTTCGGCGGTGGCAGCCTCTGGCATGTTCACCGTCTTGGAGATTGCGCCGGAGAGGAACGGCTGCGCCGCCGCCATCATGCGCACGTGGCCCATGTAGTGGATGGAGCGCTGGCCGTTCTTCGCCTTGAAGGCGCAGTCAAAGACCGAGAGGTGCTCGTCCTTGAGGCCGGGTGCACCCTCGATCGTCTCCTGCTCGTCGATGTACTTGAGGATCGCGGCGACCTGCTCAGCGTTGTAGCCGAGCTTGACCAGCGCCTCTGGGACCGTCTGATTGACGATCTTGAGGAAGCCTTCGCCGACGAGCTTCTTGTACTTGATCAGGGCGATGTCTGGCTCAATGCCGGTCGTGTCGCAGTCCATCATGAATGCGATCGTTCCGGTTGGCGCCAAGACTGACACCTGTGCGTTGCGGAAGCCGTGCTTCGTGCCGAGGTCGAGTGCTCGATCCCAGGCATCGGTTGCCGCCTTCGCCAGATCCTTCGGCAGCGTTGCCGTAGGGATCTTGTACGAGGCGTCACGGTGCTTGCCGATCACGCGAAGGAACGGCTTCTCGTTCTTTTTGTACTCAAGGAACGGTCCGCCGTGTGCAGCCGCCGTCTCAGCCGACTGTGCGTAGGCCTCGCCGGTCATGATCGAAGTGATCGCGGCTGCGTAGGCTCGGCCCTCATCGGAGTCATACGCCAAGCCGCGGCTCATCAAGAGCGCGCCGAGGTTGGCGTAGCCGAGCCCGAGCGGGCGGAAGCGATGGCTGTTCTCATCGATCATCGGCGTTGGGTACGACGAGTTGTCCACGAGGATCTCCTGCGCGAGCAGGGTAAGCCGCGAGGCGTACTTGAAGGACTCCACGTCGAACTCGCCATCTGGGCGCACGAACTTCATGAGGTTCAGTGACGCCAAGTTGCAGGCGGTGTCGTTGAGGAACATGTACTCCGAGCACGGATTCGACGCATAGATGCGATCCGTGTTCGACGACGTGTGCCAGTCATTGATCGCCGTGTCGTACTGGATGCCAGGGTCGCCGCAGACCCACGCAGCCTCCGCCATCTTCCGGAACACTTCGCGTGCCTTCAGCGTCTCTACTGGCTCGCCGCCAACAACGGCACGTGTCTGCCACGTGCCATCGTTCTCGACTGCCTGCATGAACTCATCGGTGACGCGCACCGAGTGGTTCCCGTTCTGGAAGAAGATTGAACCGTAGGCCTCACCGGTGAAGCTGGCATCGTAGCCAGCCTCAATGAGGGCCCAGGCCTTCTTCTCTTCGCTGACCTTCGAGTCAATGAACTGCTCAATGTCAGGGTGCTGCACATCAAGGATCACCATCTTCGCGGCGCGGCGCGTCTTGCCACCGGACTTCACGACACCAGCGAAGGCGTCAAAGCCCTTCATGAACGAGACAGGGCCGGAGGCGGTGCCGC
>RFPZ01000032.1 GCA_009925905.1 Candidatus Aquidulcis frankliniae
GGGCGCATCAACTTGTGCGCTCTCTTCGGTGGCGACGACAGCGCTCGCCTCGGCCACCTCGGCGGCGGGTGCTTCAGCGACCACTTCTGCTGCGGTTGCTGCGGCAGCGGACTCTTCAGCAGCGACGGCTGCGGCGGTAGCGGCTGCTTCGGCCTCTTCGGCAGCAACAACGGCAGCGGCAGCAGCGATCACGGCATCAGCCTCGTCCTTGATGGCCTTCTTCGCGGCGGCCTTTACTTCGTTCTTGGCAATGTCGGTGGCGCTATCGCGGCGCTCGCGGAGCGACGACTGCTTGCCAACACGATCACGGAGGAAGTAAAGCTGGGCTCGGTTGGAGACACCA
This sequence comes from Candidatus Aquidulcis frankliniae, assembly GCA_009925905.1. Taxonomy (GTDB): domain Bacteria; phylum Chloroflexota; class Limnocylindria; order Limnocylindrales; family Limnocylindraceae; genus Limnocylindrus; species Limnocylindrus frankliniae. The sequence continues at coordinate 344 of RFPZ01000032.1, forward strand.
TGTCGGACCACTTCGATCTTCTCGATGCGTGGGCTATGCACCTTGAAGGTTCGCTCAACGCCAACGCCTGAGGCGATACGTCGAACGGTAATGTTCAAGCCAAGTCCGCCGCCGCGCAGGCGCATGACGGTGCCCTCGAAAACCTGAATGCGCTCTCGGTTCCCTTCAACGACCTTAGCCGACACCTTAACGGTGTCACCGGTCTTGATCTCCGGGAGATCGCTCTTCATCTGGGCGTCGGTCAGCGTGCGGATCAGATCCATGATTAGTCTCCGTGGTGGCCGACAGAGCCTGTCGGCGCGGGCGGTGAGAATAGCACAGCCTTCAGAGGCCTCCTCACAGGCGACGTCCCTTAGGAGCCGTGGCTCCCCTTTGCAGGCTTGGTGAGGTCGGGGCGCTGGCGTTCGGTGCGGCGGACCGCCTCCTCGCGCCGCCAGGCGGCTACCCCGGCATGATTCCCTGAGAGAAGGATTTCGGGGACGCTTACCCCTCGAAATTCAGCCGGACGGGTGAACTGGGGGTACTCCAGCAGATCGCCAGAGAACGACTCCTCTGAAAGCGATGCTGCATCAATGGCTCCTGGCACGAGACGCAGGATTGCGTCACAGAGGACGATCGCCGCCGGCTCACCCCCAGATAGGACGAAGTCACCGAGACTCAGCTCCAGATCCACGAAGGCGCGAACTCGGTCATCTACCCCTTCGTATCGCCCACAAACGATGATCAGGTGCGAGGCCGCAGCAAGTGAGCGAACGCGTGGCTGCCGAAGGCGTTCACCGCCAGCGTCAAAGAGGATGACGGTTGAATCTGGGCCGCGTAGCGCTTCAATCGCATCGACAAGTGGCTCTGGGCGCAACAGCATCCCTGCCCCACCACCGTACGGCTCATCGTCAACCGAGCGGTGCTTACCGATCCCCCACGTCCGCAGGTCATGACATACCAGCGTGGCGAGGCCGCGCTCAAGGGCCCGCGCAGGAATGCTCGCGGAGAGGGCCGACATAATCGTCTCCGGGAAGAGCGAGATCACATCGATTTTCAACACTGGTGTCGCAGCATCACTCATGCCCCACCCGCCCGAGGCTTCGTAGGGCGCTGTTTCGGACGGCGCGATGCCTTCGCGGCACGGAGCGAAGCGACGCTGCCTGGAGTCTTCTGTGGGCCACGGCGACGTGGTGCCTTGGCCGCCCGAACCGTGAGCTCTGAGCCGGCGAGGTCTGCGACAATACGACCTTCGCGCGGCGCAAACTCCACAATCACAGAAGCGACGGCGGGAAGGTCAATCTCTCCCCCGTCCGGTGTGTGGACGATATACACCTCGGCTCCACCGGCGCGATACAGATCATGAATCTCTCCGATCACGACGCCCTGCGGGTCGCGGACCGTGATGCCGACCACTTCGTCCCAGAGCACACGTTCTGGTGGGATCTGCGCTTCGGCAGCGGGGATCGTGAGATATGCGCCAACGAGGCGCTCACCTGCGAGTCGACTCTGCACTTCACCGAAGCGAACAAAGAGACCTGGCGAACTCGGGGTCACTTCGAGCAGTGTGAGGACGCGGTCAGAACCCTCAACAAAAAGGCGCGCACCAGGAGCAAAGCGCAGTTCAGGGGTGTCCGTTAGGACTTCGAGTCGAAGGGAGCCGTCAAGACCGCGAACACCGCGAACCTGCGCGACGCGCAGATTCGTCGACGAATCAGCCAATTTCGAGGACGTAGTTCTCTCCGGTGCGATTTGAGACCACCTTCAGCAGGCTGCGCATTGCCTTGGCAATGCTGCCGTTGCGGCCGATCACGCGGCCCATGTCCTCTTCGTCAACGAGAAGACGCAAGATGATGGCGTCGCCGTCCTCTTCCACTTCAACGCTTACGCCGTCTGGATTATCGGCAAGCGACTTCGCGACGTACTCAACCAACTGTGCTGCTGCCACTTAGGCCTCCTCGGCGGTTGGAGCCGCCTCTGCTGGTGCCGCTTCTGACGTTGCCTCCTCGGCAACCGGCGCAGCTTCCGCGACAGGTGCATCTTCAGTAGACGCTGCATCAGTGGATGGGACGTCGGCAGCAGTTTCTGCAGCGGTCTCAGGCGCAGCTTCAACGACGACCGTTGGCTCTTCAACGACAGGTCGGGTACCAGGCTTGGTGTAACCCGGCGCCGCGGCTTTGGCCAGCGTCTTGCCTCCCATGGCGACTCCGCCGGCGCGTGCTTTGGTAATCAACTTGCCGACAACATCAGATGGCTGCGCGCCCTTGGCGATCCAGGCATCAACCTTGGCTAGGTCAAGCACCAACGTCATTGGCTCGGTGCGTGGGTTGTAGTGGCCAAGAATTTCTAGTGAGCGACCATCTCGTGGCGAGCGCCGATCAGTAGCAACCACGCGATACGATGGCTGTCGAGTTGCGCCCACGCGGGTCAAACGGATCCGAACACTCATCCCTGATGCATCCTCCGAGGCGCCGCCCCTTCCGGAACGGCTGGTGGCCCTGGCGTTGCCAGGGGGTCAGTCCGTGAATCCTAGCCGCTCAGCGGCTCGGGCGCATCTCTCCCCGTGGGCTAGCGCCGTTTGCCACCCTTTTTCGCACGCTTCTCGCGCTTCGCCGCCTTCGGGGGGATATGCCCACCCGCGTGCTTGCCGCGGAGGCCCGCCCCGCCGCCCATCAGACGACTTGGGTCACCGCCCCCGGCGCGTCGCATCGGCTTGCTCGGCCATACCGCCCATTCCGGGGATCATCTTGACCACTTGCCCGATCGGCCCAAGCGACGACATTTGGCGAAGCTGACCTAGGAGATCGTCGAAGGTCATTCCGCCACGGAGTGCGCGGGCCTCGGCAGCCTTCGCACGCACCTCAGCATCCGGCCCAGCTGCTGGTCCAATCTCAGCGTCGCGAACGCGCTCCGCCAATGTTGCAAGGTCACCCATGTCGAGAATGCGATTAGCAATGCGCTCGGGGTGGAATCGCTCCAGAGCATCAGATCGCTCACCGGTGCCCACGTAAACCACGGGGATACCTGCGCCTCCGGCAATTGATAGTGCCGCACCGCCACGTGCGTCACCATCCAACTTGGAGAGAATCAGCCCAGTTGGCTCGGCCACCGATTGGAATCCTTCAGCGATTGTCAGAGCGGACTGACCCGTCGCCGCATCGAGCACGAGAAGTCGCTCGCGCGGCTTCGTAGCATTGCGCAGGTCGCGCAACTCTTCGAGGAGCTCGCCGTCGAGGGTGGTACGTCCAGAGCTGTCGATGATGACGACATCAAGACCGAGGCGACGAGCCGCCGCGATAGCGCGCGTGCCGATGTCGGCCACCGGCGTACCAATCGGTTCCCGGTGCATTGGCACCTTGATAGCGGCAGCCAAAGTGGCGAGTTGTTCCGCTGCCGCTGGGCGTCGTGGATCTGCAGCAACGAGCATCGGACGTCGGCCATCTTTCGACAGGCGGTAGGCAAGCTTGGCCGCAGTGGTGGTCTTACCGGCACCTTGTACGCCGAGCAAGAGGATGGTTGCCGGTCGTTCGCGCAAGTCAAGTTCGCGGCCCGATCCTCCCAGCGTTTCAGTAAGCGCACTGTGAAGGATCCCTAGCATGCGCTCCCCCGCGCCAAGCCCACCAACAATCTCACTCACTCGCGCTCGATCAGCAATGCGGTCCAGCAACTTCGCGACGACGGGCATTGCGACATCTGCACTGATCAGAGAGGTGCGAATTTCAGCGAGACCCGCCTCAAGGTCGGCGGCACTGATTCGCCCACTCCCCGTTAGGCGGCGAAGTGAGGCCCGAAGACTGCTACCGAGCGCGTCAAACATGCTTAGAGTGTACGCTCGCGCGATGGCAACTCAAAAACCAACCCAAACGGGGCGGGTCGGACTCCGAGACCTACCTCCCCTCGTGCGCAGCGACGTCAACGTGTTGATCAGCGCACAGGCCATCTCAACCTACGGCTCATTCATCACCCGCGCAGCACTCCCCCTCCTCGCCATCATCGGTCTCGGCATCAACGCGGCCGAGGCCGCCGCGCTCGCCGCAGTCGATCTTGTGGCTGGGGCGCTGGTGAGCCAATTCGCGGGGGTGTGGATTGATCGACTCCCACGCAAGCCCGTCCTCATCGCAACCGACCTGTTGCGCGCGATCCTCCTGGGCACCATTCCACTCGCCGCCACGGTTTTCGGTGGCGTCACCCTTCCCCATCTGATCGCAGTCAGCGCACTTTGCGGCATGTGTGCAACAACTTTTGATATCGCCGAACGGAGCTATTTTGCTGGGCTGGTCAACTCTTCGGCACTTCGAGCCGTATTAGCCCGAACGTTGGGAATCCGAGGTGCCGCGGAGTTCTTCGGCTTCGGCTCTGCCGGACTCCTCGTTGGCGCGTTTGGAGGCCCAGCAGCTATAGGCATTGACGCACTCACCTACGTCGCATCAGCGCTTCTGATTGGGTTCCTTCGCGTTGCCGAGCCAAAGTTGCCATCGGTCTCGGCCAGGGCAAGCTTCCGTCGCGAACTCTCCGATGGGCTGAAGGCAACCTGGTCCGTGGTAATCATGCGACCACTGCTTATCTCAACCTTTGTGATCGGTCTCTATTTTGGGCTCTTCCGTTCTTCGTACCTGCTCTTCGTCACCAATGGCCTTGGACTAGGACCCGAAACAATCGGCTTTGTCATCGCTACGGGCGGTATCGCCGCTCTCCTTGGGGGCGTGCTTACTGAACGGATCTCTAAGCTGCTGGGTGTTGGGCGTGCAATCTCCGTGAGTTTGGTGATCGTCGGATTCGGTCTCATCCTTGTGCCACTTGCGCCCGGGGCAACAGCGGTAGGGATCACCATGCTGATTGGCCACCAACTGCTCAGCGACGGATTCGAAACTGTCTGGGAAGCCAACCAGGCGGCAATTCGTGGGCGAGTACTGCCAGCTAATTACCAGGGCCGGGCCAATGCCGCTAACGATGGTGTCGGGATTCTCGGCCGCCTCCTCGGAATTATCGTCGGCGGCCTGATCGGCAGCTCCGTTGCTGGCAGCGGCGTTGCACTACTAGTGGGTGGTGGCGCATCTATCGCCGTCGGGCTCTTCGTTGCCGTCTCCCGACTGGGGAGCATCCAGTCGATCGCGCAGATTCCGGCGTCAGGCGACCGGAGGCGCGCCGAGTAACCCGTCGACAAAGGCTTCTGGGGCGAACGGCACGAGATCGGTCGCTCTCTCGCCCGTTCCGATCCAGCGGATCGGTAGGCCTAGTTCACGACGGACCGCCAACGCCACCCCGCCGCGCGCGCCGCTATCGAGCTTCGTCAGAACGATGCCATCGATCCCCGCCGACGTATCAAACCCACGTGCTTGCGCAAGACCGTTCTGTCCAGCGGTGCCATCTAGCACCAGCAGTACTTCGACGGTGCTCGTAGGTGCGACCTTCGCCACCACGCGTCGAATCTTTGCAAGTTCGTCCATCAGCCCGCTCCGTGTCTGCATGCGGCCGGCGGTATCGATGATCACGGGACTGTAGTCACGCGCGGCGGCAAGCGTGAGCGCATCGTGGATTGCGGCTGCGGGGTCTCCACCTGGACGCCCCTCGACCACTTCAACACCCTCACGCACGCCGAGCGTACGGAGCTGATCGATCGCAGCTGCGCGGAAGGTATCGGCCGCGACGAGTAGAGGCGAGAGTCCAGCACCTTTGGCTCGACTCGCCAGTTTGGCGGCGGTGGTGGTCTTCCCCACCCCATTGACCCCGACGAGTAGGACCACATCAGCCTCATCGTGCCCAGTGTCTAAATCCTCACCGAGGAGATTCAGCGCTGCCGCTCGAACTCGAGCCCGCCCGCTCGCGCCATCGCCAGCGCGCGCCGCTTGAATGAGAGCAGTGGTGGCAACGAGCCCTACGTCGCTCGCGAGGAGCGCCTCCTCAATCTCTCGCCAATCTGGCTCTGGCGCAGTGAATCGACGGAGCACTTTTGCGAGCGGGTTGGAGGCTGGGGTGGTGGCTTCGGCCACGCGCTTCTCATCGTCGGGGGAACTCTTTCGCCAGAAGGCAAGTTTCAACGCGCCGCCTCGCGCTCCGCGCGCGCCTGATCAGCGATGCGCTTCGCCTCATCGAGTCGCAGCCCGAAGACGCGGCTTGCTGCATCCTCGCCGACCGTGACGCCCCAGAGGCTGTCGGCCACTTCGACAGTACCGCGGTTATGCGTGATCACAACAACTTGCGTGCGCTCGCTCAGTTCGCGAATCGCATCGCCGAAGCGGGTAACGTTCGCCTCGTCGAGTGCGGCATCAACCTCGTCGAGCACAACAAATGGGAGTGGTCGCACCGCCAACATGCCGAGGAGGAGTGCTACGCCGGTGAGCGCGCGCTCTCCGCCCGAGAGGAGCGAGAGCTGCTGGCGACGCTTCAGTGGCGGGCGTGCATCGATTTCAATGCCGGGGCGGCGGGAGTCGCCCTCATCGGCAAGACGGAGCTGCGCATCTCCACCACCGAAGAGGAGCTGGAAGTTGGCGGCGAAGGTCGTTTGTAGCGCGGCGAACTGCTCCGTGAAGGTGGACTCCACCAGCTGATCAAGCTCTCGCATCAGTGTCGCAGCCTTTTCAATTGCACCGTCAAGATCGCGCGTCTGGACCTCCAAGGATTCGAGTCGAGCCCGCAGTTCTTGATGCTCAATTAAAACACTGGCGCCACCCGCTTCAAGTGGACCGATCTTGCGTCGCAGCCGCTCCAATGCGCGCAACTCTTCGGGGTCGGGGGCTACAATTGATGCTGGGTCAGATGCGGCGTGCTGACCCTCCCAGTAGCGAGAGAGAGCAGCGGCCTGTTGACGAGCGAGCCCCTCACGCGCTGCGGTTTCGCCGTCGGTGGGAGTCTCGGCATCATTTGTTGGTGCTGCGGTACGAAGTTCATCAGGGATTCCAACGGCCAATCGAGCGTCTTCAGAGAGACGTCGACCAAAGGCAGCAAGGTCACCACTCAACTCTTCAATGAACCTCTCACGCTCAAATTCAACAGCCTGCGCATCGCGTTCAAGTGGGCGGAGGGCTTCATCAAGTTGCTGCTCACGGGCACGTAAGTTTCGCTTCGCCTCCTCATCCGTGGCAATCTCACTCTCAATCTCAACTTGTAGCGCAGCCTTTACCTGAACACTCTCCTCACGCTGGGCTGCGGCGGCGCGCGCTGCGGCGGCGAGGCCAGACTGCTCGGCAAGTTGAGCGCGGAGGTTTGCTACGCGCGTCTCCAGTGCACCGCGCTCCTCAGCGGCCCGAGTTATTCGGGCTGAGGCACCGGCGACGGTGGCGTCGCCGCGCGCTCGCGCCAACTCCCAAGTTCGCAGTGCCGCACGATCCGCTTCAACTGCGGCGGCCAGATCGGCGCGGCGAGCGGTCAGCTCTTCAACTCGGGTGCGCCACTGCGTCGCGGCATCCGTGGCTACGGCCTGCTCGGGGGTGAGTGCGATCTCATTCAGACGTGCCTGGGCTGCGGTGACCGCAGCATCTAATCGCGCAATGCGCTCTGCACGATCCGAGGTGCTTCGACGGACAGCGTCGCGACGACGCTCCGCTTCGGCCCGTGCAGACTCAGCAGCGCGGAGCGATGCACGCGTGCTGACCTCGGCGCCACGAGCCTGTGTGAGGCGCGTCTCCGCTGATGTGAGGGCGCCTGCCGCCACAATGGCTTCGTTGCGCAGTGACGATGACGTGGCGCGGAGTCGCTCCGTTGCGGCAGCGGCTCGACTGATCTCGGAATCTACGAGGGCATCATCTGGCTCTGTCTCGCGAATGACGACACCACCATGTCGCACCACCGCACCCGCTCTCGTCACGATCGTGCCGCCGAGCGGAAGATCAACAAGGGCGCTCAGCGCAGCAGCAACGCTTGGAGCAACAACCACACTGGCGAGGAGACGTCCGAGCAGACCATCTGGATCACTCAGGATCTCACTGCTCAGCGAAGGAAGTGTTGGGTGTGTGATTGCGCCAATCGGGTCTGCCCCGTCAATGAGGAGTGCCCCTTGTTCATCATCGAGCAGGCTTGCACCACGCTGATCCACAACGAATCCTCGAGCCAGCGCACCTAGGGCGGCGAGAACCGCTGTGCGCCCCTCTTCACGAAGTTCGACACCGGCGAGCAAACTGCGCCCACCGATCGCATTAGCCGCCTTAGCGAGAGCACGCTCTTGAAGTGCGGCACGGCGCGTTTCCAGTGCGGCAAGTCGGCCTGAAAGCGACGCTGCTTCTGCCTCTGCGGCACGAGCCGCACGCTCGCTCTCGCCGGCGGTTGCACGAGCGGCTGCGGCGGCGGTCTCGGCTTCGACAAGTTCACGTGATGCTGCGGCAAGGCGTGCGGCAGCGTCGCTGGCAGCGGTCGCAGCAAGAATGAGCGTGTTCTCCGCTGCAGACGGATCCTCGATCGAGCCATCTGCAGCAACTGCGGTCCGTTCAGCTTGGAGTCGATCAAGGCGGGCCGCGACATCTGCGCGTTCCACTTCTCGGGATCGCTGCGCACGCACGGCAGAGTCACTGCTCCCCGCTCCACCGCCATCGGTCAGCGCTTCGAGTTCGCGCCGAGCCGAAGAGAGGTCGGCGTCCAAGATTTCCAGTGCTGCCACTGCCTCTGCATCGACAGGAGGCGCTGCAGCGGCACGCAGCGCTTCCACTGAAGCAATTTCTGCCTCCGCGACAGCGACCTCAGACGCGATGCGTTCAACGTCTCGCGCTAGCGCTGAAGACTCGGCGTCGACGCGCGCGTGCGACCGTTCGGCTGCTTCACGCGCCTCGCGCGCCGCTTCAAGGGCACGACGTGCCACATCTAGTTCAGTGCGGGCGATCCCCAAACGTTCACGACGACGATGCGCCTCATCGTCGGCAGTCCGTAGTTGTTCGCGAATAGAGTGCAATTCGCCAGTGACTGTTGATAGTTGACCGCCGATTCGCACTCGACGCGACGCAATCCATGCGCCACGCGCAGCACCAAGCGCGGCAATCCGCTCGACCGCTTCGGCAAGCAGTTCCTCTCTACCCGCCTCCTGCTTGGCAAGCGAGGCAAGGCGACGTTCTTGTGGGCGCAGCGTGCCAAGGATCTCCTCCACACGAGCACGATTGTCAATCGCCTCTTTCATCTCAGCCTCGGCCCGAGCACGGCGTCGCTCATGGCGCGCGGTGCCGGCAAACTCTTCCACGAGCGCACGACGCTCTTCTGCCTTCAGGCTCAGCGCCTGGTCAACGGCTCCTTGACCAATAAAGAGGAGGCCATTCTCTGCCAGACCCGCACCGTCAAGGAGCTCGTTGAGATCACGTAGTCGGATCTTCTCGCGATTGAGCAGATACTCCTGACCGCCGCCGCGATCGGCGCGGCGAGCGATTTCGATTTCGGTGAACGGGAGGTCGAAGAGCCCGTCGTCGTTGGCAATGGAGAGCGATACCTCGGCAAGGCCGAGCGGGCGGCGCTTCTCGGATCCCGCGAAGATAACCTCGTCCACACGCTTCGAACGAATACCGCGGCCGGCCTCGCCGAGCGCCCAGCGCAGGGCATCAACCACGTTCGATTTTCCGCTCCCGTTTGGTCCAACGATGGCGGTGATCCCTGGGGTAAAGGCGATCGTCGTCTTGTCGGCGAACGTCTTGAATCCGCTGAGGCGTACTTCGCGGAGACGAAGTCGGCTCACCGTGCACCTCCCGCAGTAATTCCAAGCAGGTCAATCGCGGCTTCGGCGGCGGCGGCCTCAGCGGCGCGACGACTTGGTCCTGACCCGCGTGCTACATCGCTGCCGTCTACCCGTACGACGCATTCGTAGGTGCGATCGTGCTCGGGGCCGGTGGTGGCGACGACGTCATATCGCGGCAGCGAACCATTGCGCGCCTGGGTCCACTCTTGCAAAAGGGTCTTGATTCCTTTGCCGAGCGCCGCGCGAGGCGCAGCGAGCTCGGCGCCCATATGCCCTTCAATAAATGTGGCGGCGGCGGCGAAGCCGTGGTTCAGGTAAATCGCGCCGATCAACGCCTCAAATGCTGCGGCGAGTGCCGCAGGGCGGCGTGCGCCACCGCGCGATGCCTCGCCCTCACCGAGTAGCAAGACCTCATCGATACCAATGCGCTGGGCAACCTCTGCAAGTGCTGCACGCGAAACGACAGCGGCTCGGCGTTCGGAGAGGTCCCCCTCCTCCGCTGCGCTGTCATCGGCATAGAGACGCGAGGCAACCACTGCACCAAGAATGGCATCGCCGAGGAACTCGAGGCGCTCGTTATCCGCGGCAGCCCCCTCTTGGTGGCGGCGCGATGGGTGCGTTAGCGCCAGCTCGACGAGTGCCTCGCCTCCCGCCGGGATGTTGAGACGTTCACGTTGCGCTGGGGTCATCGAAAGTGGCGCCACTACGAGCGTCATTGTGCGGAGTGGTGGCACGCCCCTATGGCTGCACTGCGCAAGGTTCGCACCTCACGCCGGCGGCCAAGGGGCCGCCCCATCTCAGCCCTTCTTCTCGGCGATGGCGTCAACGGCGTCTTGTACCGTCTTGATCTTGCCGAGCTCTTCGTCAGCAATCGTTACGCCGAACTTCTCCTCGAGACCCATTGCGAACTCAACAAGGTCGAGTGAGTCTGCATTGAGGTCTTCGATAAAGGCAGCCTCTGCGGTCACCTTCTCCTTCTCAACACCGAGCTGCTCAACGATGTAGCTCTGGAGCTCCTGGAAGATCTGACCCTTGTCGCTCATGAGTTACTCCCTCCGTCTCTCTCCGCCGTGGCGGCAACCTCGCGGTGCGCGGTGCCGAGTACGCCGTTGACCAGTTTGCGGGCCGGTTCGCCGCTATACGTGCGGGCGAGTGCGGTCCACGCAGCGATCGCCTCGGTCGGCGCCGCCGTGCGGGAGTGTATCACCTCCCCTAGGCCACACCGAAGGAGGGAACGGTCAATTCTGGCCATGGTTGCAAGGGGGAAGGTGGGGGCGAAGCGCTCTATCGCGGCATCAATCTGTGGGCGATTTGCCTCGACAACCTCCAGCAACGGCCGAGACCAGATGAGGGTCTCCTCGGTCACGTCGCCCGAAGCAACCCGTCGCTCAAGCACCGCCAACGCGGTGCGTATCCCAAAGTCCGACTCATAGAGAGCGGTCAGTGCATCACGTCGACCTGCTGTGTGAGCGCGCGCCGCTGCATCCTTAGGCGCGGCTGGGGCTCGCCTCGTTGCCACCTTACGCCGGCCCGACGGGGAGACCGTCGGGGGCGGCAATGGTGTTCTCCGCGATCGACGAAGTGATCTGTTCAGTGACCCGCTCCCGAACCGCGCGTGCCGCCGTTGCGCACGCGAAGTAGACCATTCGAGACCGGGCACGACCATGGGTAATGGCGACGGTCCCCTGCACTCCCAGGAGAATGGCTGCACCAACTCGCTCGTAGTCAAGCTGGGTACGGATGCGCGCAATGGAGCCACGCATCAGCAGCGCAGCGATCGGGCCGAATGGGAGGCGACGAAACTCTGCGCGGAACATATCGGTGATGGTGGTTGTTACGCCCTCCACGAGTTTGATCGCAACGTTACCGAGCACCGCGTCGCAAACGACAACATCGGCCTCATCCGCGGCGAGGTGCCGTCCCTCCACATTCCCGGTGAAGTTCAGCGACGACTGGTCAAGAAGCTCGGTGGCGCGCTGTATGCGCATGTCACCCTTACCCTTCTCTTCGCCGATGGAGAGGAGTGCGACACGCGGATTGACGACGCCAAGGACTCGCTCAGAAAAGATCTGGCCCATATGCGCGTACTGATAGAGATTCTCTGGGGTCGAATCTGGGTTTGCACCAACATCGAGCAGCAGCAGTGGCTTCTCGCGCAAGAGGAATTGCACCGCAATGGCTGGGCGAATCACCCCCTTAATGCGGCCGATGATCAACACTCCCGCAGCCATACCCGCGCCGGTGTGCCCAGCGGTGACGACCGCATCGGAGAGTTTGTCGCGTACCAGTGTGGCCGCAACAACCATTGATGCATCCTTGCGCTCGCGTACAGCGATCGCTGGATTCTCCTCCATGGTGATCACGCCTGGTCCATGAACAATGGAGACGTTCGCTGGGAGTTCGCCGCCAGCAATCGCACGAATGACCTGCTCGTCACCGACGAGCGTCAGATGGTCGTTGGGATTCTCCTTGGCCCAGCGCAGGCCACCTGGGACAACCTCGGTGGGACCGTGGTCGCCACCCATCGCATCGAGGGCGAGGCGGACAGTGCCGCCCGACGCGCTCATTGCGAGTTAGGCGTCGGCGACGTCCGCGTCCGGCGCAGGTCGGCGGATGACCTCGCGGCCGCGATAGGTTCCGCACTCGAGGCAGGCATGGTGCGCACGCTTGACGGCGTTGCACTGTGGGCAGCGATCCATGGATGGGAGCGTCAAGGCATGGTGCGAACGTCGGTCACCCTGACGTGCGTGCGACTTCTTCCGCTTTGGTACGCCCATGTTTTTTGACCTCGCTCGTTGGCGCCCGACTGGGCGCGCCTTGGAGGGGAATCCTACCCGATCGGCGCGCCTTCGTCCCCTTCAGGGGGGAGGAGGGCGGCTAGGCCAGCCAAACGAGGGTCCAGCCCCCGCTCTGGGCAGTCGCTGGCGGGGTGGTTCGCCCCGCAGAGACCGCAGCGCTCTGGGCAGGGCGGCGTACAGAGCAGCACCAGGCGACGGGAGAGGTCGAGTGCCTCCAAGGCCAATCGACCTACATCAACGCTGTTCCCTTTTCCGATCAGGAGAGCCCCCTCTGTTGCATGCCGTTCCTCAAGTGCCTCTTCGTCAACGGCGGTGTCAAGTTGCGCAGCGGCAGGGGCGAGGCAGCGCCCGCAGAGCCCTTCCTGACTCCCTCGCACAGATCCGACGATGCGTACGCCGCGATTTGTTCGGTCGATTCGAACCTGCACCGCCGCTTTAAAGAGTTCGTCGTCGAGTCGATCCTCAACGGTGAACGGTTCAAGCATGAAACTGCCCCCCGACGTTTCGGCGAGCAGAGGTGATAGGTCGACGAGATAGCGGGGCGGCGGCAGTGCCGCCAATTCGCTCTCCACGAGCTACGCCTTCGACGCTCGGCGTCGCGCAGCAGCGGTGAGAACTGGCACGACCGCAGCAGGTACAAGGCGATCGAGCGGCCCGCCATAGCGCGCCACTTCGCGAACGAGCCGGCTCGAGGTTGAGGCGTGTTCCGGTGCTGTCATCAAGAAGGCGGTTTCAATTTCGGGCGCCAGCAACCGATTCGCGTGCGCCATGCGAAGCTCGGCTTCAAAGTCGGAGCCGGCGCGCAGACCACGAATGATCAGGGTTGCCCCCGCCTCCGCAGCCACACGAACAGCAAGGTTTTCCGCCGAGAGGATCTGCACTCGAGCGCTCGCAGCGCCGAGCTCAGCTTCAATCACGTTCCGCAAAAGTGCGGTGCGCTCTTCGAGGGTGAGGAGTGCCTCTTTGTCTGAGTTCGGCAGGATTGCAACCACCAGTCGGTCTGCTATGACTAGACTGCGGCGGATGAGGTCAATATGCCCAAACGTCACCGGATCGAAACTGCCCGGATAGAGCGCCACTCGATCACTCATTGCGAACCTCCGATCCTGTTGTCCCAGTATGTTCCAAGAGATCTACGCA